>NZ_CP109501.1:300000-600000 GCF_036231985.1 Streptomyces sp. NBC_01426
ATGCGCCGGGAGACACGGGGCGCCGCGATGGCGCCGAGTATGTTGGCTGCGGCGAGGGGGAGTTGACCGGCTCCGGTGGCCAGCGGGCTCATCCCGAGCACCTGTTGCTGGTACAGCGGCAGAAAGAAGAACAGTCCGATCCACACGGAGCCGAGGAGCGTCATCAGCAGGTTGCCCGCGGCGACACGGCCGGTGGAGAACAGCCGCGGCGGTATCAGGGCGTCGGGCCGGCGCCGCTCGATGACGGCGAAGGCCGCGAACAGCGTGACCGCGCCGAGAAGGGCGCCGAGGACGCCGCCGTTCGTCCAGCCGGACCCGCGTGCGCTGGTCAGCGCCCATACGAGGCAGGTCAGGGCGAGGGTGACGGTCGCGGTACCCAGGAGATCGAACCGCCCCGACTCACGGTCGCCGGCCCCGGGCACGAACACCGCGACGGTGATGAGGACGAGTACCGCCCCGAGGGCGACGATGTGGAAGACCCAGGGCCAGCCCCAGGCCTGTGTGAGCATGCCGCCCAGCAGGACGCCGGCCGCTCCCCCCGCGCCGGAGACCGCGCCCCACACGCCCAACGCGCGGCCCCGACCGGGGCCGGGAGGGAACAGGCCCATCGTCAGGGCGAGCGCGGCGGGAGCGATGGCGGCGGCGCCGAGTCCCTGTACGGCTCGCGCGGCGATCAGCACGCTCGGGGAGGCCGCCAGTCCCGCCGCCAGGGAGGAGCCCGCGAACACCGCGAGACCGGCGATCAGCACCCGGCGGCGACCGAGCAGGTCGGCCGCGCGGCCGCCCGCCAGGAGCAGCGCCCCGAACGCCAGGCCGTAGGCGTTGACCACCCAGGTGATGCCGCCGTCCGACAGGCCCACACCGGCGCGGATCTGCGGCAGCGCGACGTTCACGATCGAGGTGGCCAGCATCACGGTGAACTGCGCCGCGGCCAGTGCCGCGAGGGCGCTCCCCTGGCGGGGCCGGGCGGCCGGATCGTCCTTCGTACGTTCAAGGTTCATGGCGCACAGCCTCGGGTCGGGCGGTGTCCACAATCCATGCGCGGCGGAGGCGACGACTGTCCAGTCCTGTCCGTACGCGTCCACCCGGCCGCCCTCCGCCGACCCTCCCAGACCGCGTCGCATGTGTCCGGCCGGGGGACGGTGCGTCCGCATCGGAGCAGGACGTACGTACGGGGTCAGTCGCGGCCCACGTCGCCCGTCACGGGTGCGACAGGCATGGCAGGCGTGACGGGTGTGAAGTCCAGCAACAGGGAGGCGGGACCTCGGGTGTACAGGCCGGTCTCCTGGTAGCGGGCGCCGGGAGTGTGTCGGACCTGGTCGAACAGCGGCAGGAGCATCGCGGCGACGGTCTCGATCTCGGCGCGGGCGAAGGCCGCGCCGACGCACTGGTGGAGCCCGGTACCGAAGGCCAGGTGCTGGGCGGCCGCGGTGAAGGAGCGGGCGGTGCCGAGGTCCGGGCGGTGGATGTCGAAGGTGTCCGGGGCGGTGAAGGTGTCCGGGTCCCGGTTGGCCGCGCCGATCATGCAGAAGACGACTGCTCCGGCCGGGACCGTGGTGCCGGCGACCACGACGTCCTTGTCGGCCTGGCGCGGGATGAGTTGGACCGGTGGGGTGTAGCGCAGGGTCTCGGCGATCGCGGCGGTCAGCAGGTCCGGGTCCCGGCGGACCTGAGCCATCTGTTCGGGGTGGTCGACCAGGTGCTTGAACAGCAGGGCGAGGGTCTTGTCGGCGGGCTCGGTGGCGGCGACCAGGACGTTGATGATCAGTGCGGTGACGTCGCGGTTGCTCATGGCGATGCCGTCGAACTCGGCGGTGCACAGCCTCGATATCAGGTCGTCGCCGGGGTGGCGGCGTCGCTGTTCGATGACGGGGACGAGGTAGGCCTCCAGCTGCTCCGCGCAGTCCAGGCAGTGCCGACGGCGCTCGTCGGTGAGAGCGACGCTGGTGATGAACTCGGCGACCCCGCCGTGCCAGGCGGCGATCCGCTCCCAGTCCTTCTTGTCCAGGCCGAGGACGTCGAGCGTCACGTGCACTCCGAAGGGCTTGCCGAAGTCGTTGACCAGGTCCACCCGGCCCCGGGAGAGGAACGGCTCGATGAGCTCGGCGGCGTTGGCACGTATGGCCCGTGTCTGATCCCGCAGTGCCGCCCCGGTGAAAGCCCGGACGACGATCTTGCGCTTGGCGGTGTGTTCGGCCCCGGTCATCTGGGCCAACACCCGCCCTCGCATCACCGGTTCGGCGCGCACCGTGAGCATCTCGGTGCTGAACACCTCGTGGTCGGTCAGCATCCGCTTCACGTCCTGGTACCGGGAGAGGAAGTAGCTGTCGATCGCGGGCTCGTGGTGGACCGGCGCCTGCTCCCTCAACCCGGCGAAGAACCGGTAGGGATCGGCGGCGAAGTCCTCCGACAGGACGCTGAAGCGGGCATCGATCACGGGCATGAAGGAGGTACCTCACGGGAGCGGATGGAGCGTCATGAGCCAGTGCTGTGACCGGAAAGGTTCACCGCGTCACGGCACCCGGCACGGCAAACCTTTCCGGCCACAGCACTAGACGGCGTAGGACGGGTACCCGTTCCGGGGGTGCGTGGCCTTCTCGCTCCCCGCGCTACCGGCCCCGTTCGCCCGCCGGTCCGCCAGGCGCTCCAGGGCCAGGAACAGTGCAGGTTGGAGACAGAAAGGCCGGACCCTCCCCGGTCGGATGAAGCCGGCGCAGCGAGAACACGTACCGTCACGCACCTGCTGCCAGCGTCGCGACGCCCGGCCCGGACAGGTCGTCCACGGCCGCCCGACGGCCCGCCACCGCCAGCAGGAGGGACAGCGCGGGGCCCTCGACGTCCGGTCCGGCACCGATCGCCAGATCGACGTCCGTTGCCGTGAGGCGGACGCGGGTCACCAACTCCTTGGCCCCACCGAACGACGCCGGGGTGCGCGTCTGCAACCTGATGGCCCTGACGACGGCCTCCTGCGGATAGAGGCGTGTGATTCCGAGAGGCCGGCGGATGTCCTCACCGTGGACGATCTCCTCGACGAGGCGGCTGTCCAGAGGAGCAGGCGGGGTGGACGTCCTCGGTGCCGCGTCCCGGAGTCGTTGCAGGGTCTCGGACGGGCCGGCCCCACGTGCACGTTCCACGCCGCGGGCGTTCTGTCGGTCGAAGTCGAAGCGTGCCCGGACCAGGCCGGTCACGAAGCCGAGGCGCGTCGTGCGGGCCGTGTCGACCAGATGGGCGACCACGTCGTGCACGGTCCAGCCCTCGCAGAGCGACTGTTCCCGCCACTGCTCTTGATCGAGGCGCTCCAGGTCCTCGATCAGGGCCGTCCGCTCGGCATGCACCATTGCCCACACGCTTGCCACCATGGCTTCCCTTCGTCGAACCCAGTGTCTGCCATGAAGGACTCCACCACCGCCCGGAACTCATCGCCGGATCCCCTCTGGTGGCAGGCCGTGCGATCTCGTTGAATACCGTCGTACGCGCGTGAACACGCCACACCCGAGGCAATGACGGCGATGCAGCCGGGATGCGGGAGAAGTCAGTGAGTGCAGCCGTACCACCTGAGCCGGTAGACCCTCCTGCGCCCGTCGGGCCGCCGCCGGGTTCCCGCCCCCTTCCCGATCCTGCGGACTCCGAAGGTGCCTCCGCGTCGCCCACACCGCCAAGGAGGTTGGGGGAGTTGGCGGCCCTGGTGTCGGCGATCACCGCCGTCTTCGGCCTCGTACTCGGCTTCTTCGGCCTTCCCACCTTCGTGAACTCTCCGACGGCCAGGAACGTGACCCCGACGGTCACCGCGACCGTCACCGTCACCGCTCCCCCGGGCGCGGCCGAGCCCGCCCCGGCCCCCGGGTCGACCGGCAGTGGGGTGCCGTCTCCCTCCCCGTCCGCCAAAGGACCGTCCTCGCTCGTCCATGACCTGATGCCCGTCGAGGTGGACGGCGAATTCGGCAAGGGGGGACAGAAGGTGGACACCCGTTCGTACCCCACCGCGCTGAGCGGCCTCTGCGGAAAGCACACCTGGCAGCTGGACCGCCGGTACACGACGTTGACGACACGTGTCGGCGTCAGTGACGACACCCCCTCCGGCCGCACCATCACCTTGTACGTCGACGTGGAAGGAGCCCGGAAGAAGGAGCTGGTCATGGGCCCCGGGGACTCGGTGGCGACCGTGACCCTGGACGTGAGCGGTGCCTACCGCGTCAGCCTCGGAATCGATGGCTGCTCCTGGGCGGACCAGCTGGGCCGTGGAGTGTGGATCGATCCCGTCCTCGCCCCGGCACGGTAGCGGCCGAAGTGTGATGGGCTTCCTCCCGGTCAACCGGCCGCGGGGACACGGCGCATCGTCCAGCACCGGGTCGCCTCCTCCGCGGCCGCGATCACGGCGGCGTTCCGGGCTCTCTGGTCAAGGCCTGCCGCTGCGGCGGCTTCCCGGGCCGAGGCCACCTGACGGCGGACGTCCGTACAGGCACGGAGAGCGGCGGGAAGTTTGCGCGCACCGGTGAGGCCGGCTCCTGCGGCATCCATCGCGACGGCCTCCGCCTGGTGTACCGCGTGCTGCACCGCGCAGGATCCGCATCGCCCGTCGGGGGTCTCGGCATCCTCCCACGAGCCGCAGTCCGCGCATCGGCCCGCAAGGGATGCACCGCCCGGGTGCGCAGGGCCCGGATCCGGGGTTCGGGTCGATGCGGTCGTCGGGCCGTCGGCGGGTACGGGCCGGCCTGTGGGGGTGGGCGCGCAGGTCCGGCAGCGGCCGGTCTCGGTCAGCGGTGTCGTGCAGTCGGGGCACTCCCCCGCGTCCAGGTGCCGCCGGCGTTCCCGCAGGGCCCTCTGCTCCAGGCGGATGGCCAGGCATTCGGCGCACTCTTCGCCCGAGTGCCAGCGAACGCCCTCCTCGCAACGGGGATCGTGGCAGCCCCATCGGACAGCGGCCACCTTGAGGAGCCAGCCCTCGATGCTGCGCAGGTCCGACGGGGAGGTCCGGGCGAACCGCGCTTCCAGGCGGGACCGCAGTCGCTCCGGTTCCACGCCTTCGGAGAGTTGCGCACCCAGTTGGCGGGCGAAGGTCCGTTGGACGTACGTCCGTGCCCGCTGGACCAGCCACGCGACCGGTTCCATGATCCAGGCCAGCCGGGGGCTGAACGTCAGATCGGGCCCCGTGTAAGAACCTCGCCGGCTGTCGCCTTCGGGCTTGGGAGGGACAGGGGACTCATCCGCGCGGAGCGCGAGGCGACCTGCGGGAGTGGCAGCGGACGCGGATTTCGGAGTCGTTCGCTCGTCGAGGGCCACGCGCGCAACCACCTGAGCCTCGCCTACGGCGGATGAGGTCAACCCACCCTCGTTCACGAGTCCGTCAATCTGCGGATCTTCCTTAGTCGCGAGGGATCCGTCACCGGCCGGTGGACCCGAACCGTCACCAGCAGAGGAACACTCAACTACCGTTTCCCCTCGCACTGGTTGACCGATCTCCGCCTCCGTCGGACCGAAGGGGAGGGCGGGCTGGTCCAGGGCTTCGTAGATGTGCCTGCCCTGAAGGCCCTCCCGCCGGTGGACCTTGAGCCAACCGAGGGATTCGAGCGCGTCCACCACCGTGGACGCGGCGGCGGCGCCGATGGGCTGGCGCGCCTTCCTGCCGGAATGGTGGACGAGGATCTGACCCAACTGCGCTTCGGAGACCTTCAGGTTCCGGGCCTGTGCGTAGGCCAGCGCCGCCCACGCCCTCAACTGGCGTGGTTCCAGGAGTTCCGCCGCGATCACGGGCACCCACACGAACGCTTCCTGTCGGGGCATGACGCGGAGCCGGCGTTCCGCCGTGGTACCCAACCCTCCGGGCTTGGTGCGCCGTCGGGAGTGCAACTCGACGACGCCGTCGAGGGGATCGGGGCGGGTCAAGGCCCGGATCCCCCGTTCCACGGCCGAGGCGCTCATGCTCAGGTAGCGGGCGAGTACGGAGACGCCCGCCGTGCAGCCCTCGGGCCGCCACCCCAGGGCGGCTGTCTTGACGTAGACCGACAGGGCCACATCGGGATACGCCGATGACGAGACGACGCGCCACGGCACGCGTACGCGGCCCCGGCGGGCCGCCTGCTCGGACGGGGAGGCGGTTTCGCCGCCTTGAGCCCGGCGTGAGATGCGGGAGCGGCGCGGGCCGGCCTCGGCTGCGGTCTCCGAGGCGGAACCTGCGGTGCGGGTGGGCTCCATCTCGTCAGAAGGCAGCACGAGACCGACCCCTGGAGTGGTGGCGATGACTGGCTCCGGGAGTGAGGAGGGGGTTTTGGCAGCACGAAACCGGCCGACCGGCACGAGGAGGTGCCGCCGGTGCGGTGGGCGCGGTCAGAAGTGGGTGGTGTTCCTGGTGAGGTTCCGTTCGAGGGGTGGGAGCGTCGGTGAACTCGGTGCGGCTCGCGGCGAGATGGTCAGGCTGCGAGCCGGAGGGTGGTGAGGAGCCGGCGCGGCCTCCGGGTTACGAGGCGGCCGGTTGACGCGGCGGCACTCCGCGCCTGGGGGCGTGCCGGGGCGTCTTGGCCAGTACGGAAGGCAGTTCGTCGATCCATCGGCCGATCGGGAGTCGGATGGCCACCTGCGCGTCCAGGGCGGACGGTTCCGTGCCCTCGGGGCCGGAGGCCTCCAAGAGGGCACGCTCGGTCCGCGTGTTGGCGATGTGTACGGCGGTGCCGAGGACGTAGAGGGTGGTCTCCGGGGTCGTCTTCTCGTCCGAGGCCGCGTCGCGTACGGCGTTGAGCGCTGCGAGGAGCCAGGTGTCCGGCTTCTGCTTGACCGAACGCTGCTTGGGCTTGTCGGGCCACGCGAACTGGGACAGGACCCGGTACACGCGCAGGACGACCGCGTCCGCGGCGAAGCAAGGCTCGCTCAGCACTCCTATGTCGATGGCGCGGTAGACCCAGTTCTTGCTGACTCCCGCGGCTACCGCGACGGCGTTGGCGCTGAGAACGGCACTTGGCATGAGCAGGTTCTCCTGTGGTCCCAGGGCGAAGGTTGTGTCGACCGTCAGCCTAGCGGAGTCGAGGCATGGAACTCCCTGTCAGGGACATCAGGCAATGTCTTGGTGAGGTGGTCCCTTCGTGAGCCGGTCGGTATAAGAACCCACCCTCATATCGGTCCTGTCGACGACCCGTGTATCAGTACGGTCATCGGTAGGACTATCAGGACAGTCATCGGTATAAGTCCAGTTCACAGCCCACATAGGAGGGCGCGGTGCGGGGCTTTTCGGCGGCGTCCGAGGTCTCCGCCGAAGGTGTGAAGGGCCGTACAGGCCGAACCCGGAAGGCCGTACCTCGATCAACCGGAGCGCCCTGAGCGGGAAACCGCAGGACCGGGGACGCCGGGAGGCACTCGAAACTCGTGAAAATTGGTGCTCCGGTGTCGGCGTGTCGCCCCACAAGGTCGCCGGAAATCCTGTTCCAGGCCGCCACAGCGGCGCGGAAACGAGCAACGGGGGTGCAGACCGCATGATGCGGTCTGCACCCCCGTTCGAATGTGCGGGTGGTGAATGCGAAGCCGGGCCGCTAGAAGAGGGGCGGCAGTTCGGGCTTGCGCAGGGGCCCCTCGACCTCCAGCGTCTGGAGATGCAGGATCACGAGCGCGGAGACCACGTACAGGCCCTTGCGCGCGTAGTCGGCCTCGTCCAGGAGTGCCTTGATCTCGGAGGCATGTGCCTTCGCCTCCGGGCCCAGCCTGAACGTCGACTTCTTGCCGCTGCCCAGGTAGCCCAGGCGCTGGTCGGAGAGCTTCTTGTACAGAACGACGAGTTCCTGAGCGTCCATGGGCGCCTGCCGGTACACGACGTCCATGTAGTGGCCGGCCGCGAGTTCGGCGTTCCCCGAGGAGCGGCGGTCGTTGGCGATCCGACTGCGCAGCGCGTCCCAGACCTCGGGGATCAGGTTGGCGCCGTGGGAGGTCCAGTCGCGCGAGTTCGTCCGGGAATCCGCGAAGGACGCGTGGATCGCCTGATGCGTCGGTTCGAGCTGTCCCGTTGTCCGAGTCGCCTTGCGAGGCTTCTGCGCCGGGGGCGCCGAAGGCGGGGTCGACGCCGCCGCCTTCTGCTCGGGCACGGCCACGACCGCTTCGAGCTCGTCATCTCCCGCCTCGGCCGCGGCCGGGCCGGGGGTGGCCGGCGCGGGAGCGGACGGCTGCCGCGCTTCGGACTCCTGCGGCGGGGCAGTGACCACGTGGTGCAGGGACGGAAGGTCACCCGCTCCCGGCACCGTCGGTTCGGGTCGGGGGGTCGGTTCCGGTGTCGGTACTGCGGCAGGAGGTACGGTCACGGGTGCCTTGGGCGCAAGGACCGCAGTCACCGGGGAAGGGGACGCCAGGGCGGAGGCATTGCCCATGAAGCCGGCATCCGCGACCTCTTCCGCCTGCTGGAGAAGAGTGGCGGCGAGATTGGCCTGAGGGGCCGGAGGACGCCGCCTGCGCACGGCACCGAAAGCGCCGGCGTCCTTCTGGTCCTGCTTCTTCTTGGCCGCTCCCCCGGTCGGCCTCGTCTGACCATCAGACACGAACGCTCTCCCTCGCGGCACCGTTCAGCTGCTGCTCCACCCGCGGAGCGACCTCCCATTCGGTGTCGGGAGTGTCCATCCGGTCGAGGACCTCCTGGAGGAAGCTGGCGTAGCGCTTGCCCGGGGCGTGGTTGGCGTAGCCCAGAACGGAAGGAAGCCCTATGGCGTAGCTGCGGGAGATCCTGGTGTCCTCGCGGATGTCCGTGACGAACGGGTACAGGTTCGTGTCGATCATGAGGTCCCGGACTTCCATCTCCTCTTGGGACCAGTCCGACGGCGGCTTCGCCATGTTGAGGACGGCGCCGAGGAACTTGGGGTCGGCGTTGGTCCGGTCCTTCACGTGGCGAATGGTCGACCGCATGGCCACCGCACCCTCGACGGTGGCGTGCTTGGGCAGGCACAGCGTGAGGGCGTAGTCGCTCGCGGCGAGGGCGACGCCGTTGAGCGCTTCGACGGCCGGGGGCGTGTCGAAGACCGCGTAGTCGAAGTCGTCCTCGATCTCGGCCAGAAGCTCGCGGAGGACCTGGACCTTCTCGTTCCCGGCGGCGTGCAGGATGTGCTGGGCGTTCGCCATGGTGTGCTGCTCGGAGGCCAGCAGGAACAACTGCCCCGCGCCCTTGAACTTGTGGAGCAGCTCGCTGCGGTCGATGAGGATGTCCCGTACGCCGGCGGGCACGCCCTGGGCCGCCATCTGAAGCTTGAGCCCCAGCGAGAGGCCGATCTGGGACTTGCTGAGGCGGACACCGAGGGCCTGCCCGGCCTGGGCCTGCGGCTCGATGTCGAGGACGACGACTCGTGCACCGGTGAGAGCGAGACCCGCGGCGAGGTTCACCGTGGTGGTGGTCTTGCCCGGCCCGCCCTTCTGGCTTGCTACGGCGATCTTCTCCACGGAACCAGCTCTCCTCGACAGTTCGTGCGGTGCGTGACGTTCCGATGCGGCCTCTTCGAGCCGACCGGTTGCGCCGGCTCTGTGATGAACGAGGTCTCTGTCAGGGAAGTCATTTGCTGAGGAGACGATAACAGGATTCGCACGCAACGCACCGCAACGGCGTGGCGTGTCTGGAGTGACTGTTCGAGGGGTGATGGGCGGTCAGGGGTGTTGCCGTGGTACCCCGGCAGGGCTACCGCCGGTGCGCCCGGCGGGGAGAGGAAACGACCCGCCCGGGAGTCGATCGGTCGGCACCTCGGGCGCGATCGCGTGGAGTGGGTCCGAGGTGGGGTCTGTGACCCGTTCTCGCGGAGGGGGGCAAGTCGGCAGGGTTCGCCGCAAGGACCTGCGACCGATGAGTGCCGGCGAGGGTGAGGCGTGGGGAGGAGCGGACGCGCGAGCCACCGACCGGGGGTTGCTACAAGCGGACTGCCCATCCAGCGTGCGTACTGAGGACCGCTCTCATCTCAGGACGTTGAGAAGCGGGTCGTCTCGCACGTTCGGACCGTGGGAGTCGCGCACGGTCCGTCGGTGGGACGTACGCGACAAGGGAGCGTCGACAGTGCGGAACGTGCAGGGGTCGGAGCTTCGTCGGATCGCGAGTGCGTGAGTTGGTACGCACGTCAGGACGGACGCTTCGTCGTGCGTACGGGAGACCGGAAGGACGGTGGGTCGGGTGTACGGACCGTCAACCGTTGAGACGAGCCGTCAGTGGTAAGGGCGTCCGTTCGTGCTTGCGCACGCACGGTCGCCAGGTCGTACGCAACGCGAGTCGGACGCCAGGTCGGTGTATCGGTGGAGCGGTGTATCGGTGGGTCGTCGTTTCGGTAGGGCTATCGGTAGCACTTACCATCAGGCCTGCTATGCAGACTGCACTAGGGACAGCTATCAGGCTGTACATCACCCTCTACATCAGGATGCATATCAGCATTGCTATCGGTATAACGCCAGGTCAGTGCCTTAAATGATGCCCGGCCGAGTGGCGTGCGTGCCCCATGCAGCCATCACGGCGCATGCGACCGTCGTGGTCGAGCCGAAGCCTGGCGGGCTCTGCCCTCGGCGGCTGCCATCATCGGCCCCACTGGGGCTTGGAATCCTGCCGACTCCGGACACGCGCCCTCGATGATGAACGGAATTCAACATTCCAGTCCCTTCAGTCCCTCCGGACCCTGAACGCTCCGGCGCGCAACGCTCTGACCTGCCCCTATGAAGGTCGCTCTCCTAAGGGACTGAACGGATCGGGGCTGCGCCAGAGTCCTTTCCCCGGTCCCTGGCCTTGCTCCGCGCCCTGGCCCGCTCGACGTCCTCCTCCTGCTTCGCCCAGGAGCCCAACAGGAACAACTCCGGGGCTGTGGCGTCATCCCGCTTCGAGTTTCTGTCCCGGGCGGTGGTCACGATCCGGCCCGCTGCGCTGCCCTCCCTGCCCGCACCGTCGGGAGGCCTCGCTCCGGGTCCCTGGATCGCTTGGGTGCGATCGCCGGCGCGGATCCACTCTCCCACCGGGCCAGACCTGCGGACGGGCTCTGCGCCCCCTGGAGCGCCTGGGAGTCGGAGGGGGCCGTGGGGGCCGCGCAAGGGTCGGGAGGGCAAGCCAGGTGCCTCCAGGGGCCGTCCGGGGCCCGTAGGGCTCATGTAGTCCCTACGGGCGGGGAGATGGCAGGGGGGAGGAGTTCCCGCTTGACCCCCTCCCTCGGTACCCCCTCCCCCTCCGAGGGGCTGAGCCTCCTGGGAATCGCTTCGGTCCCTGTCCCTTCAGTCACTACACAAACCTGCTGGTCAGCGGCCCTTCCGCCGCTGTTCAGGGACTGAAGGGACTCAATTTCCCAGTTATGAGCTACCCAGGCCTATGACTCCTTCTTGCTTACGTCCGCGCATACCCACACACGCATGAGAAGTGGAAGTGACAACTTTGAGTCCCTTCAGTCCCTCTCTCTAGGTCCCTGCCCTTCTGACCTGCTCTTTTCTCCAGGGACTGAACCGGCAGGGACTGAACCGGAGTCCAGTCCCTTCAGTCCCGATGCCCAAGGCGTCCGGCCGGCGGCAGGCACGTGGGGTGCTCCGCTCGCTTCAGGTGGGGCGGGGGCTTCAGGTGAGACGGGGGAGGGACCAGTGGAGTCCGGCTTGAAGACGGGAAGGGTCGGGAGGATGTGCCGTTGGTGGTCGGCTCCGACCCGCCCGGGAGTCACGCCGGTTCAACTCGCCGCGAAATCCGGACGAACCTCCCCGAACCTCCAGGTACTGAGGGACTGAAGGGACTGAAATATCAATACTGCGGCAAAATCAACCTGAGTCTCCCCAGACTCTGGGGTAACCTCCGCGATAGTGAATCTTCAGTCCCTCTGGTCCCTGAGCTGCAGGTGAGAGCGCGCTTCAGGGACAGGTACCGGGACAGCAGCAACCGTTCCTCACATCGCGTCAAGGAAGAGCCAGTGCCCGTCCATTCCGAGAACCCGTCGCACGACGTGCGCGGCGGGACAGCCCTGGACGTGGCTCTCTGGATGGCCCTGAGAGGCTTCCCGGTGCATCCTCTGGCGCCTGGGACCAAGACGCCCGCACCGAACTGCTCCGACTGCCGAACGGCCCGGCACACGCCCCAGGACTGCCCCTGCCGCTCCCGGGGAGGCTGGTGCCACGGCTTCCACGCGGCGACCACGGACCCCGACACGGTGCGCCGGTGGTGGGGGACCGACCCGGAACCCGGCATCGGAGTCTCCTGTGGACCCGCGGGGCTCGTCGTCGTCGACGTCGACGCCCACGGGGCGACGGTCCCGGACCGACAGCGCCTGCTGCCGGGCATCCCCATCGACGACCGTGTCGACCTGACCGGGCTGGAGAGCGGATACGACACCCTGGCGCTCCTGGCCGCGTACCGGTCCGCGCCCAACCCCTGTGAGGACACGTCGACGTTGCGCGTCCGCACGCCCTCCGGAGGAATGCACATCTGGTACCGGGCAGCCCAGGGCGGCCCCCGCTTCCGCTGCTCCAGCGGGTCGAGCTCCCGCGTGGCGCTCGCCTGGCAGGTCGATGTCCGCGCCGTCGGCGGCTACATCGTGGCCCCCTCGACGCGCACCACCGTCGGTGTCTACGAACCGATGCCCGGAGCCCGCGTGCCGGCGGTGCTGCCCATGTGGCTCACCGCCGAACTCGTCCGTACCGGCCACTGCGTGGAGGCCCCACCCGCTCCGGCGGAGCCCCATCCCGTGCGACGGACGCAGGCCCCGGCTTCCTGCGGTCACCGACGGGACGGACAGCGCGTGCTGGCCTCCCTCCTCGACGAGGTCCGCTCCTGTGGAGCGAGCCACGAGGGAACGGCGTTCAGCGAGAAACTCAACCGTGCCGCCTTCACCGCCGGGGGACTGGCGGCCGCGGGGCACGTCACCGAGACAGAGGCCCGACGCGCGCTCCTCGAAGCCGCGGAACACGCCCGACCCCACCAGTCACGCCGCATCGCACTCATCGTCGAAACAGGGCTGCGCGCCGGAAGCGAGCGACCGATCCACCCCAAGGGACGTCCATGAGCAGCGCTGGAAGCACGGGGTTCAACGCCCAGGCAGCGGCGGAACAGCTCGCCGCGTTCACCACGGACACCGCCCCGCCGGGCCGACGCCTGCCCGCTCAGCAGAGTGGAGCGCCCGGCGCGGGCGCCGACTTCATCCAAGCGGGACTCCTGCACAACCTGACCGACCGCGGCAACGCCAAACTCTTCGCCTACCTCCACCACAACCGGTTCCGGCACGTGGAAGGCCTGGGCTGGTACGTCTGGGACGAGTACCGGTGGAAGCGCACCGGCGGTGAGAAGGCCGCGATCTGGGCCGCCGGGGACATGGCGGAGGACCTGCCCGCGCACGACCCCCGCGGCGTGTTCACGGATCGGGAACTGGCCCAGCACCGCAGGCGCACCATGTCGACCTCGGGTGTGAAGGCCATGCTCACGCAGGCCAAGGCCTCGCCCGAGCTCGCCCTGGACCCGGACACCCTGGACGGCGACAAGTACGCGCTGTGCACGCCGGCCGGCGTCGTGGACCTCCGTACCGGCGACCTGCACAAGCCCAACCCGACCCGGGACCTGCACTCCCGCGCCACCCACCTGGCGCCCGAGGCCATGCCCACGCCCCGGTTCCACGCCTTCCTCCAGCAGACCTTCGGCGACGACGACAAGGGCAAGGAGATGATCAACTTCCTTCATCTCCTGCTCGGTTACTCCATCACCGGTGACGTCGGCGGGCAGGTGCTGCCCTTCCTCTACGGCGTCGGTGCGAACGGAAAGTCGGCCCTGCTCGACGTCGTCATCAAGATCCTCGGCGACTACGCGGACGTGGCGCCGCCCGGCTTCCTCATGGAACGCGGCAAGTTCAACGAGCACTCCACCGAGCTGACCGAACTCCACGGGCGACGCCTGTTCGTGTGCAGCGAACTCAAGCCGCACGACAAATTCGACGAGGCGCGTGTCAAACTCCTCACCGGTGGGGATCGCCTCAAGGCCCGACGCATGCGGCAGGACTTCTTCAGCTTCGAGCCGACCCACAAGCTGTGGCTCCTGGGCAACCACCGCCCGGAGGTGGGCACCGGAGGCCACGCGTTCTGGCGCCGGATCCGGCTGATCCCGTTCGAGAAGGTCGTTCCCGACCACCGGAAGATCGACAACCTGGCGGAGGCGCTCGTGCAGGAGGAGGGACCGGGGATCCTCCACTGGATGATCCAGGGCGCCAAGGCCTACCTCGCCGGCAAACCGCCCCTGACCGGCCCCAACGTCGTGCGCGCAGCCACCCAGGCCTATGCCACGACCGAGGACCACATCGGGCGGTTCCTCGCGGAGTGCTGCACCACCGGCGCGCACCTCGCCGAACCCCGTGACCTCAAGGTCGAACAGGGAGCCCTCTACCGCGCCTACAGTGCCTGGTGCCTTGATGGGGAGGGGCTGCGCCCCGCCACCACACGGGCGTTCGCCACACGCATCCGAGCCGAGGCGGGCGTCGCCTCGCCCAACGAGATGCTCCGTTCGAACGGTCAGAAGTTCTACCCGGGGCTCGCCCTCCTGGCCGACGAGGAGCAGGTTCCGCGTGACGCGATCAGGGCAAGCACGACGTGACTGGCCGACGTGTGCCGCCGCCTCGGGACGGGCACCCCTACGATGGACAAGGACGATGAACACACCCACCCACCGACGGAGACCCTCGGGGTCCTGTCGCATATCGGCATCGGCGCCGCGAGCGGCGCGGAGAGACCAGGGGCCCGGAGGGCCGACGTGAACGAGGAAGGACTCAGGCCATGAGCTCGCTACTGACAGCCAGCGATCTCGCCCACGAGGTCAAAGTGGTGTGGCTGGAGGACCCTGAAGAGCTCGACTACGTCCGACAGGCCCTGGACAAGACTCCCCGCCGCCGGGGAAAGCCGCGCTACCACCGCGACGGACGCATGATCGGTTTCACCGAACTCGGTGAGACGGCGGAGGCCGACCCGGACAGCGGCCTGCAGAAGCGGCGTGTGTTCTACCTCCTGCCGCACGACCGGGACGCCGAGCCCGAGGGTCTCTACCGGGAAGGCGCTCCGGGCGAGGCCGTCGACCCGCGCACGATCGAGCCCAGGCAGGTGGGAAGGAAGACCGAACGCTCGCAGCGGGGGCTGTCCGCACCCACCGTCGCCTGACTTCCGTCCCTCCGGTCCGTCTCCCCTGGCGGGAAACGGGTCTCACCTGCCGGCGTGGAACGGCTCTGACCTGAGCTTTCCCGGAACCACGTCCGTGTCTCGTTCAGGACGTGGTTGGCTGAAACACGCTGAGGCCAATGGCGAAATTCAGTCCCTTCAGTCCCTTTCGGACCCTGCGGGGCGGTTCGCCTAGAAGGCGAAATCGACCTAGTCGATGTCGGTGAACTCGACCAGGAGGCTCGTGGCGCGGGCGCCGTTGTCCTTGAAGTAGACCTCCTGGAGCCCTTCCGCGGCGATGGCACGGAGTGGGGCCTCGGAGGCTCCGGAGTCCTGGGCCGCGAAGAGCCGCGAGGCGTTTGCTCCGGTGGCAGGTGCTGGGTGATGCGGCGCATGCGGCCGTCGTCGGTGGTACCGGGTGCCGCGGTGAAGCCGAAGCGGGCGCGGGTCTCGATGATCAGGCCGGTGGTGCGGGCCGCCTTGTTCCGGGCACGCTTGCGGACCGGGGGCTGCCGGCGTCTGCGTACCTCCGCTTCGAGCCGGGAGGCGAGTTCGGGGCGCGGAGTCCTGATCTGGCCCTTGACGTAGCGCTCGACGGTGCGGGGAGAGACGCCGAGGAGTTGGGCGGCGACCTTCGTGAACTTGGCCGCTTTCACCAGGAACCGCATCCGTGCCTGTGAGGAACTCGCCGGTCGGGGGCTTCCGCGGGCGCCGGGGCCGGTGAGGGAACCCGGCACGGGTGCGGACTCCCAGACGTTGGTGACGGGGTTGCGGGCCGCCCGGGTGGGCGGGCGCAGGGCCGTCATGAGCTCCAGGCCCGAGACGGCCGTGGAGCCGCGGGCGCGATGTCGTCGGCCGTGTTCGGGCCCGCGCCGACGTGGGAGCGGGGGCTCGGCGTTAACGGCGTTAACGCCGTTAACGAGGGTGGTGGGGGTGGGATGGGTGGGGGGCGTGCGGGACACCGGATCGGCCGGGGGCGGTGGGCCGATGCGGTTGCCGGGGCTGGAGCGTCGGCTGGGGGAGCGGGCAGCGCCGGGGGCGTTAACGCCGTTAACGCCGTTAACGCCGCCGGCGCCCCCGGCGTGGGCGCGGCATCAGATACGGGTCATCAGCAGCTCCGTGACGGCCTTGAGGTCGTCGGGTGTGAGGTGGGCGGTGAGGGCGTCCGCGATGGTCTCCGGGGAGTGCGTGGAGATCGTGATGCGGGGGGAGCCGGGGATGGACACGGGAGCTACGGGAGCTACGGGGACTACCGATACTGCGGGTGCTGCCGCCGTTACGGGTGCTGCCGGTGCTGCCGGTGCTGCGGGGGGCTCGACGGCGTTAACGGCGTTAACGCCGTTAACGGGGGTGGGGGTCACACGGGTGCGCTGGCGCGGGGGATTGACGGCGTTGGCAGCGTCGTTCGCCGCCGCTGCCTGCTCCTCCTGGGGGAGGCGGCCGATGCGGCGGGCCGGTTCCACCTTGAGTTCGCCGGTCTCCACCTTCTCCTGGAGGGTGGGGGTGAGGTTCAGCAGCGTGAGGCGCTGGGAGACCCAGGCCGGCGTCTTGCCGAGCCGCTTGGCCACCTGGGCCTGCGAACCGTGCACGTCGACCAGCTCCTGGAGCGCGCGCGCCTGGTCCATGGGCGCCACGTCGACGCGGTGGACGTTGGCGATCAGCGCGGATTCGAGGATGTCCGCCGCCGACGCGGACAGGGCGTCGTTGACGTGGATGTGCATGGTCTTGATCCCGGCCAACTGCGCGGCCGCGAGGCGCCGGTTTCCGTCGATCACCACGTACGGGGCGCGGCCGAGGCCGTCGGTCTGACCCGGGTGGGCCTCCATGAACGCCATGCGGGTGGCGACCGCGAGGGGCTGCAGTTGGCCGCGGGAGACCAGGGACTGGGCCAGCTCGTCCAGCTCCGTCAGGTCCTCGCGGAGGTTGAACGGGTTGTGTGCCAGCGCCTCGATGGGCACCTCGGAGGGCGGGACGACCCCGGAGGTGGGGGCGCCCGTGGCCTCCGCGATCGCGGCACGGCGGGAGCTGACGCCCACCGGCTGCGCTCGGGCGAAGGATGCCGAGACTCCGAGTTTGTCGGCCTTGCTCATGAGATCTCCCTGGCGAGCGCGCGAAGGGCGACCGCCTGGTCACCCTTGGGGGCGTAGACGAACAGCGGCTGCTTGACCCGTACGGCCTCGCGCTGTTCCTTGAGGTCGGGCACGATGGCGACGACCCGGGGATCCTTTATGTCCATCCAGGCCTGAAGGGACGAGGTTGCGATGTAGCCGCGGCGGCCGTCGTAGAGGTTCACGACGAGGCCGAGGTAGTCGATGTCGAGGCTGAGGTCGTCGCGCAGATCGTTGATCTGCGAGGTGAGCAGGTCGTAGGCGTCGGCCGAGGAGTCCTCGGCCTGTACGACGATCAGGGCGCCGGAGGCTCCGGGCTGTTCGGCGTCGCGGCGTCGCCCGTAGTAGATGGCGGCGTCCATGCTGAGGCCGAGGCTCGGGGGGCAGTCGATGAGGATGACGTCGTAGTCGGACTCGACGGGAGCCAGGGCGCGTTCGAGGGCGGCCTCGCGGGCGCGGACGGTGGAGAGGCGGACGTCGAGGAGGAAGGCGTCGGTGCAGGCGGGGAGGATGTGCAACCGGTCGCCGAAGCGCTCGTCCGGGATGGGGACGATCAGGTCGGCGAGCGGGCCCTTGGCCTCGCCGGCCATGTGGCAGGTCAGGCTGTCCCCGCCGATGGGGAGCGTCTGTTGACCGAGTTGCTTGGTGAGGTGGCCCTGCGGGTCGAAGTCCACCAGCAGGACGCGCATGCCCAGGCCCGGCAGGTCTTCGAGGTCGAGGGGCGTGGTGGGCAGCGGTTGCTGTTCCTCGTACGTCGCCTCGTCGTCGACCTGGACGGCGGAGCGACGGGCCAGTTGGCGGGCGACGCGGACCGGGTGGAGGCTGGCGGGGTCCTCGGCGAGGGCTTCCGCCGTGCCGGCGGTGACGGCGGTCTTGCCGACGCCGCCCTTCTGGTTGCAGACGACGATGCGTCGTACGACGGAGGGCCGCTTGACCGTGGGGGCCGGGTTCATCTCCAGCCAGAGGCGGACGGCTTGGGCGAGGCCCTGGATGAGGGAGACGCCGCGGTGCTTGGAGTCGGTACGGAAGGACTCCCACTGACCGGCGGGCAGCCAGGTGGAGAACGACTCGGCACCGGAGGTGTCGACGGGGGAGGGCGCCGAGGCGAGGGCGCTCCAGTGGGCGATGCCCTCGTGGACGGCGTCCTGGATGTCGACCCGCAGTTGAGCGGTGCGGATCTTCAATTCCTGGCGCAGCCACGGGGGGAGCTTGGAGACGACTTTCTCTCGGTCGCTCTGGGAGGAGGGTGAAGTCATGAGAGGGACTTTACTAACGTTCCAGAGTGTTCGTGAGCGCCACGCTTGGGTTTTGCTAACGAAACACTACGCAAAAGCCCATGCTCAGGCCCCGGCACGTGACAGGGCGGCCTCGCACACGCCGTGGCGAGCACCCCCGTGGTTCACCACGGCGTGTGCGAGGCCGCCCTGGACACGCCGTCAGCCGACCTGGACCCCAGGGAAGTCCGGGTTCGGAAGACCGAGTTGAGCCCGGCACTCGGGCGAGCCTGCCGGGTCGAAGGAGGAAATGCGGTCCGCGGGCGTGATCCCGGGGAGGAGGAACGCCCACAGGTCGGCGATCCGGGCGTGGAGGTCCGCGCGGGTGGTGCGGACGTACGAGGTGACCTGGATGCCGGTGAACGACCCGATGAGGAGGGTCGAGAGGTCGGTGACGTCCAGCGCGGGGAGTACGTCGCCCGCTTGCTGGGCCGGCGTCAGCAGGCTGTGGGCGGTGTTCATCCACGTGTTGTACGGCGTCGAGTCCGGGTGGGTGAACGAGCCGAACTCGATGACCAGGCGGATGCCCGCCCGGATCCGGACGTTGGTGCGCAGGCCGTGCGCCATCTGGTGCGTCACGTCGATGGCGGTTTGAAGGCCGGGGTTCTCGATGGCCGGGAGGTCGTCGGAGATCCGGAACTGCTCGTCCATCAGGGTGCGGGCGAGGGCTTCCTTCGACTGGAAGTGGAAGTACAGGGCACCCTTGGTGACTCCGGCGTGCTTGACGACATCGCTGAGGCTGGTGCCGTGGAAGCCGGCGTCGTCGAACGCGATGGCAGCGCCGTCGAGGATCGCCTGCCGGGTGACCTCGGCGCGTTCCTGTCTGACCCTGGCCACGTCTGTCTCCTGATGATGTCCGGCCGTCCGGCCGATCGTGCTGCGGTGCTGCGGTGCTGCGGTGCTGCGGTGGTGCGGTGGTGGGTGATGCGGGTGGTGCTGTCTGGCCAATCTAGTGGGACGGGGGCAAAGAAAACCAGTCGACAAGTACTTTTCTGCGGAGCGGGGTGACGGTCTGTAGGGACTTGCTCCGGTTCCGCCTGTTGCTTTTCGAAGGTGGGGAGCGCGGGCGGCAGCGTTAACGGCGTTAACGCCGTTAACGCCGTTAAGTGGAGTGAGGCTTTCCGGCGGTCAGGGCGTGTGTGCGCTCGCCCTCGCCCCGGTGCGCGCGCCGTACTCCGGGAGGGCAAGCGTGCTGACCTTCTGGCCCTGCTTCAGCATCCAGGCCAGGCAGCGGGGTCGGCCGAGCAGGGTGTTGCGCACGCGCAGACCGAGTCGGGTGGCGGGGGCCAGGAAGGGACCCGTACGGTCGCCGCCCCGTTGGCAGGCCTCGGCGTACGGGCGGACCAGTGACTCGTAGCGGGCGAAGGCGGCCCGGTGGTCCTCGGGAGTCCGGGCGAGTTCGGAGGCCAGGACATACGCGGCCACGATCCCGGTACCGGTGCCCATTCCGCCGATTGTTGCACCGCAGGCGGCGTCTCCGACGAGGGCCACCCTGCCGGCGGACCAGGTGTCGACGTCGGCCCGGCTGATGGAGTCGAAGTAGAGGTCCGGGGCCTCGTGGAGGGTGGCGAGAAGCTCTCGGGTCTTCCAGGGGAGGGAACTGAAGGCGCGGGTGATGTGTTCCTTCTGGGCGCGGTGGTCGTGGCGGTCGTACGGGGCGGCCGGTGAGGCGAAGACGAAGAATGCGCGGTCGGCGGTCGCGGACGCCAGGCGGCCCGGAGCGTTGTAGCCGGTACTGCCGGGGCGGCGGAGGTCCAGGCGGGTCGGGAGGGACCAGGAGGCCGCGTAGTAGCCGAGGTGCGTGACGTACTCCTCTTCCGGGCCGAAGGCGAGCCGGCGGAGGTGGGAGTGGAGGCCGTCGGCGCCGATGACGAGGTCGAAGGTGCGGGGCGGAGAGCGGCGGAAGGTGACGTGCACGCCGCCGGCGGTCTCGGTGAGGGCGGTGACGGAGTCGCCGAAGACGTACTCGGTGGTGGGCCGTGAGGCTTCGTACAGCACGTGCGAGAGGTCACCGCGGAGCACTTCGAGGTCGCCACCGGCGAACTCCGCCGGGAGGTGAAGGAGCTCGTTGTCGTCCTGATCGACGAAGGTCATGGGGCTGCCGCCGGTCTGGATACGACGGAGCCTGTTCAGGACGCCCATGCGTTCCAGGACGGTGAGGTGGGTGTTCCCCCGGAAGTCGACGGCCTGGCCGCCCTCGCGGAGAGCCGGGGCGATCTCGACGACGGTGGGGCGGAAGCCGTGGCGGCCCAGCCAGTAGGCAAGGGCGGGCCCGGCGATGCTCGCACCCGAGATGAGGACCGTCGCGGGGTGCTTCGGGTATCGGGACATGGGATCTCCTTGCGCGGCATTATTGCGTCCGACGGATACTGTTTGTTCCGTGTACGGTAGACGCAGTTTTGGTGGGAGCGCAAGGAGGAGTCGATGTCCGGCGAACAGTGGGGCGCGGCGGTGCGGTTGCTGTGGGGGCCGCCGGCGAAGCCCGCGCGCGGGCCGAAGCGCGGCCTCACGCTGGAGGGCATCGCGGGGGCGGGCGTTGGGATCGCCGACACGCAGGGGCTGGGCGGCGTGTCGATGCAGTTGGTGGCCGGGGAACTGGGGGTCACCAAGATGGCTCTCTACCGGTACGTGCCGGGGAAGTCGGAGCTGATCGCGCTGATGGTGGAGTCGGCGATGCCCGAACCGGTTCTGCTGGACGAGGCGTTGGCGGCCGTCGCCGGATGGCGCGGGAAGCTCGCTGTCTGGGCCGGGGGCCTGCTCGCCGGATTCCGGGCACACCCGTGGTTGCTGGAGGCGACCGTGGGGGCGCGGGTGATGGGGCCGAGGGAGATCGGCTGGATGGAGCGGGCCTTGGTGGCGCTCGACGGGTGCGGCCTGAGCGGTGCCGAGGCCATGGACACGGTGGTGTTGGTGACGGGGCACGTACGGGGAATCGCCGAGCAGGAGCGGGCCGCGGGTGGCGCAACGAGCGGGCCGGAGGGAACCGGGGGGCCGGACGCGGAGCTTGGGCGGGTGTTGGGTGAGGTGATGCGGGAGCACGGGGAGCGATACCCGGCGTTGCGCGCCGCCTTGGCCTCGGTCGCGGAGCACGGGGGGCAGGACCAGGCGCTGGAGTTCGGGTTGGAGCGGATCTTCGACGGCGTGGGGTTGCTGGTGGAGCGGCGGACCCGGAGCTGAGGCGGGCACGGCCGCGTCGACGGCGTGTGGTCGGGGAGATCGCCGTCGGCATCCTGCTGGGGCCGTCGTCGTTGCCCGGGGGAGTGCGGGCGGGACGGAGAGCGTACGGTGGCGCTTTCGGCCGGGAGCGGGGACGCTGCTGACCGACGGTGGTGTTGGGGCCTGTCCGGCGGATGGAACGTGGGACTGGATCTTCCAGGCCAACCGGGGAGGGGGGCGTTCACGTCTCGGTCCGGCGCTGCCTACGGTTTGTGGGTGACCCAGAGCACTTCTGCCGGCCAGCGGTGTGCCCAGTCAGGCGGGTCGGTTTGGTTGTAGCCGTTGGCTGTTCCGGGTTCGGGTCGCGGCTCGATGAGGTCGTCGATGACGAGACCTGCGCCGCGCAGGACCCTGATCCAGTCGCCGTAGGTGAGCTGGTAGCTGACGGCACCCCGGTCTTCGGCGATGGTGCCCAGCCCGAAGTAGTCCTGGTGCAGCGTCGTGGTTGCGCGGCCGGCGGCTTCGTCGTAGCAGGCTTCGAACCACGGGCTGGCGACGTTGAACACCAGGCGTCCACCGCGGCGAAGGATGCGTGCGGCCTGCGGGACGGCCAGGTGCGGCGGCGCCCAGCTGAGCCCGCCGTAGTCGCAGAAGACCAGGTCGAAGCTGTCGGCGGCGAACGGGAGCTGTTCGGCGGCGCCATGCACCAGCGGGTAGCGGGCCGCTCCCATCTCGCGAGCTGCCGCGGCGAGCTGGACTTCGGACAGGTCGAGCCCCACCACGGTGGCGCCCTCAGCGGCGAGCGCCCTGGACCACTGGCCGGCGCCGCAGCCGAGTTCGAGGACGCGCTTGCCGCTGACATCGCCCAGGGCGTGCAGGTGCGCGTCCGGGATGGCGTACGTGCCCCACAGCCGGGGCGCCGCACCGATCTGCGGGTCGTGCTCGTGCTGGTAGGCGCTGCTGATCTCGTTCCAGAAGCGCCGGTTGGCAGCGATGCTGTCCACGCGCCGACTCAAGCACTGCCTGCCGGGGCGGTCAACACGATTGGGTTGCGACTGATCCGCCGGACAGTGCCTGACGGCGTTAACGGCGTTAACGCCGTTAACGCTCTTGAGGCTTTTCCCCGGGCTGCGTTGGCGACCTCGGACCGCAAGGTTCGCGGTGGGCGAAGGTGTTGGGGAGGGGGCGGCGGGCGGATGCCGTCAAGGGAGTGGATCATTAACGGCGTTAACGCCGTTAACGCCATGAACGCTGCGACAGCGTTAACGCCGTTAAGGCTGAGGGCGGTCGAGCGTTCATCGATCAGCCGCCCAGGCCGCCTTCCCGGTGCCCGCACGCCCGCTCCGCAGGACCTGCTGGAAGTCGCCGATACCGCAGCAGCGTTGTCGCCTACAGTGCCCAAGATATGACGGCACTTGCATCCTTCACCTTCGTGCGCCACATCGACGGTCTCCGCCACCCTTTCGAGCGCGACGGCCGGCGCCACGGCCGGCCTGCCTATCGTCGAACGGACGGCAACGTGTGGTGTGTCTGGTCGCCGACCGAGGGCTGGCACTGCGAGATCGCTGACGGCCTCGTGACCGCCCATCCGCTCGACGGCCGCGCCGATGAACCCGAACCCCCGGCCACTGTCTGGCGCAGCTTCAAGGGCGACCGCTCCTATCTCTACGACCTACGGCCCCTCGAACCCGAGGCGTGATCCGCCGGACGACACCCGGTCGTACCCGGCGCCGGCGGCCGTGTGCGGTGCGTCCTCAGCGGGTGGTCCAGCCGCCGTCCACGGAGAGGGTGGTGCCGACGACGAATGAGGCGCGGTCGCTGCAGAGCCAGGCCGCGGCTTCCGCGATCTCCTGGGGTTCCGCGATGCGGGGCAGCGGCGCCGAGTTCAGGAGCATCTGTTCCACCTTGGGGTTCTGCTGGAGCCAGGCGTCGATCATCTCGCTGCGGGTGGAGCCGGGTGCGATCGCGTTGATGCGGATGCCGTGGGGCGCGTACTCGCACGCGGCCGCCTTGGTCATGCCGACGACCGCGTGCTTCGAGGCGACGTAGGGGGCGGCGACGGGGGTGGCGACCAGGCCCGCGGTGCTGCTGTTGTTGACGATGGAGCCGCCACCGGTGGTCAGCATGGCGCGGATCTCGTGGCGCATGCAGTTCCAGACTCCGCGGACGTTGGTGTCCATGATGGTGTCGTAGACGTCCTCGTCGAGGACGTGCATGGGCGCCGGGAGCGCGCCGACGCCCGCGTTGTTGAAGGCGGCGTCCAGCCGGCCGAACGTGGTGACGGCGGCCTCGACGGCGCGTGCCACGTCCTGGGAATCACGGACGTCGGCGACCACGTACTGGACCTGGTGGCCGGCGGCGCGCAGTTCGTCGGTGAGCGTGGCCAGCGGTTCTTCGCGGCGGGACACGAGGGTCACGGAGGCGCCTTCACGACAGAACACCCGGGCGGCGGCTGCTCCGATACCGGCGCTCGCTCCCGTGATCAGTGCTGATTTCCCAGCCAAAAACCGAATGCTGTCGTCCCCCGTCATCACGTCGCGACCGTAGCACGACGCGGGATGTCGGAACGGGGCGGAGGTCGGGTTGCACGAACCTGTCACGATCACCGATTGTGCTGGTTGGAGGCCCGCGGAGGCCGGGGTGGCGCGCGGGCTCGCGAGTGCCCTGCTCCGAGGGCCGGCGGAGCCGCTCCAGTGGGGCGGAGGTGTCCACTCCGGTACGAGTCCGGCCAACCTCCAGTGGGCCCGTCGAACGTGGCACCAAGATCTCGTGGCCCTTTGTGTACATCGAGGGTGCGATGAATGCGGCGAGTGCGGTGTGTGGAGCCTCCATGATCAAGAAGGAGCGTGCGGCTCGCACGCGCGAAACGTTGGTGCGCGCTGCCGCGCAGGTCTTCGCGGAGGAGGGGTTCGCGGCGGCGTTGGTCTCGGCGATCAGTCGCCGGGCCGGGGTGACCGCCGGTGGCCTGCACTTCCATTTCGCGAGCAAGACCGAGATCGCCCGTGCCGTCGAGGAACGGGCGGCGGACGCGGTCGCCCGGATCACCGGCGCGGAGCGGTCGGTGGGCGATCCGGTACGGGTGTTGGTCGATTCGACGGCCGAGCTGATGGAACTGCTCGCGCAGGACGTCGTGGTACGGGCCGGGTTCGCGCTGTCGGCCGATTCCTCCCACGAGAGCCGAGTGGACCTGCGGGGACAGTGGCGGCTGTGGGTGGAGGAGTTGTTGGGGGCGGCCGAACGGGGCGGGATGCTCGCGGAGGGCGTGTCCTCGCAGGACGCCGCGCGGGCGGTGGTGGCCTCGACCGTCGGGCTGGAGGTGTTGGGTGCGGCCGAGCCCGAGTGGGTGGCGCCGCAAACCCTGGCGCGGATCTGGGGGTTGGTTCTGCCGCGATTGCTGGCGGGTGAGAACCTCGAAGCAGACTGAATGGTCTGTTTGACGGGCCATCTCGGAGGCGTTTTCTGGCTTGTGTGGTGGCGATCGAGGGGTTGATACCTACGGTTTGTTCCCTGGGAACCGATGAACTCGCAGGTGGAGCAGGATTCTTGAGTGAAACTCGGGCGTTGCCGGCCTGAAGCTGATGCGGTGGGAAGCTCATTGACAAACCGCCGGTCCTGTTTTTTACTGACTCTTGCGACTCATCCAAGGACAGGGGAGTACGACGTGGACATCGATGTACTGGGCGCACTGGACGTGCGGGAGAACGGGATCTCCATCACGCCGACCGCCCCCAAGCCCCGGCAGGTCCTGGCCCTCTTGGCCCTCCATGCCGATCAGGTGGTACCCGTATCGGCACTGATCGAGGAGTTGTGGGGCGGCCTGGCGGCCTGCCGCCGCGCAGCGCCCGCACGACGCTCCAGACCTACGTACTGCAATTGCGTGCCCTGATCGCCACCGCCCTGGACGGGAGCGACACTTCGCGGACTGCGAAGGATGTGTTGGTGACGTTGCCGGGGGGTTATTTGTTGTGTGGTGGTGGGGGGAAGAGTGATGTGCGGGAGTTCGAGCGGTTGTCGGGGTTGGGTTATCGGGCGGTGGATGCGGGTGATCATCCGGGTGGGGCGCGGTTGTTGAGGGAGGCGTTGGGGTTGTGGTCGGGGCCGGCGTTCGCGGATGTCCAGGGTGGTGTGCAGTTGGACATGGAGATTCGTCGGTTGGAGGAGACGCGGTTGTGTGCGTTGGATCAGCGGATCGAGGCGGATCTGCGGTTGGGTCGTCATCGTGAGGTGTTGGCGGAGTTGACGGTGTTGGTGAGTCGGTATCGCACGCATGAGAACCTGCACGGGCAGTTCATGCTGGCCCTGCACCGCTCCGGCCGCCGCGGCGAAGCGCTGGACGTCTACCAGCGGCTGCGGACCACGCTCGTACGGGACTTGGGGCTGGAGCCGTCGGCGGCGCTGCGCAGACTCCAGCGCTCGATCCTGATGGCAGGGCCGGAGGGAGGGGCGCCGGCCGCCGTGGGCGCCGGGGCCGGGGCCGGTGCGGGCACCGTGGGGAGCACCCGGGTGGAACGGCTCGTACGGGTCTGAGCGCGGCGCGGGCGCCCGCGGGTGCGGGTGCGCGGTGCGGCCGTGATGCGTGGGTTCGCATGGGTTTCCCCCGGGGGTGGGTTTCGTGCGGGTGGGAACGCGGGGGTGCGTGCGGGTGAGTGGGGCGGGGTCGAACGGGGCTGGGGCTGAGCGGGGGCTGGTGGGGTCGGACGAGGGCGGCACGTGCGGTGCCGCCGCGGACCGGCTCGGGTGAGAGGAGACGAGCGGTGCAGGAGAGGTCGGAGCGGACGCGTAGGCGACTGCTCTTCGCCGGAGCCGAGATGTTCCACCGGAACGGCTACGCCAATGCGACGCTCGGCGAGATCGCGGGTGCGGCCGGGGTCACGAAGGGGGCGCTGTACTTCCACTTCGCCTCGAAGGACGAACTGGCGGACGCGGTGCAGCAGTGGGGCTGTGGGCTGTTGCACGAGGCGGTACGGGGATTGCGGGAGGCCGGGGACTCGCCGTTGCAGGCGCTGATCGGCACGACGCACTGGCTGGCGCGGACCCTGCACGAGGATCCGGCGATCCCGGCGAGCTTCCGGATCACCAAGGAGTGCGCGGGGCAGCAACCGGCGGTGGTGGACTTCCACGGGGCATGGCTCTCGGTGGTCTACCGACTGCTGCGGATGGCCCGGGACGCGGGGGAGTTGGCGGGCTTCTCGGGCGGGGTCGACGAGGCGGGTGGGTCGGCCGGGGTGGGTGTGCCGGATGCGGTGGGTACGTCTGCGCTGGTCGGTACGGCCCATGGGTCTGCTGAGGCCGAGGGGCCCGGTGCGGCCGAGGGGTCCGTGGCGGCCGGGAGTGGTGCCGCCGGAGGTCGGTGGGAGGGGGCGGAGGCGTTGGTCGCGGCCGCCGTCTGCGGGATCGAGGTGCTGTCCGGGACCGGGCTGTCGTACCGGGAGTTGAAGGGCAAGGTGGCCGCCCTCTGGGGGCTGCTCCTGCCGAGCCTGGTGGGGGAGGCGCGCGCCGGGGAGTACCGGACGGGGGGCGAGGAGGGCGCCGCGGACGAGCGGTGCCTGGAAGCGGTGGGGTTCATGGCGAGCGGGGGTCAGGCCGTCTCTTTCGGATCTTGTCGGTGAGGGCCGCGGGGGCCGGGTCGTCGTCAGATTCGTTGTCAGGTCAGGTCAGGTTCGGTTCGGTTCGGTTTCGTTTTCGGTTTCGCGAAGTGGAGGGGAGACCGTGAAGATTCAGGTGCTGGGTCCGTTGAGTGCCGAGGTCAACGGGGGTTCGATCGTTCCGACTGCCGGCAAGCCGCGCCAGATCCTGGCGCTCTTCTCGCTGCAGCCGGGCCGGGTGATTCCGGTACCCACGCTCATGGAGGAGATCTGGGGTCACGATCTCCCGCAGAGCGCGCTGACCACACTCCAGTCGTACATCCTGCAGTTGCGTCGCCGACTGGGCACCGCCATGGGGCCCGGACGGCCGGGCAGGGCCAAGGAGGTGCTCGCCACGCGGCACGGTGGGTACGTGTTGCAGGTGCCGCCCGAGGCGGTGGACGTGTACACGTACGACAGCCTGCTCGCCCGGGGACAGAGCGCGTTCGAGGCCGGTGACGACGAAGGGTCCGCGGCCATGCTGCGGGATGCGCTCGCACTGTGGAACGGGCCGGCGCTGGTCGACGTACGGCTCGGTCCGATCCTGGAGATCGAGGTCATGCGGCTGGAGGAGAGCCGACTGGTCACGGTCGAGCGGCGCATCGACGTCGACCTGCGGTTGGGGCGGCACACGGAACTCCTGGTGGAGCTGACCGAACTGACGGCGCGGCACCCCCAGCACGAGGGGTTGCACTCGCAGGTCATGGTGGCGCTCTACCGGTCGGGCCGGCAGGCGGCGGCCCTGGACGTGTACCGGCGGTTGCGGAACCGGCTGATCGACGACCTGGGGGTGGAGCCGTCACCGCAGTTGCAGCGCTTGCACCAGGCGATGCTGGCGGTGGACCCGGCGTTGGACGTGGCGGCGGGGGCGAAGCGGGGATCGACGTTCGATCTGTACGCGGCGTAGCCGATTCCCTGGCCGGGGTGGGTTGTGGCCGGGCCGGGCCGTGGCCGGTGCGGCGCAGTGGTGCGCGGCCCGGACTGCGTCCGGCTTTCCGGGGCTCCGCCCCGGACCCCGCGCCTCAAACGCCGGCGGGGCTGGATCGGCGCTCGCGTGGCAGGGTGGGGGGATGGGTGATCTTGGGCAGGGGTTTCGGGAGTTTCGGCTGGATGTGGGCGAAGGGGAGCTGGACGACCTTCGTCGGCGGCTGGAGCGGGTGCGGTGGCCCGATGAGCTGAGCGGGGTCGGGTGGGCGTACGGCATGCCGCTGTCCGAGGTGAAGGAACTCGTCCGGTACTGGCGCGGAGGAGTACGACTGGCGGGCCGCCGAGGCGCGGATCAACGGGTGGGCGCAGTACACCACCGAGATCGACGGGGCCACCGTCCACTTCGCGCACCTCCGCTCGCCCGAGCCGCATGCGACACCCCTGCTGATGACCCACGGCTGGCCCGGGTCGTTCGTGGAGTTCCAGCGGGTCGCCGGGCCGTTGACGGATCCGCGGGCGCACGGCGGGGACCCCGCCGACGCCTTCCACCTGGTCCTTCCCCACATCCCGGGGTTTGCCCTGTCGGGGCCGACCACCGAACCCGGCTGGGAGTTCCAGCGGGTGGCGCGCGCCTTCGGGACCCTGATGGAGCGGCTCGGGTACGAGCGGTACGGGGTACAGGGCGGCGACTGGGGCGCCGCGGTCTCGCGGGAGTTGGGGCGGGTGCGCCCCGCGAACGTGAGGGGGGTCCATCTGAACCTGCTGCCCGGTGCCGGGGCGACGTCCGAACCCACGCCGGAGGAGCTGGCCGCCCTGGACCCCGCCGAGCGGGAGCGGGCGCGGGCGTCCTGGGAGCGGTACCGGGGGTGGGCGCGGGAGCGCCAGGGGTACGCCGACATCCAGTCGACCCGGCCGCAGACCCTCGCCTACGCGTTGAACGATTCCCCCGTCGGACTGCTCGCCTGGATCGGGGAGAAGTTCGCCGAGTGGAGCGATCCGCGAACCCCCGTGGACCGGGACCGGATGCTGACGAACGTCATGCTGTACTGGCTGACGGGCACGGTCGGTTCCGCCGCCCGGATCTACTACGAGCGCGCGCACGCCGACTATCACGGGCAGCCGCCCGAGGTGTCGAGGACGCCGACCGCACTCGCCGATTTCCCCCGGGACAACTTCATCCCGCTGCGGCACATCGCCGAACGCACCGACCACATCGTGCGCTGGACCTCCTACGACAAGGGGGGACACTTCCCCGCCATGGAGGTGCCCGAGTCGCTGGTGGAGGACGTACGGGCCTTTTTCCGGCAGCTGAGGGCGGGGTCCGCGTCCTGAGGGCGTGTCCGCCACGCGCAATGGTCGGCGGGTGGAGGGCCGCACTGTCATCATCAGCCGATGAAAGACGAACAGAGGACCCCACCCGTTCTGACGGGTGACGAACGCGCCACGCTCACCAGCGTCCTGCAGGGGCAGCGGGACACGCTGATGATGAAGTGCACGGGCCTGACGGACGAGCAACTGCGCCGCAAGGCGGTCGCGCCGTCCGAGCTGAGCCTGCTCGGGCTGGTACGGCATCTGGCGGAAGTCGAGCGGAGCTGGTTCCGCAATGTGATCAACGCCGAGGGCGTGAGCAACTTCTTCCCCAGGAACGAGGCCGGCGAGCGGACGGACTTCCACGTCGAGGACGCGGATCCGGCGGAGTCCTTCCGGATCTGGGAGGAGAGCTGCGAGCGCTCGCGCGCGATCGTGGCGGCGGCCGAGTCCCTGGACGTGCGGGGGCACCACGAGGACCAGGCCTACTCCCTGCACTACGTCATGGCCCACATGATCGAGGAGTACGCCCGACACAACGGGCACGCCGACCTGCTGCGCGAGGTGATCGACGGGGTCACCGGGGAGTAGCCGGGGGAGTCCGGGCCGTCGGGGCGGGCGGGGCGGGGCGTCGCCGGGACACGGCGGGGCGGCCGGTGGTTACGGGGCCGGGGTGCCCCGGCGGTCCACGGCGTCCAGGGCCACCGCCCACGGGAAGGGGGCCGGGGTGTCCTCGTCCGGCGGACCGGGGACGTACCCGCCGTCGCCGTGCAGGAGTTCCACCCCGGCCGCCCGCAGCTCGGCCAGCGAGAGGTCGAAGCGCGGGTGCGCCGCGAGCGCGGCGTTCGTACAGGGCATGGCGACGACGGGAATGTCCTTGCCGATGGCCTCGGCGGCGATCCCGGCGACGAACCGGTCGGTGAGCCCGAGGGCCCAGGCATTGAGCGAGTTGAAGGTGACCGGGGCGAACAGCACGGCGTCGGCCGCGGGCCACACGTCTGGTTCTCCGGGCAGCTTGTACTGCCAGCGCACCGGGTTCCCGGTCAGGGCGGCGAGTCCGTCGAGGCTCTCGGACACCCAGTGCGCGGCCGTCGGGGTCAGACCGAGGCAGACGTCCCAACCGCGCGACTGGGCGTTCTCGATCACGTGGGCCACGTCGAAGACGGGCGGGGCGGCGGAGCAGAGCAGATACAAGGTCCTCGTCATACCGCCATGTGATCATATTCCTCCACCTCAAGCGGACTTGAGGTGTGAAAGTCATCGCCGAGAGCACAAAGAACGCGCATGCCGCGCCGCCCGTTCGCAGGCGGTGGCACCGGCCTCTTTCGCGGGGTGCGATGAGTTTCGGGCGGCCGGGCCGTCTACCCCTGTGACGCGGCGGAACAAGAATGTGGACGGTGTGCACATTGCCTTGTAGGCTGCGGGAAGCGGAAATGTGGACGCCGTCCACATGGGTGTGCGACACCGTCGCGCATCGACGGTCGACAAGGGGAGCAGAGCACATGCGCATCGTGGTCAGTGAGTTCATCAGCCTGGACGGCGTCGTGCAGGCACCGGGCGGCGCGGGCGAGGACGGCGACGGCGGGTTCGCGCACGGCGGCTGGTCGCACCCGTTCTTCGACCCTGAGGTGGTCGGGGGCGCCTTCTCCGACGCGCTGGCCGGGGCCGAGGCGCTGCTGTTCGGTCGCCGCACGTGGCAGACCATGGCGGGCGCGTGGCCGGAGCGGGCGGGGGACCCGTTCGCCGACCGGATGAACGCGATCCGCAAGTACGTCGTCTCCGAGACGCTCGACGGCTCCGAGCCGGCCTGGGAGAACACCACGCGCATCCCCGGTGTCGAGGCGGTCGCCCGCATTCGGGAGCTGCGCGGGGCCGAGGGCGGCGACCTGGTCGTCATGGGGAGCCCCACCCTCGTCCGCACCCTGCTGAGCGAGGGGCTGGCCGACGAGCTGCGACTCATGATCATGCCGGTGCTGCTCGGCGGCGGTAAGTCGATCTTCCCGGACGACGGCGGCCTGCGGAGGCTGGAGCTGGTCTCCACGGTCACCAGCGCCGCGGGCGTCAACGTGTGCACCTACCGGCCGGTGACCGGCGGCTGAGTCCGCCCCGCCCCTCACCCACCCCACCCACGCACCCGTCTCCGCACGAAAGGAACCCCGACATGACCGACGCCGTCAAGGGCCCCGCGAGCTACTTCCCCTCGATCGAGAAGAAGTACGGTCGCCCGATCTCGCAGTGGCAGGAACTCATCCGGTCCTCGCCCCTCACCCGGCACATGGAGCTGGTCACCTGGCTCAAGACCGAGCACGGCCTGGGTCACGGCCACGCCAACGCCCTCGTGGCGCACACCCTCGCCGAGGACGCCGGCCAGTGAACCGCTGAGCGCGGCGGAGGCGGCGGAGGAAAGCAGTCTGGACGCTCGCGTATGGGACTGAGCTTCTCGGCCATGTTCCGTCTCGCCGCCCGGCGGTTGACTGGTCGCATGACAACGACACGGAACACCGAGAACACCGAGAACACGCAGGGCGCGCCCCTCACCCTCGTCATCGGGGGCAACGGCAAGACCGGGCGCCGCGTCGCCGAGAAGCTGCGGGCGCAGGGCCGCCCGGTCCGGATCGGATCGCGTACCGGAGAGCCCGCCTTCGACTGGCACGAGCCCGCCGGCTGGGGCGCGGCACTGGAGGGCGTCGACCGGGTGTACGTCACCTACTACCCCGACCTGGCCTTCCCGGGCGCCGCCGAGCAGGTCGGCGCGTTCGCCGAGGCGGCCGTCGCGGCCGGCGCCCGCCGGTTGGTGCTGCTGTCCGGGCGGGGCGAGGAGTCGGCCCGGCGCAGCGAGGACAACCTGAAGGCCTCCGGGGCCGACTGGACGATCGTGCGGGCCAGCTGGTTCAACCAGAACTTCGACGAGAGCTTCTTCCTGGAGCCGGTGCTGGCCGGGGAGATCGCCCTGCCGACCGCGGACGCCGTCGAACCCTTCGTGGACACCGAGGACATCGCGGACGTGGTGGTGGCCGCGCTCACCGACGACCGGCACGTCGGCAGGACGTACGAACTGTCCGGCCCGCGCCTGCTCGGCTTCGCCGACGTCGCCGCGGAGCTGTCGAAGGCCACCGGCCGGGAGATCTCGTACGTGCCCGTCTCGGACGCGGACTACCGCGCGGTCCTGCGCGCCAACGACCTGCCGGAGGACTTCGCCGAGCTGTTCGCGCTGATCCTCGACGGGCGCAACGCGCACGTGGTGCACGGGGTACGGGAGGTGCTGGGCCGGGAGCCCAGGGACTTCGCGGACTTCGCCCGGGAGGCGGCGGCCACCGGAGTCTGGGACGTGTGAGGGGCCCGCACGGGAGGACCGGGGGCACGCGCGGGACGACGCGGGGCGGGGAGGGGAGGATGGGCCCATGGACACGCTGACCGGTCTCCTCGAAGGGCCCAAGGCCCGGGGCGCCTTCCTCCTCAAGTCCGTTCTCAATCCGCCGTGGTCCCTGCGCGTGGAGGACCGGGCGCCGCTCTCGGTGATGACGATGACCCGGGGTGCGGCCTGGTTGCTGCCCGACGACGGCGAGCCCGTCGCGGTCGGTCCGGGCGACCTGGTGGTCGTCCGGGGGCCGGCGCCGTACACGGTCGCGGACGCGCCGGACACCCCCGTACAGATCACCGTCGGCCCGGACCAGCGGTGCAACACCGAGGCGGGCGAGGACGTCACCGACACCATGGCGCTGGGCGTGCGCACCTGGGGCGAGGCGCTGCGGGACGCCGATTCGGCGGTGATGCTCAGCGGCACCTACCAGGCGCCGAGCGAGATCGGGCGGCGGCTGCTGAACGCGCTGCCGACGGTGCTGGTCCGGCCGGCGGGGACCGCCGACGCCACCCTGATCGCGTTGTTGGCCTCGGAGATCTCCCGGGACGAGCCGGGCCAGGAGATCGTCCTCGACCGGCTGTTGGACCTGCTGCTGATCGGCGTGCTGCGGGCCTGGCTCGCCGATCCGGGATCGGGTTCCCCGGCCTGGTACCGGGCGCAGGGCGACCCGGTCGTCGGACCGGCCCTGCGGTTGCTGCACGAGAGTCCGGCGCACGGCTGGACGGTCGAGGAGCTGGCGCTGAAGGCCGGGGTGTCCCGGGCCTCGCTGGCCCGCCGCTTCACGGAGCTCGTCGGCGAGCCGCCCGTCGCGTACCTGACGGGCTGGCGGATCGCGTTGGCGGCGGACCTGCTGCGCGACCCGGAGGCCACGGTGGCGACGGTGGCCCGCCGGGTCGGCTACGGGAGCGCGTTCGCGCTGTCCACGGCCTTCAAGCGGGTGCGGGGGGTGAGCCCGCAGGAGTTCCGTGCCGGGAAGGCCCCGGCGGTCGAGGCTCCGAAGGACGCGCGGGGGCCGCTGACCGTGGTCCTGCGGGAGTAGCGGCGGCCTTACGGGGCCTGCGGAGACCGGAGGCGGGCCCCGCGCCCGTCAGAGGGCGAGGACGCCGACCCGCTGGGTGCCGCTCAGTTCGCCCGTGGCCGTGAAGCCCAGGCCGAGGTAGAAGGGCTCGGGGGTGTGCTCGCCCGGGTTCCAGGTGACGTACGCGCGGGTGCCGCCGAGGCCGCGGATCTCCTCGGAGACGGCCCCGACCGCGAACCGTCCGTATCCCCGGTCCTGGTGTTCGGCGGAGATGTTCAGGCGCCAGATGCCGGAGCGACGGTCGGTCGCGTCGCCGTTCCAGGAGAAGTCGAGGAAGGCCATGACGAAGCCGACCACTTCCTCCGCCCCGTCGTCCCGACGGTCCACGATGGCTCGCGGCCAGGCGTTCGCCCCGTACACGTATGCCTCCGCCAACGATTTCAGGACAGGTGACACAAGGTGCTCCTGATGCGGGTGAAGCCGAATCGCGCACACCGCGTCGAAGTTTTCCGGGGTGACCGGCACCAGGCGGGGAGTTGAGCTGTTCATCGTCTCAGCCTACTTTCCGCCAGGGTGATGATCGACGAAACGATGATGCTGTAAGACAGTAAGTGCGGACCACTCCTCCACTTCCCGTACGTCCCGTACGTCCCGACGAAAGGCTTTCGTTGATTCCCGAACGGATCCTCGTGACGGGCGGCACCGGCTTCGTCGGATCCCATGTGACGGCGCGTCTGACAGCGGCCGTGGGCGCCCCGGACGGCCGGGACGGCCCGGCCGGCCCCGCGCTGCGGCTGCTCGGCCACCGGCGGGCCCTGCCGGGGCACACGGGTGCGGCGGCCGGGATCGAGACGGTGACCGGAGATCTGACGGACCCGGCGTCCCTGCGCGGCATCTGCGAGGGCGTCACCACCGTCGTCCACCTCGCGGCCAGGATCGGCGGCACCGAGGAGGAGTGTCGGACGGTCAACGTCGAGGGCACCCGCGCCCTGCTGGCCGAGGCCGCGCGGGCCGGCGTACGGCGCTTCGTGCACCTCGGCACCGCCGCCGTCTACCGCGACGAACCGCACCGGGGCGAGGCCGAGGGACTGTTGCCCGAGGAACCGGTCTCCGCGACGAGCGTCACCCGGCTGGAGGGCGAACGCCTGGTCCTCGCCGCGGGGGGCGTCGTGGTGCGGCCCCACCTGGTCTACGGACGCGGCGACACCTGGATGGTCCCCGCGCTGGTCGACCTGATGGGGCGGCTGCCGTACTGGGTGGACGGAGGGCGCGCGCGGCTCTCGATGATCTCCGCGGACGCCCTGGCGGACGCGGTGGCGGACCTGGCCCGGCTGCCCGGACGGCTCGCGGGACAGGTCCTGCACGCCTGCCACCCGGAACCGGTGAGTGCCCGGGAACTGGTCACCACCGTGGGGCGGGCCCTCGGGGTGGCCCTGCCGGACGGGGACGTCACCCTGGAGGAGGCCTGCGCACGGCTGGGTGCGGCGGGCGACCCGGTCACCCGCCGCAGGATCTCGCTGCTGGCGGTCGATCACTGGTACGACGGCAGCCGCTTGTGGAAGCTGGTCGGCGCGGAGCCCGGACCGGGGCTGCCGGAGGGGTTCGCCCGGTACGCGCCGTGGTACCGGGAGCACATGGGCCGATGAGCGGCCACGGCTCCCGGCCGAGGAGGCCGGATCAGTCGGAGGCTATGGTTCCGGTGACGGTCGCCTCGAATATCCGGGTGTCGCCCTGGTGTCCGGTGACGTGGACGGTGCGGATGCCCGGGTCCATGGAGTGGGGGACCTCGGTGTCGATCCAGCACGGGGCGTCGAGTTCCGCGTAGTTGTGGAACGAGGACTCCACCGCCGTGGGTCTGAACGAGCGGGCGTGGAGCGTCCCGCAGGCGGCCTGGCGGGCCGCCTCCACCAGGACCATCCCCGGGTGGTGGTCATTGGCGTGCTCGAACAGGATCGGGTGCGTCAGGTCCGGCGAGAGCAACCAACGGCCGGGCCGGTCGCCCGGGGCGAGCACCACGTCGAAGGGCAACAACCGGCCCGCCTCCGCCGGCCGGATCGGCGCCGGACGCGGCGGGAGCTGCGCGGGAGCGGCCGTGGAGAGGCTTCCGTACTCGCCGCGCAGCCGGCGGTAGACCGCCGGGGGAACGAAGCTGAAGAGCCCGGAACCGGTGGCCGCGATCCGTCCGTCACGGCGGACGCTCACCTCGAGGAAGCCGGAGAACCGGTTGCCCTTCCAGCCGAAGTCCCGGCAGGTCGCGATGAGTTCCAGGTCGGTCGGACCGGCGCCGATCAGCAGCTGTTCCAGGTCGGCCTTGAAGCCCAGGCTCCACAGCAGCACGTTGTGCCCCAGGGGCACCCCGTACTCCGCGTGGCACAGTAAAAGGCCGGCCTGGCGGACGGTCTCCCCGACTTGGACGAGGTCGTGTCCGGTACCGTCCGCGCTGATGAAGAAAGTATGGGCCCGCGGCCACTGGCCGGTCAGCAGGAAGGTGTCGTCACCGATCCGCTCGTAGCCGGTCAGGAACACCTCCGCCACCGAGCTGCGATGCACGTACTCCCGGGGGACGGTGCTCGTGAGCCGGGGAAGCTCGTCACAGCGCGTCGTCCGCCGCACGCCGGCTTCCTTCATGGACAGCGCGGGGGTGTTGTTCTCGAACGTGAGCAGGGTCATGGACCTCTCCGCAGAGCCGAGTTGACGGATGGGACGAGCACTTGAAGTCGTAAGATACGTACTCTCCGGTTTTGTTTGCAAGGATGTTCTGGCCTCTACTTGGCGCAGATGCCGTCACGAGGCCGATGTTCGGGTGCGCGTGTCACCGTACGGTTAAAACAAACCGAACAGATGGTTCGGAAAGAGCGGTGACAGCCTGTTCCTTCTTGGCTGCTCAACGAAGTGGATCGTGCGAGAGCGCGACCAACGCGAGAACTTCTCCCGCCACATGAGACGGACTTGACTGCCGTGGCCAAAAGGTCACGGTTTATTGTTTCCGTCTTGATAAAATACGGACCTTCTGGTTGGTTTTACGGGGGGGAGCGGAATCCGAAGGGGTTCCGTCCGTGTGGGCCCGTGGACATCGGAGGCATCGTGGCACGTCAGGAGCGTGCAGTACGCACGCGTCGTGCGATCTTGGAAGCGGCGGCCTCGGTCTTCGACGAGCGCGGATATGAGGCTGCGACCATCGCGGACATCCTCACCCGCGCCGGAGTGACCAAGGGAGCGTTGTACTTCCACTTCTCGTCCAAGCAGGACTTGGCGCGAGGAGTCCTCGACGAGCAATTCGCCGAGGGAGGAGTACCGCCGCGCCAGAGCAAGCTGCAGGAACTCGTCGACACGTCGATGGTGATGGCCCATCGCATGCAGCGCGACCCGATGCTGAGCGCCGGCGCGCGGCTCTCGCTCGGGCCCGACATGCGGGAGATCTTCGGAGGCGGATCGGTCCCCGGCTGGATCAGGGTGACCGAGGAGATGCTGATCCAGGCCAAGGCGCGCGGCGAGCTGCTGCCGCACGTCAACACGGCCGAGACGGCCTGGACCCTCTCGGCCTGCTGGACCGGGGTGCAGATCTACTCGCAGACGCTCGTCAACCGCGAGGACATCGAACACCGGGTCTCGGTGCTCTTCGAGCACGTCTACCCGAGCATCGCGACGCCCGCGGTCCTGGCCCGGCTGGAGATGGGGCGGACCCGCGGGGCCGAGGTGGTGGCCGAGATGGAACGGTTGGAGGAGGCCGCGGAGGTGACCGCCGGCCAGGTCGCCTCCTGACTCGCGCCGGCGCTTCTCGGGCACGGCTCCACCGAGGCGTCGGATCGTGCCTGCGAAGCTTTGTACCCCCCTGGGCAAACCGCCGAGGCGGTTTGTGGAGATCGCATGGTCAAGCAGGAGCGTGCTGCCCGCACGCGTGAGGTTCTGGTCCGCGCCGCCGCGGAGGTGTTCGTCGAGGAGGGTTTCGCCACGGCCTCGATCGGCGCCATCAGCAAACGGGCCGGGGTCAGTGCGGGCGGCCTGCACTTCCACTTCGGCAGCAAGACGGCCTTGGCCGAGGCCGTGGTGGATCGCGCCGCGGCCTCCGTGCGGGTGATCACGGTTTCCCGGCTGGCGGGGGGAAACGCGCTCCAGGTGCTCGTCGACTCGACGCACGACCTGATGGCGCTCCTCGCGCATGATCCCGTGGTCAGCGCGGGGTTCGGGCTCTGCGTGGCGGCCGGAACCGGCGACGACGCGGGGGCCGGCCCTTGCGGCGTGCGCCGGCAATGGCAACGCTGGGTGGAGGCCATGTTCCGTACGGCCGCCCGCAACGGGGAACTGGCCGACGGCGTCTCCGCGCAGGACGCGGCGGCCGCCGTGGTGGCCGCGATCGTCGGCTTCGAGGCCCTCGGAGCCGACGAGGGGGCGTGGCTCGCGGAGCCCTCGCTGGCCCGGTACTGGGCCCTGATGCTGCCCCGGATCGCCGCCGACGGCTCGCTCGGAGAGCTGCGCGCCGACGGTTCGGACACGATGTGCGTGGCCGCCGCCGCCCGGAGTGGCGTCCCCGACTAGCAAACTGAATGGTTTGTTCCGGTCTCTGAAACACCCCTCAGGAAGGTTTCTGAGGGGTGTTTTTGCGTCCGCCGGCAGCCCTCCAGAGCCTCCGTATCCTGGCAAATGCGCAGGTCAGATGCTGTTCTTGGGTGCCCCTGGTCCATGCTGGCAAGAAAACGGCCCAGCCGGTTTGGTATTGACAAACCGCTGATGCTGTTTTTTGCTCATTCCAGTGAAAGTCGAGGGCTCATCCATGGACGAAGCAGGGGAGTACGGCGTGGACATCGATGTACTGGGCGCACTGGACGTGCGGGAGAACGGGATCTCCATCACGCCGACCGCAGCCAAACCCCGTCAGGTGCTGGCGCTCCTCGCGCTGCACGCCGACCAGACGGTCCCCGTCGCCGCGCTGATCGAGGAGCTGTGGGGCGAGCGACCGCCGCGCAGCGCCCGGACCACGCTGCAGACGTACATCCTCCAGCTCCGGGCGCTCATCGCCACGGCCCTCGCAGGCGACGGGAGCGACACTTCGCGGACTGCGAAGGATGTGTTGGTGACGTTGCCGGGGGGTTATTTGTTGTGTGGTGGTGGGGGGAAGAGTGATGTGCGGGAGTTCGAGCGGTTGTCGGGGTTGGGTTATCGGGCGGTGGATGCGGGTGATCATCCGGGTGGGGCGCGGTTGTTGAGGGAGGCGTTGGGGTTGTGGTCGGGGCCGGCGTTCGCGGATGTCCAGGGTGGTGTGCAGTTGGACATGGAGATTCGTCGGTTGGAGGAGACGCGGTTGTGTGCGTTGGATCAGCGGATCGAGGCGGATCTGCGGTTGGGTCGTCATCGTGAGGTGTTGGCGGAGTTGACGGTGTTGGTGAGTCGGTATCGCACGCATGAGAACCTGCACGGGCAGTTCATGCTGGCCCTGCACCGCTCCGGCCGCCGCGGCGAAGCGCTGGACGTCTACCAGCGGCTGCGGACCACCCTGGTGCGCGAACTCGGCATAGAGCCCTCGGCGGCGCTGCGCAGGCTCCAGCGCTCGATCCTGATGACCGGGCCCGAACGCCCCCTGGAAACCACCGAGACGCCCAAGAGGCGACTGGTTCCCGTGGGCTGACAGGTCATCGCACGGTCTTTGTGCGCTCATTTCCCCGCGGCCGCCGGAACCCCACTCCGGAAAAGGCCGGACAGCACCGCGGAAAAACCGCCGCGGGAGCCCCCGAGAAAAGGTCATCGACACCGGTGAAGGGGCTCCCACCAGCGGAAACACACCCCACCGCGCACCAGCGCGGAGGGCCGCTCGACGCCGGCTCAAGAATTCGGTGACCTTGCCCGGGGCCCCGTTACCGTGATCGGGTCGAATGCTGAAATCCGAGTATGGCGCGACGAATTGCGGAGGGGAGACGGGAGACCGTGAAGATTCAGATTCTGGGACCTTTGAGTGCCGAGGTCAACGGAGGATCGATCGTTCCCACGGCGGGCAAGCCGTGTCAGATCCTGGCGCTCCTCGCGCTCTACCCGGGCCGGGTGATGCCCGTGCCGACCCTCATGGAGGAGATCTGGGGCACCGACCTGCCACAGAGCGCGCTCACCACCCTGCAGACGTACATCCTCCAACTGCGCCGCAGACTGGGCACGGCCATGGGGCCGGGGGCCCCCGGCTCGGCGAAGGACATCCTCGCCACCCGGCACGGCGGATACCTGCTCCAGATCCCCCCGGAGTCCGTGGACGTCCACACGTACGAGACCCTCGTGGCCGGCGGCCAGAACGCCTTCGACCAGGGCGACGACGAGACCGCGGCGGACCTGCTGCGCAAGGCGCTCGCCCTGTGGCAGGGACCGGCGCTCGTCGACGTACGGGTCGGCCCGATCCTCGACATCGAGGTCCTGCGGCTCGCGGAGAGCCGACTCGTCACCACCGAACGGCGCATCGACGTCGACCTGCGGCTGGGACGGCACACGGAACTCCTCGCGGAACTCGCCGAACTCATCGCCCGGCACCCGCAGCACGAGGGACTGCACTCGCAGGCGATGGTCGCGCTGTACCGGTCGGGGCGGCAGGCGAAGGCGCTGGACGTCTTCCGGCGGCTGCGGACACGACTCATCGACGAACTGGGCGTGGAGCCCTCGCAGCAGCTGCAACGACTGCACCAGGCGATGCTGAAGGTGGACCCGGCGTTGGACGTGGTGGCGGGGCCGCGGAGGTCTTCGACGTTCGACCTGTACGCGGCGTAGCCCTCCGGGGGTTGTGGGGCGGGTGCGGGTGGCGGCGCGGCGCGGTGCGGTGCGGGTGCGGCGCGGTGCGGGTGGGCCGGGCCGCGGCCGGGTTGCGGGGCTCCGCCCCGGACCCCGCGCCTCAAACGCCGGCGGGGCTGGGATGGCCCGGCCCGGCTGGGATTGCCTGGCGGGGCTGGGATTGCCTGGCGGGGCTGGGATCGCCCGGTCGGGTTAGGGGGCGTTGAGTGGTGCTCCAGGGAGGGTGGTCAGGCTCGGGGGTACCCGGGACGCGTGCGCGTGCTCGCGGACGAGGAGAGGGGTACACCCATGGACCGGCTGGAACTCACCGATCTGACGCGGATCCTGCGCGCCTGGGGAGGTGAGGAGGAGGGCGTTGAGCTGGATGACGACGTGCGCGACCTGTACTGGGTGGAGCTCGGCTACGACTGCCTTTCCGTCCTCCAGACCACCGGCTACCTGGAGCAGCGGTTCGACATCGCCTTCGACGAGGAGGCCATGGAGTACGCCGACACCCCGCGCCGCTACCTCGACCTGGTCAACCACGTGCTGGGTTCCCGCGCCGCGGTCTGAGGACCGGGCCCCGGAACTCCACTCGGAGTCCAGGAAGCTTCCTGCGGATACGGACAGGCTCTGCATCAAGCGTTGAGAGAGGGTGTCTGATGTCTGTCGAACGAGTGCACCGGATGACACACGCGGTGGACGCGGCCGCACCGGCCGGCGTCCTGTACGCGCTGGTGGCCGACACCGCCCAGTGGCCGCTGCTGGTACCCGACACCGTCCATGTCGAGCCGTGGGACTTCGACGGCAGCCGCGAGCGGTTCTCCCTGTGGGACACCCGCGACGGGACCGTGCGGACGTCGTTGTGGCGGCGGACCCTGGACTCCGAACGGCGGCGGATCGACTTCCGCCAGGAGGTTCCCGAAGCGCCCGTCACCTCCGCGGGCGGCAGTTGGACGGTACGACAGCTCGCCCCGGGCTGGTCGCGGCTGACCCTGGAGCAGGACTTCACCGTCGCCGGCAACCGCGGCTGCGACGTCGAGCGGGCCCGCGCCGACGCCGAACGCGGCGGGCGGATCATGCTCGACCGGCTGCGCGAGGCCGCCGAACGCTGGGAGGGGCTCGACGCGCTGACGATGAGCTTCGAGGACTCCGTCCGCTTCGACGGACCGGGCGAACCGGTCGGCGCCTTCCTGTACGACGTGGCCTCCTGGCCCGGCCGGGTCCCGCACATCGCACGCGCCGACGTCGTCGAGGACCGCCCGGGGGTGCAGCGCGCCACCACACACACGCTGACCGTCGACGGCTCCGTCCACACGACGGAGTCCGTACGGGTGTCCTTCCCGGCGGCCGCCCGCACCGTCTACAAGGAGACCGTGCCGTCGCCGCTGCTGGCCGCGCACACGGGGGAGTGGTCGATCGTCCCGGACGAGACGGGAGTCACCGTGCTCTCCCTGCACCACGTGCTGCTGGACGAGCGGATGGTGGAACGCGTCCTCGGCCCCGACGCCGACCTGTCGCAGGCGCGCCGGTACGTCCGCGAGACCCTCGGCCGGGAGAGCGCGGCCACCTTCGAGCAGGCCCGCGCGTACGCGCGGAACGCCGTCAGGGGCCTGCGGGCGCTCTGAGCGCCGGACCGCGAGCGGAGGTCCGGCGCCCCTTCGCCCCGGTCAGCCGCCCAGGACCGTCCAGGTGTCGTTGCCGGCGAGGAGGGCGGAGAGGTCCGCCTTGCCCTGCTGCGCGATCGCGGTGTCGAGTTGGTCGGCCATGAGGGTGTCGTAGACGGGTCGTTGGACGCTGCGCAGGACTCCGATGGGGGTGTGGTGGAGGGTGTCGGGGTCGGCGAGGCGGGAGAGGGCGAAGGCGGTGGTGGGGCTGGTGGTGTGGGCGTCGTGGACGAGGAGGTGGGGGGTGTTCTCGGGGGTGAGGGTGACTGCTTCGAGGTCGCCGGTGGTGGGGTTGCGGATGACGCCCTTGGTGAGGTCGGTGCCGAAGCGGACGGGTTGGCCGTGTTCGAGGCGGATGACGGCTTCTTGGGCTTGTTCGTTGTCCTTGAGGGCTTCGAAGGCGCCGTCGTTGAAGATGTTGCAGTTCTGGTAGATCTCGACGAGTGCGGTGCCTTGGTGGTCGGCGGCTTGGCGCAGGACGTCGGTGAGGTGTTTGCGGTCGGAGTCGATGGTGCGGGCGACGAAGCCGGCTTCGGCTCCGATGGCGAGGGAGACGGGGTTGAAGGGGGCGTCGAGGGAGCCCATGGGGGTGGATTTGGTGATTTTGCCGAGTTCTGAGGTGGGGGAGTACTGGCCTTTGGTGAGGCCGTAGATGCGGTTGTTGAAGAGGAGGATTTTGAGGTTGACGTTGCGGCGGAGGGCGTGGATGAGGTGGTTTCCGCCGATGGAGAGGGCGTCTCCGTCGCCGGTGACGACCCAGACGGAGAGGTCGCGGCGGGAGGTGGCGAGGCCGGTGGCGATGGCGGGTGCGCGTCCGTGGATGGAGTGCATGCCGTAGGTGTTCATGTAGTAGGGGAATCGGGAGGAGCAGCCGATTCCGGAGACGAAGACGATGTTCTCCTTGGCGAGGCCGAGTTCGGGCATGAAGCCCTGGACGGCGGCGAGCACGGCGTAGTCGCCGCAGCCCGGGCACCAGCGGACCTCCTGATCCGACTTGAAGTCCTTCGCCGACTGGACGGCTTCCGCCTTCGGGACGAGGGACAGGGCTTCACTGGGCACGACTTGCCTCCTGGACGGCCTCGGCCAACTGCGCGGCTTTGAAGGGCATCCCGTTGACCTGGGTGACGGAATGGATGTTCGTCAGGTACTTCGCCCGGATCAGGGTGGCGAGCTGGCCGAGGTTCATCTCCGGCAGCACCACCTTGTCGTAGCGCTCCAAGACCTCGTCCAGATTGCGGGGGAAGGGATTCAGATGGCGCAGGTGGGCCTGAGCGACGGGGAAGCCGTCCTTGCGCAGCCGGCGTACGGCCGCGGTGATGGGGCCGTACGTGGAACCCCAGCCGAGGACGAGGGTGCGGGCCTCGTCGGGGTCGTCCACGTCCAGGTCGGGGACCCGGATGCCGTCGATCTTGGCCTGGCGGGTGCGGACCATGAACTCGTGGTTGGCGGGGTCGTAGGAGATGTTGCCGGTGCCGTCCTGCTTCTCGATGCCGCCGATGCGGTGTTCGAGGCCGGGCGTGCCCGGGACCGCCCACGGGCGCGCCAGGGTCTGCGGATCGCGTTTGTACGGCCAGAACACCTCGGTGCCATCCGCCAGCTGGTGGTTCGGACCGGTGGCGAAGCGGGTGCGCAGATCCGGAAGTTCGTCCACGTCCGGGATCTTCCAGGGCTCGGAGCCGTTGGCGAGGTAGCCGTCGGACAGCAGGAACACCGGAGTGCGGTAGGTCAGGGCGATCCGGGCCGCGTCGATCGCGGCGTCGAAGCAGTCCGCTGGGGTGCGCGGGGCCACGATCGGGACCGGTGCCTCGCCGTTGCGCCCGTACATGGCCTGGAGCAGGTCGGCCTGCTCGGTCTTGGTCGGCAGCCCCGTCGAGGGACCGCCCCGCTGGATGTCCACGATCAGCAGCGGCAGCTCCAGCGACACCGCCAGGCCGATCGTCTCCGACTTCAGCGCCACACCGGGACCCGAGGTGGTCGTGACCCCGAGGGCGCCGCCGAACGCCGCACCCAGGGCCGCGCCGATGCCCGCGATCTCGTCCTCGGCCTGGAAACTGCGGATCCCGAAGTTCTTGTGCCGGCTCAGCTCGTGCAGGATGTCGGACGCCGGGGTGATCGGGTACGAGCCCAGGTAGACCGGCAGGTCGGCCAGGTGCCCGGCGGCGATGAGGCCGTACGACAGGGCCAGGTTCCCGGAGATGTTGCGGTAGGTGCCGTTGGGGAACGCGCTGGTGGCGGGCGCGACCTCGTAGGAGACCGCGAAGTCCTCGGTGGTCTCGCCGAAGTTCCAGCCCGCCCGGAAGGCGGCCACGTTCGCCTCGGCGATCTCCGGCTTCTTCGCGAACTTGGTCCGCAGGAAGGTCTCCGTGCCCTCGGTCGGGCGGTGGTACATCCACGACAGCAGGCCCAGCGCGAACATGTTCTTGCTGCGCTCGGCCTCCTTGCGCGACAGCCCGAACCCCTCCAGCGCCTCCACCGTCAACGTGGTGAGCGGCACCGGGTGCACGCGGTAGGCGTCCAACGAGCCGTCCTCCAGCGGGGACGTCGCGTAGCCGACCTTGGCCATCGGGCGCTTGGTGAACTCATCGGAATTGACGATGATCTCCGCGCCGCGCGGGACGTCCGCGATGTTCGCCTTCAGCGCCGCCGGGTTCATCGCCACCAGGACGTCCGGGGCATCGCCCGGCGTCAGGATGTCGTGATCGGCGAAATGCAGCTGGAAGGACGACACGCCCGGAAGGGTGCCGGCAGGGGCACGGATCTCGGCGGGGAAGTTGGGGAGGGTCGAGAGGTCGTTGCCGAAGGAGGCCGTCTCCGAAGTGAAACGGTCTCCGGTCAGCTGCATGCCGTCGCCCGAGTCACCCGCGAAACGGATGATCACACGGTCGAGGCGGCGGACTTCCTTCTCGCCGGTCGGGGGAATGGCAGTCTCGGTCATCACTCAGGCCTTGATCTCGCAGATGGTGGCGCCGGAGGTGAGGGACGCGCCGACTTCGGCCTTGAGGCCGACGATGGTGCCGGAGCGGTGTGCGTTGAGGGGTTGTTCCATCTTCATGGCCTCGAGGACGACGATCAGGTCGCCTTCGTCGACCTGTTGGCCTTCCTCGACGGCGATCTTGACGATGGTTCCCTGCATCGGGGAGGCGAGGGTGTCGCCGGAGGCGGTTTTGACGCTCTTGTTGCCGCGCCGCTTGATCTTGGTTGCGGTACCACCGCCCGCGGTGGCCGCACCCCGTGTGAAGGTCGTCCCCAGCGAGGCGGGCAGCGAGACCTCCAAGCGACGGCCGCCGACCTCGACCACCAGCGATTCGCGTCCCTCTTCCGCCTCGGGATCCTCGCCCGCCACCGCGTTGAAGGCCTTGATGTCGTTGACGAACTCGGTTTCGATCCAGCGGGTGTGGACCGTGAAGGGTCCTTCCGTGGGGGCGAAGGCGGGGTCGGTGACGACGGCGCGGTGGAAGGGCAGGGCGGTGGCCATGCCCTCGATCTCGAACTCGGCGAGGGCGCGGGCCGCGCGCTGGAGGGCCTGTTCGCGGGTGGCGCCGGTGACGATCAGCTTCGCCAGGAGGGAGTCCCAGGCCGGGCCGATGACCGAGCCGGATTCGACGCCCGCGTCGAGGCGGACGCCGGGGCCCGACGGCGGGGCGAAGCGGGTGACGGTGCCGGGGGCGGGCAGGAAGCCGCGGCCGGGGTCCTCGCCGTTGATGCGGAACTCGAAGGAGTGTCCGCGCAGGACCGGGTCGCCGTAGCCGAGTTCCTCGCCGTCGGCGATGCGGAACATCTCCCGCACCAGGTCGAGGCCGGTGACCTCCTCGGTGACGGGGTGTTCGACCTGGAGGCGGGTGTTGACCTCCAGGAAGGAGATCAGGCCGTCGGCGGAGACCAGGAACTCCACGGTGCCCGCGCCGACGTAGCCGGCTTCCTTCAGGATCGCCTTGGAGGCGGCGTACAGCTCGGCGTTCTGGGCGTCCGTCAGGAACGGCGCCGGGGCCTCCTCGACCAGCTTCTGATGCCGGCGCTGGAGCGAGCAGTCACGCGTGGAGACGACCACGACGTTGCCGTGGGTGTCGGCCAGGCACTGCGTCTCCACGTGACGCGGCTTGTCGAGGTAACGCTCGACGAAGCACTCACCACGCCCGAACGCGGCGACGGCCTCACGCACGGCGGAGTCGTACAGCTCGGGGACCTCTTCGAGGGTCCGGGCGACCTTCAGACCACGACCGCCGCCACCGAAGGCGGCCTTGATCGCGATGGGCAGGCCGTGTTCCTTCGCGAACGCCACGACCTCCTCCGACCCGGAGACCGGGTCGGGGGTGCCGGCGACCAGCGGCGCGCCGGCGCGTTGGGCGATGTGACGGGCGGCGACCTTGTCACCCAGATCACGGATGGCCTGCGGCGGCGGGCCGATCCAGGTCAGGCCAGCGTCGAGGACGGCCTGCGCGAACTCGGCGTTCTCCGACAGGAAGCCGTACCCGGGATGGATCGCGTCCGCGCCGGAGTCCGCCGCCGCCCGCAGAACCTTCGCGATGTCCAAATAGCTGGCGGCCGGCGTGTCACCGCCCAACGCGAAAGCCTCATCCGCCGCACGCACATGCAGAGCGTCCCGATCCGGATCCGCGTAAACAGCCACACTCCCGATCCCCGCATCCCGGCAAGCCCGAGCAACGCGGACAGCGATCTCGCCGCGGTTCGCAATCAGCACCTTACGCACGAACGCTCTCCTCAACTTCGGTGACAGTTCGAACCATCGACGGTCAAAAACGTAGCCCCGGCTCATCGCCGGCGGCCCACCGGCAGGTAATCACCGCACGAGGACCGCCAGAGAACGCCTGGTGACCGAGTTGTGGTCGGGTGGCCGCGCCCCGGGTTCTCCCGCGGTTCTCGTGCCGCGGCTCTGCTCCGGCGCTCTTCTCTCGTGTCTCATGGAGGTATGCGGTCATGACCGATGTGTCCCGTCGGGTGCTCATGAAAGGCGCGGCGCTGACCGGCGGCGCTCTGGCGGTGCCCACGATCGGTGTCGTGGCGGCCGCGGGAACCGCCGAGGCGGCCGTCGTCGAAGGCACCGGGGAGGCTGCCGCCCGCGCGGCCGTCCCCGCCCCGATCACCGTCACCCGCACCGATCCGCGCTACCGCGGCCTCATATCGGGCTCCAACCAGCGCTGGGTCGGCTCCCCCGACTACGTCCGGCTCGTCGGCTCCGCCGACCAGGTCGTCAGCGCGGTGCAGGAGGCCGTCGACAGGAAACTCAAGGTCGTGGTCCGCAGCGGCGGCCACTGCGACGAGGACTTCACCACCAACCCCGAGGTCCGGGTCGTCATCGACATGGCCGGGCTGGGCTCCATCGCGTACGACCCGCGGATGCGCGCCATCGCCGTCGAGCCGGGCGCCCTGCTGGGCACCGTCTACCGCACCCTCTACAAGCGTTGGGGCGTCGTCCTGCCCGGCGGCACCTGCCCGACCGTCGGCGCCGGCGGACACATCAGCGGCGGCGGCTACGGCGCGCTGTCACGTTCGCGCGGACTGACCGTCGACCACCTGTACGCCGTCGAGGTCGTCCACGTCGACCAGAACGGTCGGGCCCGCACGGTGGTCGCGACCCGTGAGGCGAACGACCCGAACCGCGAGCTGTGGTGGGCCCACACCGGGGGCGGCGGCGGGAACTTCGGGATCGTCACCAAGTACTGGCTGCGCTCCCCGGGCGCCACCGGCGACGACCCGACGAAGCTGCTGCCCAAGGCGCCCTCCGAGGTGATCCTGTCGGACGTCAGCTGGTCCTGGGACGACCTGGACGAGGCGAGCTTCACCCGGCTCGTGCACAACTTCAACGTCTGGCACGAGAACAACTCGGGCCCCGGCGACCCGGGCCGGTTCCTCTACAGCCAGTTCAAGGCGATGCACAAGGCGGCCGGCTACTTCCGGATGAGCACCCAGATCGACGCGGCGGCTCCGAACGCCGATCAGGTGCTCGACGGGTTCCTCGCGGCCGTCTCCGAGGGCACCGGGGTCCGCTACACCGTCGGCGACCGCTACCGGGCGCCGTGGCTGTACGCGGTCACCGAGTGGTCCGGTTTCGTCGAGGCCGCCGTGCCGCGCTGGAAGTCCAAGTCGGCGTACATCCGCAAGGCGATGCCGCAGGACCAGTTGAAGGCGATGTACCGGCAGCTGACCCGCACCGACTACCCGGGACCGTACGGCATGATCGCCCTGGTCAGCTTCGGCGGCAGGATCAACGACACGGCGAGCACGGACACCGCAACCGCCCAGCGGGACTCCGTCGCCAAGATGCTCTACTGCAGCCTCTGGACGAACCCGGCGGACGACGCGGTCCACCAGAACTGGGTGCGCGAGGCCTACGCGGACGTGTACGCGAGCACCGGCGGCGTGCCCCGCCCGGGCGGGGTCAACGACGGCTGCTACATCAACTACGCGGACGCCGACATCGCCGATCCGACGCTCAACACCTCGGGCATCCCCTGGCACCGGCTGTACTTCAAGGACAACTACCCGCGCCTCCAGCGGGCCAAGGCGAAGTGGGACCCGCGGGACGTCTTCTCGCACCGCCTCGGCATCCGCCTGCCGTAACGATTCCTCACACCGCGGCACCGCACCCCTCACCCGCGGTGCCGCACCCAAGGGGAGAGCCCCGCCGGCCTCGGGCCGGCGGGGCTCTCTCGTGGCCGCCCCCGTCACGGGGCCGCCGGGAAGTGGCCTTCCTCGACGAAGAAGCCGACGTACTTCTCGAACAGCTCCTTCGTCAGCACGGGGATCTCGACGCCGGTCCCGGCCAGCGCCGCCGCCGTCTCGGTGGTGTCGATCGGCGGGTAGAACCCGTCGGTGTCGGACGTCATCATCTCGAAGGCGTCCAACAGCGGCAGCAGCGCGTTGTCGCCCGCCTTCACCGTGGTGTTCCAGTTGTCCCAGCTCACCTCGTCGAGCTCGTAGCCCAGGCCGCGCAGGAACTCGGCGCACCGGGTCAGGGCCAGCGAACTCTGGTTGAAGAGGTGGAAGGTGCGGCCCATCGCGCCGGGCTGCCGCGAGATGCCGGTGATGGCCGCGCTGACGTAGTCGACCGGCAGCAGGTGGAAGCGGCCCTCGGTGCCCTTGGGGATGCTCCGGGACTGGACCAGCCCCTTCAGCGTCAGCCACACGAAGTCGGCGGTCTGGCAGGCGCCGTTGACCTGGTCGCCGGAGATCACGTCGACGCGGTAGACCGAGACCGGCAGGCCCCGGTCCCGGGCCAGCCCGATGATCTGCTCCGCGACCCACTTGGAGCGCAGGTACCCGCTCGCGAGGGCCTCGGCCGGCCCGGTCGGGTCGGTCACCTTCAGCGGGACGCCGGGCTCGCGCACCCCGTTGAAGACACCGACGGTGGAGACGTAGTGCACCGGCACGGTGCGGTGGCGCGCCGCGAGCCGCAGCACCTCCTCCGTACCCGTCACGTTCGAGGCCTTGAGGGTCTCGTACGGGTGCAGCCAGTGCACCCGGGCGCCGTTGTGGTAGACCACGTCGACGGTGCGGGCGAGGGCGTCGAAGGCCTCCTCGGTCAGACCGAGCCGCGGCTCGGCCAGGTCGCCGAGGACGATCGACAGCCGGTCCTCGTCGATCTCGTCCCACACCCGGTACCAGCGGGCGTTGGCCTTCAGCCGCTCCAGGGCCGAGGCCTCGTCCTCGCCGCGGACCAGGCAGCGCACCCGGCCCGTGGTGCCGCGCATCAGGTCCCGCAGCAGGAACGCGCCGAGGAAGCCGCTGGCCCCCGTCAGCAGGATCTCCTTCGGGTCCACGGCGGTCCGTACGACCTCCTGCGCGGGCCGGATGTCGTCGGCGAGCCGGATTTCCGCCGCGTAGTCCGTTCCCTTGCGGCCGGCGGAACTGCTGGCGACCTCGCCGTGCAGGAACGCGGCGAGCGCGAGCGGCGTCGGGTGGTCGAAGACCAGCGTCGGCGGCAGCTTGAGGCCGGTGGCCGTGCCCAACTGGTTGCGCAGCTCGACCGAGGTGAGCGAGTCGAAGCCCAGCGCCGAGAACGGCTGCCCGGTGTCGATCGCCGAGGTGTCGGAGTGCCCGAGGACCGCCGAGACCTGCGCGAGGACGACCTCCAGCACCGCCCGCGACTGCTCCTCGGCCGCCAGCCCGGCCAGCCGGTCCGCCAGGGTCTCCGTGGTGACCTCGGTGTTCTGGGCGGTCCGGCGGGCCGGCGTGCGGACCAGCTTGCTCAGCAGCACCGGCACCTGGACCTGCTCCCGCAGGGTCGCGAGGTCCATCGGGGTGGCGACCAGCGCCGCGTGACCGGTCTCCAACGCGATGTCCAGCAGGGCGGGACCCTGCTCGGACTCCACGGGGCGGAAGCCGCTGCGGGCGATGCGCTGGAGGTCGGCCTGGTCGAGGTGACCGGTCATGCCGCTGGTCTGGGACCACAGGCCCCAGGCGAGCGACGTCGCGGCGAGGCCCCGGGCCTTGCGGTGCTGGGCGAGCCCGTCGAGGAAGTGGTTCGCGGCCGAGTACGTGGACTGGCCGGGACCGCCGACGACCGCCGCGATCGACGAGAAGAGCACGAAGGCGGACAGGTCCAGGTCCTTCGTCAGCTCGTGCAGGTTCCACGAGGCGTCGACCTTGGGCCGCAGCACCGCCGAGAGCCGTTCCGGGGTCTGCGATCCGATCAGCCCGTCGTCCAGGACTCCGGCGGTGTGCAGGACACCGGTCAGCGGGTGCGAACGCGGGACGTCCGCCAGCACCGCGGCCAGCGCCTCCCGGTCGGCGACGTCGCAGGCCGCGATGGTCACCCGGGCGCCGAGCGAGGTCAGTTCGGCCGCGAGCGCGCCCGCCCCCTCCGCGGCGAGACCGCGCCGGCTGGTGAGCAGCAGGTTCCGTACGCCGTGCTCGACGACCAGGTGCCGGGCGAACAGGGCGCCGAGGCTGCCGGTGCCGCCGGTGATCAGGACGGTGCCGTCGGGGTTCCACTCGCCGGTGCGGCCCGCGGCCGACTCGGAGATCCGGCCCAGGCGCGGTATCAGCACCTGCCCGGCACGGACGGCCGACTGCGGTTCCCCGGAGGCGACCACCGAGGCCAGTACCGCGAACGGGTCGGCGGCGGGGTCGTCCAGGTCGAGGTCGTGGTCGACGAGCACGATCCGGCCGGGGTTCTCGGACTGCGCGGAGCGCAGCAGGCCCCACACGGTGGCCGCGCCCAGGTCGGTGACGTCCTCGTCGCGGGCGGCCACGCCGCCGCGGGTGAGGACCACCAGCCGGGTGTCGGTCAGGCGTTCCTCGGCCAGCCAGTTCTGTACGAGGGCCAGCGCGTCCCGGGCCGCCGTGTGCACGTCGGCGGCCCGGTCCCCGGTGTCGGGGGTCTCCTGGCGGGCCAGGACGACGTCGACGCGTTCGCCGGCGCCGATGACCCGCGCGGCCCGGGCCACGTCGGTGAACCGGCGGTCCCCGAAACCGTCCTTGCCCAGGGTCGCCCAGTGGGTGGTGTCCCCGGTGGCGACGACCGGGTAGGGCGCCCAGTCGACGTGGAAGAGGGAGTCGCGCCGGCGGGCCAGGGCGTTGGAGACCTCGCCGACGGCGATGGCCCGGCAGGCGACCGACGCGACCCGGGCGACGGGCTGTCCGCTCTGGTCGGCGAGCTGGACGACCAGCGCGTCGTCGGCGTCGAGCGAGAGCCGTACGCGCAGCTTGGAGGCGCCGGTCGCGTACAGCCGGACGCCCTTCCAGTCGGTGGAGATCCAGACCGCGCCCTCGGGGACGGTGCCGTAGCTCGCGAGGCAGGAGGCCGCCAGCGCGACTTCGAGGAGGGCCGGGTGCAGACCGAAACCGGCCTGGCTGGTGCGGCTGCCGTCGGGCAGGCTCACCTCGGCGTACACCTCGTCGTCGCGGCGCCAGACGGCGTCCAGGCCCCGGTAGACCGGGCCGTAGACGTAGCCCTGCGTGGCGAGCTTCTCGTACGCGTCGTGCAGCGGGACCTCCTCGGCCCCGGCGGGCGGCCACTCGGTGAGCGCGAACGGCTCGTCGGCGCCCTGGAAGCTGAGGTGACCGCGGGCGTTGAGGGTCCACGGCACGTCGGCGTTGTCGGGCCGCGAGTAGATCGCCAGCTCGCGGCGGCCGCCGCCGGCGGCGGAGCCCACGCTGACCTGGAGGTGGATGCCGCCCTTCTCGGGCAGGGCCAGCGGGCCGAGGATCGACAGGTCGTCGAGGACGGTGCTGCCCAGCTCGTCGCCGGCGCGGATCGCCATCTCGATCAGCGCGGTCGCCGGCACCAGGATCTGGCCCAGGACGATGTGGTCCGCGAGCCAGGGATGGGTGCGCAGCGAGAGCCGGCTGGTGAACAGGACCTGGTCGGAGCCGGCGATGGTGACCGCGGCGCCGAGCAGCGGGTGGTCCGCCGATTCGAGGCCCAGGTCGGAGGCGTCAGCCACGATCCCGCTGGTCTCGACCCAGTACCGCTCGTGCTGGAAGGCGTACGTCGGCAGGTCGGCGCGGCGGGCGCCCGTGTCGGCGAAGAACGCCCGCCACCCGACGGGAACGCCCGCCGTGTGGAGCCGGCCGAGCCCGCTGACGAGGGTCTCGGCGTCGGGGCGGCCCCGGCGCAGCAGCGGCACGGCCGTCGCGTCGGTGAGGGTGTCGCGGACCAGCCCGGCCAGGACGGCGTCGGGGCCGATCTCGACGAAGGTCGTCGCGCCGAACTGCTCCATGGTGTGGACCGCGTCGGTGAAGCGGACGGCGCCGCGGACCTGGTCGGTCCAGTAGCCGGGGGTGCGCAGGTCGTCGCCGGTGGCGAGCTTGCCGGTGAGGGTGGAGATGACGGGCAGCTGCGGCTTGTTGTAGGTGAGGGTGGCCGCGACCTTTCGGAACTCCTCCAGCATGCCGTTCATGTGGGGGGAGTGGAAGGCGTGCGAGACCGTCAGGCGCTTGCTCTTGCGGCCCCGTTCGGCGAGCTTCTCGGCGACCTGGAGAGCCGCCTCCTCGTCGCCGGAGACGACGACGGAGGTCGGGCCGTTGACGGCGGCGATCGAGAGCCGGTCCTCCAGGCCTTCGAGGAGCGGCAGCACCTCCGCCTCCGTGGCCTGGACGGCGATCATGGCGCCGCCCGTGGGCAGGGCCTGCATCAGCCGCGCCCGGGCGACCACCAGCTTCGCGGTGTCCGCGAGGTCGAGGACGCCCGCGATGTGGGCGGCCGTCAGCTCGCCGATGGAGTGCCCGGCGAGGTGGTCGGGGGTGATCCCCCAGGACTCGACGAGGCGGTACAGGGCCACCTCGACGGCGAACAGGGCCGGCTGGGTGTAGCCCGTCTCGTCCAGGTCCGTGCCCGAGGCGATGACCTCGCGGATCGGCCGGTCCAGATGCTTGTCCAGCTCGGCGGCGACCGCGTCGAAGGCCTCGGCGTACACGGGGAAGTGCGCGTACAGCTCCTCGCCCATCCCGGCACGCTGCGCGCCCTGGCCGGTGAAGACGAACGCCGTGTGGCCGCCCGCCTTCGCGCCCCGCACCACGCTCGCGTCCGGTGCGCCGGCGGCCAGCGAGCGCAGGCCGTCCAGCAGCGCGTCCCGGTCGGCGCCGACGACCACCGCGCGCTGCTCCAGCGCCGCACGGCCGGTGGCCAGCGAGTACGCCACGTCCAGCGGGGAGGGTCCGGCATCGGCCTCCACCAGCTCCAGCAGGCGCCGGGCCTGGTCGGCGAGCGCGTCGGGGGTCTTCGCGCCCAGCGTCCACGGCAGGAAGGGGAGCGCGCGGACGGGCGCGTCGCCGGCCGGCTGCGCCTCCTCGGAGGCCTCCTCGGTCGGCGGCTCCTCCAGGATGACGTGGGCGTTGGTGCCGCTGACGCCGAAGGCGGAGATGCCGGCGCGGCGCGGCGCGCCGCCGGCGGGCCACGGGCGGGCCTCGGTCAGCAAGGAGACGGCGCCCGCGTCCCAGTCGACCATCGGGGTCGGCTCGTCGATGTTCAGGGTCCTGGGCAGCACCCCGTGCCGCATCGCCATGATCATCTTGATGACGCCGCCCGCGCCGGCCGCCGCGACGCTGTGCCCGATGTTCGACTTCAACGAGCCCAGGTGCAGCGGCCGGTCCGCCGGGCGGTTCTGCCCGTAGGTGGCCAGCAGCGCCTGCGCCTCGATCGGGTCGCCGAGCCGGGTCCCGGTGCCGTGCGCCTCCACCGCGTCCACGTCGGCCGCGAACAGCTTCGCGGCGGCCAACGCCTGGTGGATGACCCGCTCCTGGGAGGGGCCGTTGGGGGCGGTCAGCCCGTTGGAGGCGCCGTCCTGGTTGACGGCGCTGCCGCGGATCACGGCGAGGACCTCGTGGCCGTTGCGCCGGGCGTCCGACAGCTTCTCGACGAGCAGCAGACCGACGCCCTCCGACCAGGCGGTGCCGTCGGCCGCCGCGGCGAACGACTTGATCCGGCCGTCCTCGGCCAGCCCGTTCTGCCGCGAGAAGTCGACGAACCCGCTCGGGTTGCCCGACACCGTCGAACCGCCCGCCAGCGCCATGGACGACTCGCCCTTGCGGACCGACTGCACCGCCAGGTGCAGGGCCACCAGCGAGGAGGAGCACGCCGTGTCCACGGACACGGCCGGGCCCTCGAAACCGAAGGAGTACGCGATGCGGCCCGAGGCGACGGCGCTCAACTTGCTCGTCATCAGATAGCCCTCAAGCTCCTCGGGGCCCTCCAGCCCCAGATAGCTCTGCTCCACCACGCCCGCGAACACGCCGACCGGGGTGCCCCGCAGTGAGGTCGGGTCGATGCCCGCCTGCTCGAAGGTCTCCCACGCGGTCTCCAACAGCACCCGCTGCTGCGGGTCCATGGCGAGCGCCTCACGGGGCGAGATCCCGAAGAAGCCGGGGTCGAAGAGGGCCGCGCCCGCAAGGAACCCGCCCTTCTTCGTGTACGACTTGCCGGGCTTGCCGCGCTCCGGGTCGTAGAGGGCGTCGATGTCCCAGCCGCGGTCCTCGGGCCAGTCGGTGATCCCGTCGGCCTCGTCCATGACCAGCTTCCACAGGGTCTCCGGAGAGGTCACCCCGCCCGGGAAGCGGCAGGCCATGCCGACGATGGCGACCGGCTCGTCCTGGCCGGCCTCCAGTTCCGCGACCCGCTGCCTCGTCTTCTGAAGGTCGGTGGTCACCCACTTGAGGTACTCGACCATCTTCTGTTCTTTGGAAACAGCCTGGTCCGTGGACGCTGCCGGTTCGTTGGACTTGGTCTCATTGGACATGCGAAATCAACTTCTCCTCAGAGCTGCGTACGTCGGGACCATCAGTTCGCGGAACGGCCGAGCTGGTTGTCGATGAAGTCGAAGAGGTCGTCCGCGGAAGCGGATTCGATCGTGCTCGCCAGGTCCGGGCCCGCGGCCGTTGCCGTCGCCTCGTTCAGCCTGGCCAGGATCGCCTGGAGACGTACAGAGACCGTGGAGCGCGCCTGGACGTCTTCCAGGAGGGCGGTCAGGCTCGCCTCCACCCGGTCAAGGTCGGCCATCACGGGCGCCGACGCGTCGCCGGCGCCGTCGGGCGCCACCTCGCCCAGCACGTGCTCCGCGAGGGCGGTGGGGGTCGGGTGGTCGAAGACCACCGTGGCGGACAGCCTCACCCCCGTCGCCGCACCGAGACGGTTGCGCAGTTCCACCGCCGTCATGGAGTCGAAGCCCATCTCCTGGAAGGCCCGGTCGGCCTGCACCGCGTCCTGGCCCGAGTGCCCCAGCACCGTGGCCACTTCACCGCGTACGAGGTCCAGCACCAGCTGGTGCTGCTCCAGCGCCGACAACCCGGCCAGCCGGGTCGCGAGGAGCTCCACGGAGCCCGTGCCGGACTGGGCCGCGCGCCGGTTCGCCACCCGCACCAGGGACCGGAACACCGGCGGCACCAGGCCGTGCGCCCGCATCGCGGACAGGTCGACCGGGAGCACCACGACCGCCGGGCCGCCGCCCGCCGCGGCCGCATCGAAGAGACCGCCTCCCTCCTGCGGGGTGACCGGCCGGAAGCCCTCGCGGCCGAACCGCTTCAGGTCGTTCTCGTCCAAGCCCGCGTTGATTCCGTGGCTCAGGTCCCACAGGCCCCAGGCCAGTGAGGTCGCCGGCAGCCCGAGGGCCCGACGGTGCGCGGCCAGGCCGTCCAGGAAGGCGTTGGCCGCCGCGTAGTTGGACTGGCCGGGGCCACCGATGACACCGACGCTGGAGGAGAACAGCACGAAGGCCGACAACCCCAGGTCCCGCGTCAACTCGTGCAGGTGCCAGGCCGCGTCCGCCTTCGGACGCAGCACGGCGGTCAGACTGTCCGGTCCGAGCGCCGCGACCAGAGCGTTGTCGAGGACACCCGCGGCGTGCACCACGCCCCGCAGCGGATGTTCCGTCGGGATCGCCGCCAGGGCCGCGGCCAGCGCGTCCCGGTCGGAGACGTCCACGGAGGACAGCGTCACCCGGGCGCCGAGCGCCCCGAGTTCGGCCCGCAACTCCGCCGCGCCCGCGGCGTCCGCACCACTGCGGCTGACCAGCAGCAGGTTCCGTACGCCGTGCTCGGCGACCAGGTGCCGGGCGAACAGCGCGCCCAGCGCCCCGGTACCACCGGTGATCAGCACGGTGCCCTCCGGACCCCACGGGGTCGGCGCGCCCTCGCTCTCGGAGACCACGCGGCGCAGCCTCGGCAGCAGTACCTCGCCGCCGCGCAGCGCCGCCTGCGGCTCGCCCGAGGTGAGTACGGCGGACAGGGCGTCCACCGGCACCGCGCCGGCGTCCGTGTGGTCCAGGTCGACCAGCACGATCCGGTCCGGGGCCTCGGCCTGCGCGGAGCGCAGCAGCCCCCACACGGTGGCCGAGCCCGGCTCGGGAACCCCCTCGGAACCGGTGTCGACCGCGCCCCGGGTGAGGACCACCAGACGGGTCGCCTCCAACCGGTCGTCGGCCAGCCAGTCCTGCGCCAGCGACAGGGCCTGTCGCGCCGCCGCGTGGGCCGCGCCCACCACGTCACCCGAGGTGTCCGGCGCGATGCGGGCCACCACGGCGTCCACGGCGGCCCCGGCCTCGGCGGCCTTGCCGACCGCCGCCACCTCCTCGAAGGACGGCCCGTCGAAACCGCCCTCGGCGGCGCCGAGGACGCCCCAGCGGACCCGGCTGCCCGGCTCGGGCAGCGCGGTGGCCGACCAGTCCACCCGGAACAGCGGCAGGTTGCCGCCGGCGCGCGCGGTGAACTCCTCGTCCGGCACGTCTCGGAAGACGAGCCGCTCGATCGTGGCGACGGGCTGCTCCTCCGCGTCCGAGAGCCGTACGGTCACGGCCCCGTCCGCGTCCCCGTCGAGCGGGGCGATCCGCACCCGCACGGCGGTCGCGCCGGTCGCGTGCAGCCGGACACCCTGCCACCGGGCCGGGACCCTGGTCGTGCCGGCCTCGCCGGCGCCGCCGGCCCCGGCGAGCGCGGCCTCCAGCAGCGCCGGGTGCAGCTCGTACGCGGCCGCGTCGGGCAGCAGTTCCTCGGGCAGCCGGACCTCGACGGCCTCGCCGCCCACCGCGGCGGGCACCTGCTGTCCGCCGGTGGTCTCGAAGGCGCCGTGCGCGTGGGCCGTCCAACCGGCCTCGGCCTCGTCGCCGCGGGTGTGGACCGTGAAGGGACGCCGCCCGGAGTCGTCCACCGGGCCCACGCCCAACTGGAGTTGGAGGGCGCCCTGTACGGGCAGCACCACGGGGGTGCTCGACTCCAGCTCGGCGAGCCCGGCCAGCCCCAGTTCGTCGCTCGCCCGGACCGCCAGCTCCACCAGCGCGGAGGACGGCAGGACGGCCGAGTCGAAGACGGCGTGCTCGGCCAGCCACGGGTGCGAGCGCACCGAGAGCCGGCTGGTGAACAGCACCTGGTCGGCCCCGGCGATGGTGACGGCCGCCCCGAGCAGCGGGTGCCCGGTCGGGTTCAGGCCGTACCCGGCGTCGGCCGCCGCACCCGATCCCTTCAACCAGAACGCCTCGTGCTGGAAGGCGTACGTCGGCAGGTCGGTCCGCTCTGCGCCCGTACCGGCGAAGTAGGCCTCCCAGTCGACGCGGACGCCGCGGCTGTGCAGCCGGCCCACGCCCGCGACGAGGGTCTCCGCTTCGGGGCGACCCCGCCGCAGCAGCGGCACGGCGGCCGCGTCCGTCACGATGTTCTGCGCCAGGGCGGTGAGGACGGCGTCGGGGCCGATCTCGGTGAAGGTGGTGGTGCCGAGGGTTTCCAGGGTGGTGACGGCGTCGGTGAAGCGGACGGCGCCGCGGACCTGTTCGGTCCAGTAGTCGGCGGTGCGCAGGTCGTCGCCGGTGGCGAGTCGGCCCGTGAGGGTGGAGACGATGGGGATGCGGGGTTCGTCGTAGGTGAGGCCGGCCGCGACGGCCTTGAACTCCGTGAGCATTCCGTCCATGTGGGGGGAGTGGAAGGCGTGGGAGACGGTGAGCCGCTTGGTCTTGCGGCCCTGTGTCTCGAACCGCTCCGCGAGGTGCAGGGCCGCGTTCTCGTCGCCGGAGACGACCACCGATGTGGGGCCGTTGACGGCGGCGATGGCGAGGTGGTCGTGGAGGTCTTGGAGGTGGGGGAGTACTTCGGTTTCGGTGGCTTGGAGGGCGATCATGGCGCCGCCGGTGGGCAGGGCCTGCATGAGTCGGGCGCGGGCGGCGACGAGTTTCGCGGCGTCGGGGAGGGTGAGGATCCCGGCGATGTGTGCGGCGGCGAGTTCGCCGATGGAGTGCCCGGCGAGGTGGTCGGGCTTGAGGCCCCAGGACTCGACGAGGCGGTACAGGGCCACCTCGACGGCGAACAGGGCCGGCTGGGTGTAGCCCGTCTCGTCCAGGTCCGTGCCCGAGGCGATGACCTCGCGGATCGGCCGGTCCAGGTGCTTGTCCAGCTCTGCCGCGACGGCGTCGAAGGCGGCGGTGTAGGCGGGGAAGGCGGCGTACAGTTCCTCGCCCATCCCGGCGCGCTGCGCGCCCTGACCCGTGAACAGGAACGCCGACTTCCCGCCGACCCGGCTGTCACGCACGACCCCCGGCGCCGAGGCACCCGAAGCGAGCGCCCGCAGGCCCTCCACCAGGGCCTCCCGGTCCGTGCCGACGACCGCCGCCCGGTGCTCGAACAGCGAGCGACCACCCGCCAGGGAGACACCGACGTCGATCGGGTCGACGTCCGCGCCGGCTCCGGAGAACAGCTCCAGCAGCCGCCGGGCCTGGTCCGTCACGGCCTGCGCCGTCTTGCCGGACAGGGTCCACGGCACCACCGCAAGCGGCGACCGGTCCCGGTCGACGGCGGAGGGCTCGGGCCGGGCCGCGGGCTGTTCGATGATGACGTGCGCGTTGGTGCCGCTGATGCCGAAGGAGGAGACGGCCGCACGGCGCGGACGCTCGTACGTCTGCCAGGGCCGGGCCTCGGTGAGCAGCTCGACCGCGCCCGCCTCCCAGTCGACGTGCCCGGACGGCGCGTCCACGTGCAGCGTCCGGGGCAGCACCTCGTGGCGCATGGCCTCGATCATCTTGATGACGCTGCCGACGCCGGCGGCGGCCTGGCTGTGCCCGATGTTCGACTTCAACGAGCCGAGGTACAGCGGCCGCTCCTCCGGACGCCCCTGGCCGTAGGTGGCCAGCAGGGCCTGCGCCTCGATCGGGTCGCCCAGGGTGGTGCCCGTGCCGTGCGCCTCGACGACGTCCACGTCGGCCGTGGTCAGACCGGCGTTGGCCAGCGCCTGGCGGATGACCCGCTCCTGGGACGGCCCGTTGGGGGCGGTCAGACCGTTGGAGGCGCCGTCCTGGTTGATGGCGGAGCCCCGGATGACCGCGAGCACGGTGTGTCCGTTGCGTTCGGCGTCGGAGAGCCGCTCGACCAGCAGCAGGCCCACGCCCTCGCTCCAGCCGGTGCCGTCGGCGCCCGCCGCGAAGGGCTTGCAGCGGCCGTCGGGGGACAGCCCGCGCTGACGGGAGAACTCCACGTACGAGGTGGGGCTGGACATCACGGTGACACCGCCGGCGAGCGCGAGGTCGCACTCGCCGGAGCGCAGCGCGTTCGCCGCCATGTGCATGGCCACCAGCGAGGAGGAGCAGGCCGTGTCGACGGTGACCGCCGGGCCCTCCAGGCCCAGCGTGTACGAGACCCGGCCCGAGGCCACACTGCCCGCGTTGCCGCTGGCCAGGTAGCCCTCCAGGTCCTCCGGGATCGTCGTGAGCGCCGAGCCGTAGTCGTGGTACATCACACCGGCGAACACGCCCGTGCGGCTGCCGCGCAGCGAGGCCGGGACGATGCCCGCGTTCTCCACGGTCTCCCAGGCGGTCTCCAACAGCAGCCGCTGCTGCGGGTCGGTGGCCAGCGCCTCGCGCGGGGACATCCCGAAGAACTCCGGGTCGAACAGGTCCGCGTCGTGCAGGAAGCCGCCGCCCCGGGCGTACGTGGTGCCCGTGTGGTCGGGGTCCGGGTGGTACAGGTTCTCCAGGTCCCAGCCCCGGTTGACCGGGAACTCGGTGATCGCGTCCGCGCCCCGCGCGACCAGCCGCCACAGGTCCGCGGGCGAGGAGACCCCGCCCGGGTAGCGGCAGGCCATGCCGACGATCGCGATCGGCTCCGGCGCGCCGCCCGAACCGGCCGCGACGGTGGCGGCCACGACGGCGGCCGGGGCGTTCTCGCGGTTCCCGAACAGCTCCGCCGACAGGTGCGCGGCCAGGGCCGCCGGGTTCGGGTAGTCGAAGACGAGAGTGCTGGGCAGCCGCATGCCGGTGGCCGTGTTGAGCTGGTTGCGTAGTTCCACCGCGGTCAGCGAGTCGAAGCCCAGTTCCTGGAAGGCGCGGTCGGCGTCGATGCCGGTGTGGTCGGCGTGCCCGAGCACCCCGGCGACCCTCGCCCGGACCAGGTCGATCAGCGCCTGGTCCCGTTCGGTCGCGGAGAGCGCGCCCAGCCGGTCGGCCAACGAGGACTCGCCGGCCGCGCGGGCCGCGGCCTTGCGCGGGGCGGCCGTGACCAGGCCTCGGAACAGCGGGTGCGGGCCGTCGGTCTGCTTGCGCAGCGCGGCGGTGTTCAGCCGGGTCACCGCGAGGATCGCCTCGCCGGTGCCGGGGGCCGCGTCGAAGAGGTCCATCGCGTCGGCGGAGGACAGCGGCAGCAGACCGGTGCGCTCGATACGCCTGAGGTCGGCCTCTTCCAGCGAGCCGCTGAGGGTGCTGGCCTGGGCCCACAGGCCCCAGGCCAGTGAGGTGGCCGGCAGGCCGTGGGCCTGCCGGTACTGGGCGAGGGCGTCCAGGTAGGTGTTGCCCGCCGCGTAGTTGGCCTGGCCGGCGTTGCCGATCAGGCCGGCGATGGAGGAGTAGAGGACGAAGGCCGACAGGTCCAGGTCCTTGGTGAGGTCGTGCAGGTTCCAGGCCGCGTCGACCTTGGGCGCCAGCACCTTCCCCAGCCGCTCGGGGGTGAGCGAGGAGAGCAGGCCGTCGTCCAGTACGCCCGCGGTGTGGATCACGCCGGTGAGCGGCTGCTCCGCGGGGATCGCCGCCAGCACGCCCGCCAAGGCCTCCCGGTCGGCGACATCGCAGGCGGCCACGGTGACCTCGGCGCCGAGCCCGGTCAATTCGGCCGTCAACTCGGCCGCGCCCGCCGCCTCGGTACCGCGCCGGCTGAGGAGCAGCAGGTGCCGTGCGCCGTGTTCGGTGACCAGGTGGCGGGCCAGTACGCCGCCCAGCGCTCCGGTCGCGCCGGTGATCAGGGTCGTGCCCCGGTCCCAACGCGGCGTCACCGCCCGCGCGTCCTGACTCGTACGGGCCAGACGCGGCACGAGGAACGCGTCCCCGCGCACCGCGATCTGCGGCTCGCCCGAGGCCAGGACCGCGGCCGGCAGCGTGTCGCCGTCCAGGTCCACCAGGACGATCCGCCCCGGGTTCTCGCTCTGCGCCACGCGCAGCAGACCCCACACGGAGGCCTGCGCCAGATCGGTCACGGGCTCGTCGGCGGTGGCGACGGCGCCCCGGGTGACCACCACCAGCGTGGTGTCGGCGAACCGCTCGTCGGCCGTCCAGGACTGGACCGTCGCGAGAGCCTCCCGTACCGCGCGGTGCGTGGCGGCCGGCACGTCGGTGTCGACGCCGCCGGCCGGCAGCGCGAGGACGAGCGTGGTCGGCACGGGTTCGGCCGCGGCGACCGAGGCGAGGTCGGCGTACGGGCGGGCACCGTCGACGGCGAGGTCGCCGATCACGGCCCAGCCCGAGGTGTCCACCGTCGGGCGCGCGGCGGGCAGCGTGTTCCAGGCGACGCGGAACAGCCCGTCACGGGCCGTGGAGTTTGCCTCGCGCAGCGCCTCCTTCGACAGCGGGCGCAGCAGCAGCGACTCGACGGTCGCCACCGGGGCGCCCGTCCCGTCGGCCACCGTCAGCGACGCCACCTCGGGGCCGGTCAGCGTCAACCGCACCCGCAGCGCGGCGGCGCCCGTGGCGTGCACGCTCACCCCGGACCAGGAGAACGGCAGCAGCGCCACCCGCTCGTCGTCCACCACACCCGGCAGCAGCGGGTGCAGCGCCGCGTCCAGCAGCGCCGGGTGCAGCAGGAAGCGTCCGGCGTCGGCGCGCCGCGCGTCCGGCAGGGCCAGCTCGGCGAAGATCTCCCCGTCGCCCTTCCAGACGCGGCGCAGCCCCTGGAAGGCAGGGCCGTACGCGTAGTCCTGGGCGGCGAGCCGCTCGTACACCCCGTCCAGGGGGACCTCGGTCGCACCGGCCGGCGGCCACACCGACAGGGCCTCGCCGCCGGTGTCGGCGGCGGGGGCCAGGACGCCCTTGGCGTTCAGGGTCCACGGTCGGGCCTCGGCCGGCTCCTCGCCGTCGGGACGCGAGTACACGTCCACTCCGCGGCGACCCGAGGCGTCCGCGTCCGCGACCACGAGCTGGACCTGCACACCGCCGTGCTCGGGCAGCACCAGCGGGGCCGACAGGGTCAATTCCTCCACCTGCGGGGTGCCGAGCCGGCCTCCCGCCAGGACGGCCAGTTCCACGAAGGCGGTGCCCGGGAGCAGGACACTGCCGAGGACGGCGTGGTCCCCCAGCCAGGGGTGGGAGCGCAGCGACAACCGGCTGGTGAAGAGGGTCTGCTCCCCCTCGGCGAGGTCCAGGCTGGCCCCGAGGATGGGGTGGTCGGTGGGGCTCAGGCCGAGCCCCGACGCGTCGGCGGGTGCCTCGACGGTGTCGAGCCAGTAGCGCTCGCGCTGGAAGGCGTACGTCGGCAGGTCGAGGGCGGAGTCGAGCCGGCCGCCGAAGTACGCGGACCAGTCGACGCGACCGCCTCGCGCGTACACCTGGCCCACGGCCGAGGCCAGTTGCGGGGCCTCGGGGCGGCCCGCCCGCAGGGTGGCCGCGGCCACCGCGGCGTCGGGGTCCTCGACGGCTCCCGTCACCAGGGCGGTGAGGACGGCGTCGGGGCCGATCTCGGTGAAGGTGGTGGTGCCGAGGGTTTCCAGGGTGGTGACGGCGTCGGTGAAGCGGACGGCGCCGCGGACCTGTTCGGTCCAGTAGTCGGGAGTGCGCAGGTCGTCGCCGGTGGCGAGTCGGCCGGTGAGGGTGGAGACGATGGGGATGCGGGGTTCGTCGTAGGTGAGGCCGGCCGCGACGGCCTTGAACTCCGTGAGCATTCCGTCCATGTGGGGGGAGTGGAAGGCGTGGGAGACGGTGAGCCGCTTGGTCTTGCGGCCCTGTGTCTCGAACCGCTCCGCGAGGTTCAGGGCCGCGTTCTCGTCGCCGGAGACGACGACTGAGGTGGGGCCGTTGACGGCGGCGATGGCGAGGTGGTCGTGGAGGTCTTGGAGGTGGGGGAGTACTTCGGTTTCGGTGGCTTGGAGGGCGATCATGGCGCCGCCGGTGGGCAGGGCCTGCATGAGTCGGGCGCGGGCGGCGACGAGTTTCGCGGCGTCGGGGAGGGTGAGGATTCCGGCGATGTGTGCGGCGGTGAGTTCGCCGATGGAGTGGCCGGCGAGGTGGTCGGGCTTGAGGCCCCAGGATTCCAGGAGGCGGTAGAGGGCGACTTCGAGGGCGAAGAGGGCGGGTTGGGTGTTGCCGGTGTCGTCGAGGGCTTCGCCGGTGGTGATGACCTCGCGGATCGGCCGGTCGAGGTGCTTGTCCAGCTCTGCCGCGACGGCGTCGAAGGCGGCGGTGTAGGCGGGGAAGGCGGCGTACAGTTCCTCGCCCATCCCGGCGCGCTGCGCGCCCTGACCCGTGAACAGGAACGCCGACTTCCCGGCGGACTTCGCACCCCGCACCAGCCCCGGGGCGGAACCGTCCTCGGCCAGCGCCCGCAGGCCCCGCACCAGCTCCTCACGGTCGACGCCCGCGACCACCGCCCGGTGGTCGAACGCCGCCCGCCCGCCGACCAGCGCCCGGCCCAGCTCGGCCGGATCGAGGTCCCCGTGGGCGTCCACGTACGCCAGCAGCCGCTCCGCCTGCCCCGCCACGGCCCGAGCCGACTTGCCGGACAGCACCCACGGCACCACCGGCAGGGCCGGCGGGGCCGGCTGCGGCTCCGTGTCGGCCGCCTCCGGGGCGGGCGGGGCCTGCTCGACGACCACGTGCGCGTTGGTTCCGCCGAACCCGAAGGAGGACACGCCGGCCCGGCGCGGAGCACCGGTCTCGGGCCACTCCCGGGCCTCGTGGAGGAGCGCGACCGCGCCCGCCTCCCAGTCGATCCGGGTCGAGGGCTCCTGCGCGTGCAGGGTCTTGGGCAGCACCCCGTGCCGGATCGCCTGGACCATCTTGATGATGCCGCCGACGCCGGCGGCGGCCTGGCTGTGCCCGATGTTCGACTTCAGGGAGCCGAGGTACAGCGGGCGGTCCTCCGGCCGGTCCTGGCCGTAGGTGGCCAGCAGGGCCTGCGCCTCGATCGGGTCACCGAGCGAGGTGCCGGTGCCGTGCGCCTCGACCACGTCCACGTCGGCCGTGGTCAGACCGGCGTTGGCCAGCGCCTGGAGGATGACCCGCTCCTGGGAGGGACCGTTGGGCGCGGTCAGACCGTTGGACGCGCCGTCCTGGTTGACGGCCGTACCGCGGATCACCGCGAGCACGGTGTGCCCGTTGCGCCGCGCGTCGGAGAGCCGCTCCACGAGCAGCAGACCCACGCCCTCGGCCCAGCCCGTGCCGTCCGCGTGCTCCGAGAAGGACTTGCAGCGGCCGTCGGCGGACAGGCCGCGCAGCCGGGAGAACTCGATGAAGGCGGTGGGCGTCGACATCACGGCCGCGCCGCCGGCGAGCGCGAGGTCGCACTCGCCGGAGCGCAGCGCGTTCGCCGCCATGTGCATGGCCACCAGCGAGGAGGAGCAGGCCGTGTCGACGGTGACCGTGGGCCCCTCCAGCCCGAAGGTGTAAGCCAGCCGGCCCGAGGCGATGCTGCCCGCGCTGCCGCTGAACAGGTACCCCTCGTTGCCCTCGGCGGGCAGCCCGGCCCGCGAGCCGTAGTCGTTGTACATCAGGCCCGTGAACACGCCCGTACGGCTGCCCCGCAGCGAGGCCGGATCGATCCCGGCCCGCTCGAAGGCCTCCCAGGTGGTCTCCAGCAGCAGCCGCTGCTGGGGGTCCACGGCGAGCGCCTCGCGCGGGGACATCCCGAAGAACTCGGGGTCGAACCGGTCGGCCTCGTGCAGGAACCCGCCCTCGGCGGTGTACGAGGTGCCCGCCGCGTCGGGGTCGGTGTCGTACAACCCCTCCAGGTCCCAGCCGCGGTTGACGGGGAACCCGCCGACCGCGTCGACCCCGTCGGTGACCAGCTTCCAGAGGTCATCGGGGGTGGCGACCCCGCCGGGGTACCGGCACGCCATCCCGACGATCGCGATGGGCTCCTGCGCCTTGTCCTCCACCTCGCGCAGACGCTTCTTCGCGTCCCGGGCATCGGCGATGGCCCGCTTGAGGTAGTCCCGGAGTTCTTGCTCGTTCGCCACGTGATCTCAGCTCCCCGACGTGATGTGGCTGGGTGATGAATTTCGGGCCCGCACGGTGTTCCGACGCGTGCCGACCGGTCGTCTGCCGCTCCGTGCCGCTCAGTCCATGTCGTCGAGGAGCGCGAAGAGTTCCTCGTCGCTCGCCCCGTCCAGGTCCTGGTGATCGGCCTCGTCCGGCTTGCCGCCGCCCGCCGAGTCGGCGATGTCCAACAGCTCCCGCAGCCGGCCGGTGATCTGGTCGAAGGCCTCCCGGTCCGAGGACGCGGCGTGGATGGCGGACTTCAACCGGTCGAGGTCCGACAGCACCGGAGTGGCCGCCGACACCTCCTCGACGGTGATCTGCCGGCGGAGGTACACGGCCAGGGCCGCCGGGTTCGGGTAGTCGAAGACGAGGGTGCTGGGCAGGCGCAGACCCGTCGCCGTGTTGAGCTGGTTGCGCAGTTCCACCGCGGTCAGCGAGTCGAAGCCCAGTTCCTGGAAGGCGCGGTCGGCGTCGATGCCGGTGTGGTCGGCGTGCCCGAGCACCCCGGCGACCTGGCCGCGTACGAGATCCGTCAGCATCACGAGCCGCTCCTCCTCCGGCAGGGCGCCCAGGCGCTCCGCCAGCGAGGGACCGTCCGTCCCCGCCCCGGACCCGGAACCCGCGATCGCGCGGCGCGGACCGGCCGGAGCCAGGTCCCGCAGCAGCGGCAGCAGGCGGTCGCCCTGCTTGCGCAGGGCCTCCACCGCGAGCCGGGTGACGGCCAGGACCGCCTCGCCGGTGCCGGGGGCCGCGTCGAAGAGGTCCATGGCGTCCGCCGAGGACAGCGGCAACAGGCCGAGCCGGGCGAGGCGACGCAGGTCGGCCTCTTCCAGCGAGCCGCTGAGGGTGCTGGCCTGGGCCCACAGGCCCCAGGCCAGTGAGGTGGCCGGGAGGCCGTTGGCCTGCCGGTACTGGGCGAGGGCGTCCAGGAAGGTGTTGCCCGCCGCGTAGTTGGCCTGGCCGGCGTTGCCGATCAGGCCCGCGATGGAGGAGTAGAGGACGAAGGCCGACAGGTCCAGGTCCTTGGTGAGGTCGTGCAGGTTCCAGGCCGCGTCGACCTTGGGCGCCAGTACCTTCTCCAGCCGCTCCGGCGTCAGGTCCGACAGGACGGTGTCGTCCAGCACACCGGCCGTGTGGATCACCCCGGTGAGCGGCTGCTCCGCGGGGATCGCCGCCAACACCCCGGCCAGCGACTGCCGATCGGTGACGTCACAGGCGGCCACGGTGACCTCGGCACCCAGCCCGGTCAGCTCCGTACGCAGCTCCTCGGCGCCCGGGGCGTCGATGCCGCGTCGGCTGAGGAGCAGCAGGTGCCGTGCGCCGTGTTCGGTGACCAGGTGGCGGGCCAGTACGCCGCCCAGCGCTCCGGTCGCGCCGGTGATCAGGGTCGTGCCCCGGTCCCAACGCGGCGTCACCGCCTGAGCGTCCTGACTCGTACGGGCCAGACGCGGCACGAACAGTCGCTCCCCGCGCACCGCGATCTGCGGCTCGCCCGAGGCCAGGGCTGCGGCCGGCAGCGTGTCGCCGTCCAGGTCCACCAGGACGATCCGCCCCGGGTTCTCCGTCTGCGCCACGCGCAGCAGACCCCACACACCCGCGTGCGTCAGATCGGTGACGGGCTCGCCCGCCGTGGCGACGGCGCCCCGGGTGACCACCACCAGCGTGGAACTCTCGAACCGCTCGTCGCCCAGCCAGAACTGCACCGAGGAGAGGGTCTCGCGCAACGCGGCCCGCGCGGCCTCGGCCGGCTCGCCCTCGACGGCGCCCGGAACGAGCACCACCGTGGCGGGCACCGGTCCGGCCGCCGCCACCGCCTCCAGATCGGTGTACGGGAGACCACCGGGCACGGCGAGGTCACCGACCACGGCCCAGCCCGCCGCGGTGCCCGCGACCGGGTCGGAGGCCGGCAGGGCGTTCCACGCGACGCGGAACAGTCCGTCCCGGGCCGTCGACGCGGCCTCGCGCAGCGCCTCCCTCGACACCGGGCGCAGCAGCAGCGACTCGACGGTCGCCACCGGGGCGCCCGCCCCGTCGGCCACCGTCAGCGAGGCGGCCAGCGTGTCGGTGTCGCGCCCGGACAGCGTCAGCCGCACCCGCAGCACCGAGGCGCCCACGGCGTGGACGCTCACCCCGGACCAGGAGAACGGCAGCCGCGCCTGCCCCGACTCGAAGGCGACTCCGGGCAGCAGCGGGTGCAGCGCCGCGTCCAGCAGCGCCGGGTGCAGCAGGAACCGCCCCGCGTCCGCACGCCCGGCGTCCGGCAGCCGCACCTCGGCGTACACCTCGTCGCCCGCGGTCCACAGCCGCGTCAACCCCTGGAAGGCGGGGCCGTACGCGTAACCCAGCGCGTCGAGCCGTTCGTACACCCCGTCGAGGGAGACCTCGGTCGCGCCGGCCGGCGGCCAGGCCGTCAGCGGCTCACCGGCGGCGCCGGCCGACGCGGCCAGCACCCCGTTCGCGTTGAGTGTCCACGGCCGGTCGGCCGCCAGGTCGCCGTCGTCGGTCCGGGAGAAGATCTCCACGGTGCGGCGGCCCGTCCCGTCGGCCTCGCCGACCACGACCTGGACCTGCGTACCGCCCTGCTCGGGCAGTACCAGCGGCGCCGACAGCATCAGCTCCTCGACCCGGTCCACCCCGAGCTGCTCGCCCGCCCGGGCCGCCAGCTCCACCAGCCCGGTGCCGGGGACCAACACCGTCCCGTACACCGCGTGCTCGGTCAGCCAGGCGTGGCTGCGGCGCGAGAGCCGGCCGGTGAACAGGTACTCGTCGCGGTGCGCCGACCCGACGGCCGCGCCCAGCAGCGGGTGACCGGTGGCCGCCAGCCCCAGCCCGGCCGCGTCGGCCGGGGTCTGGGGGGCGTCCAGCCAGTACCGCTCGTGCTGGAAGGCGTACGTCGGCAGGTCGACGGTCCGCGCGCCCGGGAACAGCCTCGACCAGTCCGGCTTCGCCCCCCGCATCCGCAGCAGGGCCATCGCCGCGACGACGGTCTCCGTCTCGGGCCGGTCCCGGCGCAGCGCCGGGGCCAGCGCCCCGGCCTCCTGCTCCAGGGAACCCTGCGCGAGCGCCGTCAGCACCCCGTCGGGGCCCAACTCCAGGAAGTCGGTGACGCCCTGGGCCTCCAGATGACGGATGCCGTCGGCGAACCGCACGGCCTCCCGGATGTGGGTGGCCCAGTACTCCGGGGAGGTCAGCTGCTCGTCGGTGGCGAGGGTGCCGGTGACGTTGGAGACGACCGGGATGCGCGGCGGGTGGAACGTCAGCCCGCCGGCGACCTCGCGGAACTCCTCCAACACCTCGTCCATGTGCGGGGAGTGGAAGGCGTGCGAGACCGGCAGCCGCTTGGTGCGGGCGCCCTTCGCTCGCCAGACGTCGCAGATCTCGTCGACGACCGCAGAGTCTCCGGAGATCACCATTGCGTCGGGGCCGTTGACCCCGGCGATCGCGACCGCGTTGCCGTACGGGGCGATCGAGGCGCGCACCGCCTCCTCGCCGGCCTGGATCGCAGCCATCGCGCCGCCCTCGCGGGCGGCCTGCATCAGCCGGCCGCGCTCGGCGACCAGGCAGCAGGCGTCGCCCAGTTCGAGGACCCCCGCGAGGTGGGCGGCGGTCACCTCGCCGATGGAGTGGCCGAGCAGGTAGTCGGGGGTGAAGCCGTGGTGCTCGAACAGCCGGTACAGGGCCACCTCGATGGCGAACAGCGCGGCCTGGGTGAAGGAGGTCTGGTCGATCAGCGCCGAGTCCGCCGAGTGCTCCGGAGCGAACAGCACGTCCTTGATCGGGCGGGCCAGCTCCGAGTCGAACCGGGCACACACCTCGTCCAGCGCCTTCGCGAAGACCGGGTTCGCGGCGTACAGCTCGCGGCCCATGCCGAGCCGCTGGCTGCCCTGACCGGTGAAGAGGAACGCGGTCTTGCCGGGTCGGGCCGAGCGGCCCCGCACGACGTTCGACGCGGACTCCCCGTGCGCCAGCGAGGACAGACCCCGGATCAGGGTCTCCCGGTCCGCGCCGACGACGGCCGCGCTGTGCTCCAGCACGGCGCGCCCGGTGGCCAGCGAGAAGCCGATGTCGGCCGGGGACAGCTCCGGGTGGTCGAGGACGAAGCGGTGCAGTCGCGCCGCCTGGGCCGCGACGGCCTTCTCGTCCTTGCCGGACACCAGCCACGGCAGCACACCGGCCGCCTCCGGCTCCGAGGCGGGTCCGCGCCGGGCGGGCGCCACCGCGGGCTGCTCGATGATGACGTGCGCGTTGGTGCCGCTGATGCCGAAGGAGGACACGCCCGCGCGGCGCGGTCGGCCCGCCTCGGGCCAGGGGGTCTCCTCGGTCAGCAGCGCCAGCGACCCCGCCTCCCAGTCCACGTGCGGGGACGGCTCGTCCACGTGCAGGGTCCGGGGCAGCACCCCGTGCCGCATCGCCTCGATCATCTTGATGACACCGCCGACGCCGGCCGCGGCCTGGCTGTGCCCGATGTTCGACTTCAGGGACCCGAGGTACAGCGGGCGGTCCTCCGGCCGGTCCTGCCCGTACGTCGCCAGCAGGGCCTGCGCCTCGATCGGGTCACCGAGGGTGGTGCCGGTGCCGTGCGCCTCCACGGCGTCCACGTCGGCCGAGGTCAGACCGGCGTTGGCCAACGCCTGGCGGATGACCCGCTCCTGCGCCGGCCCGTTGGGCGCGGTCAGACCGTTGGACGCGCCGTCCTGGTTGACGGCCGTACCGCGGATCACCGCGAGCACGGTGTGTCCGTTGCGCTTGGCGTCGGAGAGCCGCTCGACGAGCAGCAGACCGACACCCTCGCTCCAGCCGGTGCCGTCGGCGCCCGCCGCGAAGGACTTGCAACGCCCGTCGGGCGACAGGCCCCGCTGGCGGGAGAACTCCACGAAGGTGTTCGGACCGTTCATCACGGTCACGCCGCCCGCCAGCGCCAGATCGCATTCACCGGAGCGCAGCGCGTTCGCCGCGAGGTGCATGGCCACCAGCGAGGAGGAGCAGGCCGTGTCCACGGTGACCGCCGGACCCTCCAGCCCGTACGTGTAGGACAGCCGGCCGGAGATGACGCTGGACAGGTTGCCCGCGAGCAGGAAGCCCTCGAACTCCTCCGGCACCGACGGCAGCCGGGAGGCGTAGTCGTCGTACATGGCGCCGGTGAAGACGCCGGTGTGGGAACCGCGCAGCAGCGCCGGGTCGATGCCCGCGCTCTCGAAGGTCTCCCACGCCGTCTCCAGCAGCAGCCGCTGCTGCGGGTCGGTCGCGGTCGCCTCGCGCGGGGAGATCCCGAAGAACTCCCGGTCGAAGAGGTCCGCCTCGTGCAGGAAGCCGCCCTCACGGACGTACGAGGTGCCCGTCCGCTCGGGGTCCGGGTCGTACAGGCCCTCCAGGTCCCAGCCGCGGTTCACCGGGAACGGACTGACCGCGTCCACCCCGTCGGCGACGAGCCGCCACAGGTCCTGCGGCGACCGCACCCCGCCCGGGAAGCGGCACGCCATCCCGACGACGGCGATCGGCTCGTCCGAGGCGCCCTTGGCGCGGGCCCTCACGGCCTTCGCCGGCGCGTCGTCCGCGGAGACCTTCGACAGCAGGTACGTGGCCAGCGCGCCCGGCGTCGGATGGTCGAACACCGCCGTCGCCGGGAGGCGCAGGCCGGTGGCCGACCCGAGCCGGTTGCGCAGGTCCACGCCGGCCATCGAGTCGAAGCCGATCTCGCTGAAGGCCCGCTCGGGGTCGATGGACGCGGCGCCCGCGTGACCGAGCACCGAGGCGACCGTGGACCGCACGAGATCCCGTACCGCCTCCGCCCGCTTGTCCTCGGGGAGGCCGGCGATCTGCCCGGCCCAGCCCGACGCGGCGCCCGCGCCCGCCCCGGCCTGTCCGGCGCGGCGGGTCCGGGTGCGCACCAGCCCCCGGTACAGGGCGGGCGGCGTCTCGGAACCGGTGCGCAGCCGGGCCGGGTTCAGCGCGACCGGCACCAGCAGCGGTTCGGTGGCGTTCAGCGCCGCGTCGAACAGGGCCAGACCCTGTGCGGGGGTGAGCGGGGTCATGCCCGCCCGGTCCCAGCGGGCCAGGTCGGCGTCGGTGAGCCCGGCGCCCATGCCGTGACTGGAGTCCCACAGGCCCCAGGCCAGCGAGGTCGCGGCCAGACCGGCGGAGCGGCGGTGCGCGGCGAGGGCGTCCAGCCAGGTGTTGGCCGCCGCGTAGTTGCCCTGACCGGCGGTGCCGGTGACACCCGACACCGAGGAGAACAGGACGAACGCCGTCAGGTCCAGGTCCCTGGTGAGCTCGTGCAGGTTCCAGGCCGCGTCGACCTTGGGCCGCAGCACCGAGGACACCTGCTCCGGGGTGAGGGACTCGATCGTCGCGTCGTCCAGCACACCGGCCGTGTGCACCACGGCCGACAGCGGGTGCTCCGCGTCCACGGTCGTGAGCAGCGCGGCCACCGAGGCGCGGTCGGCGGCGTCCGCCGCGACCACCTTCACCTCGGCGCCGAGCGCGCCCAGTTCGGCCGCCAGCTCCCGCGCGCCCGGGGTGGCCGGGCCGCGCCGGCTGCTGAGCAGCAGGTGCCGGACCCCGTGCTCGGTGACGAGGTGGCGGGCGAAGAGCGCGCCGAGGCCGCCGGTGCCTCCGGTGACCAGGACGGTTCCCCCGGCCCCCAGGACGGGAACCTCGGGGGTTGCGATCGCCGCCGCACGGGCCAGCCGGGGGGCAAACGACTCGCCCGCGCGGACCGCGAGTTGGGGTTCACCGGTGGCGAGGGCCGTGGCGAGCGTCGCGTCGTCCGTCGCGCCGTCGGTGTCGACGAGCACGAGCCGGTCCGGGTGCTCGGACTGGGCGGAGCGGATCAGCCCCCACAGCGGGGCCGCGTCCAGGTCGGTGACGTCCTCGCCGGGCAGTGCGGCGACCGCGCCGGCGGTGACGAACACCAGCCGGGAGTCGGCGAACCGTTCGTCGGCCAGCCACTCCTTGACCAGCGCCAGCGCCCGCAGGGTGGCCAGGTGCGCGCCCTCGGCGCCGGCGGCGCCGGAGCCCGTGTGCCGGACCAGTACGGTCGTCGCGCCCGCGGCCGGGGCCAGGTCCCCGTTCACCTCGGTCCAGTCGACCGACGCCCGGGCGGCGGTCACCGGCTGCCACCGCACCTCGTACAACGAGTCGTTCGCGCCGTCCGCGACCGAGGTCAGGGCCTCCTTGGCGACCGGGCGCAACGTCAGCGCGTCCACGTCCGCGACGGGCGTGCCCGCCCCGTCCGCCAGCGTCAGACGGTACGTGTCGGTCCCGGCGGGGGAGATCCGCACCCGCAGCTCGGCGGCGCCCGCCGCGTGCAGCGAGATCCCCGACCAGGCGAACGGCAGCCGGATCCGGTCGCTCTCGCCCTCCACGGCCGCGTCCAGCACCAGCGGGTGCAACACCGAGTCGAACAGCGCCGGGTGGACGCCGAACCGGCCGGCGCTCTCCCGGTGCTCCCCGGGCAGCCGCACCTCGGCGTAGAGGTCCTCGCCGGCGCGCCAGAGCGCCGTCAGGCCCTGGAAGGCGGGGCCGTAGGCGTACCCCAGCGCGGCGAGCCGCTCGTACACGCCGTCCAGCGGCTCGGCGCTCGCGCCGGCCGGCGGCCACGCGGACAGGTCCGCGTCCTCGGCCGGCACGACGGCCTCCGCGAGGGCGCCCGTCGCGTGCCGGGTCCACGGCCGCGCCGCGCCCTCGCCGCCGTCGGGACGGGCGTGGACGGAGAAGGGCCGCACCCCGGACGCGTCCGGGGCGCCCACCGCGACCTGCACCCGCACGGCCTCGCGTCCGACGAGCGGCAGCGGGGCCTCCAGGGTCAGTTCCTCGACACGGGTGACGCCGAGGTGGTCGCCGGCCGCCACGGCCAGCTCCAGGAACGCCGTCGCGGGCACCAGCACGGTCGTGCCGATCGCGTGGTCCGCGAGCCACGGGTGGGAGCCCACCGAGAGCCGGCCGGTGAACAGGGCGTCCTCGCGGTCCGCGAACTCCACGCTCGTGGAGAGCAACGGGTGCTCCGAGGCGTCCAGCCCCAGGCTGCGCGCGTCGGTCGAGGCGGTCGGCGCGAGCCAGTACCGCTCGCGCTGGAAGGCGTACGTCGGCAGCGGGGCCGGCGTCGCGCCCGGGAAGAAGGTCCCCGCGTCGAAGGTGCCACCGGCGGTCCACACCCGGGCCAGGCCGGCCGCGAGCGTGTCGACCTCGGGGCGGCCCGCGCGCAGCAGCGGCACGGCCACGGCCCCGGTGTCCTCCAGCGCGCCCTGCGCCAGGGCGGTCAGCACGGCGTCCGGGCCGACCTCGACGAACAGGGTCGTACCCTGCGCGGCCAGCTCGCGGACGGCGTCCAGGAACCGCACGGCGGCACGGATCTGCCCGGCCCAGTAGTCGGGGGAGGTCAGTTCGGCCTCGGTGGCGACCGCACCGGTGACGGTGGAGACGATCGGGATCGCCGGCGCCGCGAAGGCGACGTCGGCCGCGACCGCGCGGAACTCCTCCAGGATCGCGTCCATGTGCGGGGAGTGGAAGGCGTGCGAGACGGTCAGGCGCTTCGTCTTGCGACCCTGCTCCCGCCACCGCGCGGCGACGGCCTCGGCGGCGTCCTCGTCACCGGAGATCACCACGGAGGACGGACCGTTGACGGCGGCGACGGACACCGCGTCCTCGAGGCCCGCGAGGGAGGCGGCGATCTCCGCCTCCGTGCCCTGGACGGCGATCATGGCGCCGCCGGGACGGGCCGACTGCATGAGCCGGCCGCGGGCGGCCACCAGCCTCGCGGCGTCCGCCAGGGTCAGCACCCCGGCGGCGTGCGCGGCGGACAGCTCGCCGATCGAGTGCCCGGCCAGCAGCGCGGGCACCACCCCGTGGTGCTCCAGCAGCCGGAACAGGGCCGTCTCCACCGCGAACAGGGCGGGCTGCGTGTAGGTGGTCTCGTCCAGCAGCGCGGCGTCGGAGCTGCCCTCCGCCGCGAAGAGCACCTCGCGCAGCGGCCGCTCCAACAGCCCCTCGAAGGCGGCGAACACCGCGTCGAGGGCGCGGGCGAAGACGGGGTGGCGGGCGTACAGGTCACGGCCCATGCCGAGCCGCTGGGCGCCCTGGCCGGTGAAGAGGAAGGCGGTCCGGCCGGCGCCCGGGGCAGCGCCGGTGACGACGGCGGGCGCGTCGGAGCCCGCGATCAGCGCGTCGAGCCCGGCGAGCAGGGCGTCGCGGTCCTCGGCGAGGACGACGGCGCGCTGCTCGAAGGCGGTACGGGTGGCCGCGAGCGCCAGCCCGACGTCCGCGAGGTCCGTGTCGGGAGCGGCGGCGTGCACGCGCAGCCGCTCGGCCTGGGCGCGCAGCGCCTTCGGGTCGCGGGCCGACAGCAGCCAGGGCGCGGGAAGTTCCGGCGCGGCCGGGGCCTCGACGGAGGTCGCGGTCGCGGGCACCGTCTCGGGGGCCTGCTCGATGACGACGTGGGCGTTGGTCCCGCTGATCCCGAAGGAGGAGACGGCGGCGCGGCGCGGCCGACCGGTCTCGGGCCACGCCCGTTCCCCGGTGAGCAGCTCCACGGCGCCCGCCGACCAGTCCACGTGCGGGGACGGCTCGTCCACGTGCAGGGTCCTGGGCAGTACGCCGTGGCGGATCGCCTGGACCATCTTGATGACGCCGCCGACGCCGGCCGCCGCCTGCGCGTGGCCGATGTTCGACTTCAGCGAGCCGAGGAACACCGGGGCCAGGCCCTCGCGGTCGCTGCCGTAGGTGGCCATGACGGCCTCGGCCTCGATCGGGTCGCCGAGCCTGGTTCCGGTGCCGTGCGCCTCCACGGCGTCCACGTCCGAGCCGGTGAGGCCCGAGTCGGCCAGGGCCTGGCGGATGACCCGCTGCTGCGCGAGTCCGCTGGGGGCGGTCAGGCCGTTGGAGGCGCCGTCCTGGTTGATGGCGGAGCCGCGCAGCACCGCGAGGACGGTGTGTCCGTTGCGTTCGGCGTCGGAGAGCCGCTCCACGAGCAGCAGGCCCACGCCCTCGGACCAGCCGGTGCCGTCGGCGCCCGCGGCGAAGGACTTGCAGCGGCCGTCGGGGGCGAGCCCGCGCTGGCGGGAGAACTCCACGAACATGCCGGGGGACGACATGACCGTCGCGCCGCCCGCCAGGGCCAGGTTGGTCTCGCCCGACCGCAGCGAACGGATCGCGAGGTGCAGGGCGACCAGCGAGGAGGAGCAGGCGGTGTCGGTGGTCACCGCGGGGCCGAGCAGCCCCAACTGGTAGGCGATCCGGCCCGACATCACGCTGGTGGTGCTGCCGGTGAGCACCGAGCCCTGGACGCTCTCGGGGGCCTCGTACATCCGGGGCCCGTACTCCAGCGCCGTCGCGCCGACGAACACGCCGGTCCGGGAGCCGTGCAGGGACTCCGGGCGGATCCCGGAGCGCTCGACGGCCTCCCAGGCGGTCTCCAGCAGGAGCCGCTGCTGCGGGTCCATCGCGAGGGCCTCGCGCGGCGAGATGCCGAAGAAGCCGGCGTCGAACTCGGCCGCCTCGTGCAGGAAGCCGCCGCGCCGCACCGCGCTCTTGCCCGGGCGGTCGGGGTCGGCGTCGTACAGGTCCTCGTCCCAGCCGCGGTCCACGGGGAACCCGGAAACGGCGTCGCCGCCCTCCGCGACCAGCTTCCACAGCTCGTCGGGCGAGGAGATCCCGCCCGGGAACCGGCAGGCCATGCCGACGATCGCGATGGGCTCGTCGGCGTCGGCGGGACGGGTGAACTCCTCGGCCGCCACGGCCGCCCCGGCCAGCTCGGCCCCGATGAACGAGGTGAGCGCCAGCGGCGTCGGGTGGTCGAACAGCAGCCCGCCGGGCAGCCGCAGGCCGGTGGCCTCGGCCAGCGCCTTGCGCAGCTCGGTGGTCATCATCGAGCTGAAGCCGAGCTTCTGGAACGGGGTCCGCTGCTCCAGCACCTCGTCCGGCCCGTACTCCAGGATCGCGGTGACGTGCGAGGTGACCAGCTCGGAGACGGCGCGGTCCCGCTCCGCCTCGGACAGCCGGGCGAGGCGCGCGCCGAGTGCGCCGCGCGGTCCGGGGGCCGGCTCCTCGGCGGTGTCGGCCCCCGGGAGGGGCAGCGGGGCCGCCTTGCGGGCGGCGGCGTCGAACCAGTGCCGGCGGCGCTGGAACGCGTACGTGGGCAGGGAGACCCGGCGGGCGCCGGTCCCCGCGTACAGCACGCCCCAATCGACGTCGGCGCCGAGCGTGAACGCGGTCGCGACGGCGGTCAGCAGCGTCTGCACCTCGGGGCGCCCCGCACGGAGTGCCGGGGTGCCCTCGGCGAGGGCGCTGAGGACGGCGTCGGGGCCGATCTCCAGGAAGGTGTCGGCGCCCAGCGACCTCAGGGTGGCGACCGCGTCCGCGAACCGGACGGCGCCGCGGACCTGGTCGGTCCAGTAGCAGGGGGTGCGCAGGTCGTCGCCGGAGGCGAGTTCGCCGGTGAGGGTGGAGACGACGGGGATCCGCGGCTCGTTGTAGGTGAGGCCCTTCGCCACCTTGTGGAAGGGCTTGAGCATCGCGTCCATGTGGGGGGAGTGGAAGGCGTGCGAGACCGTCAGACGCTTGGTCTTGCGGCCCCGTTCGGCGAGCTTCTCGGCGACCTGGAGAGCCGCCTCCTCGTCGCCGGAGACGACGACGGAGGTCGGGCCGTTGACGGCGGCGATCGAGAGCCGGTCCTCCAGGCCTTCGAGGAGCGGCAGCACCTCCGCCTCCGTGGCCTGGACGGCGATCATGGCGCCGCCGGTGGGCAGGGCCTGCATCAGCCGCGCCCGGGCGGCGACGAGCTTCGCCGCGTCCGGCAGGGAAAGGATCCCCGCCACGTGCGCGGCGGCGAGTTCCCCGATGGAGTGGCCCGCGACATGGGACGGGGCCAGACCCCAGGACTCCACGAGCCGGTAGAGGGCCACCTCCACCGCGAACAGCGCGGGCTGGGTGTTGCCCGTCTCGTCGAGCGCCTCACCGGAGGCGATGACCTCGCGGATCGAGCGCTTCAGCAGCGGGTCCAGCGCCCCGGCGACCGCGTCGAAGGCCTCCGCGAACACCGGGAAGGCCGCGTACAGTTCCTCGCCCATCCCCGGACGCTGCGCGCCCTGGCCGGTGAAGAGGAACGCGGTCGTGCCCGCGGCGGGCGCGCCCCGGACCACCCCCGCGCCCGGCCGTCCCTCGGCCAGCGCCCGCAGACCCTCCACCAGCGCCGACCGGTCCGTGCCGACCACGACCGCGCGCTCTTCGAAGGCCGTGCGGGTGGTCGCCAGCGAGAAGGCGGTGTCCACCAGGTCGGGGGCGCCGTCGGCGGCGGCGAACGCGGCCAGCCGGCCGGCCTGCGCGCGCAGCGCCTCGTCCGACCGGGCCGACAGCACCCAGGGCAGCGCCTTGGTGGCCGCCTCGGTGGGCTCCTGCGGCGCGGGGACGGCGGGCCCCTCGGTGACCACGATGTGCGCGTTCGTGCCGCCCATGCCGAAGGAGCTGACGCCCGCAGCCAACGGGCGCTCCGGGTGCGGCCAGGCGGAGTGCTCGCGCTGCACCGCCAGTCCCAGCGCGTCCAGCGGGATCCGCGGGTTAGGGGTCGCGAAGTTCAGGCTGGCGGGCAGCTCGCGGTGGGTGATGCTCAGCAGCGTCTTGATCAGGCCCGCGATGCCCGCGGCGCCCTCCAGGTGTCCGATGTTGGTCTTGACGGAACCGACGCGCAGCGGGTCCCCGGGCGCCCGGTCCGCGCCGAGCGCGGCGCCGAGCGCGGCGGCCTCGATCGGGTCGCCGACGGGCGTGCCGGTGCCGTGCAGTTCGACGTACTGGACCTGCTCGCCGGCGCCGAGCGCGGCCCGCTCGTGGGCCAGGCGCACCACCTGCTCCTGCGCGGCCGCGCTCGGCACGGTCAGACCGCCGGGCGTGGCGCCGTCGTTGTTGACGGCGCTCGCGCGGATCACGCCGTGGACGTGGTCGCCGTCCGCGAGGGCGAGCGAGAGCGGCTTGAGGACCAGGACCCCGCCGCCCTCGCCGGGCACGAAGCCGTTGGCGCGGGAGTCGAAGGTGTACGTGACCCCGTCGGGGGAGAGCGCGCCGAAACGTTCCTCCGTGGTGGCGTTCTCCGTCAGCAGGTTCAGGTTCACACCCGCCGCGAGCGCGAGCACGGACTCCCCGGCCCGCAGGCTCTCGCAGGCGAGGTGCACCGCGACGAGCGAGGAGGACTGCGCGGAGTCCACGGTGAGGCTGGGACCCTGGAGACCCAGGTGGTAGGAGACCCGGTTCGCGATGACACCGCGGTTCACCCCGGTCATCGTGTGCGGGGTGATCGCCTCGGTGCCGTACTGGTACAGCAGGTTCGTGTAGTCGTCGCGCAGGGTGCCCACGAACACCGAGGTACGGCTGCCGCGCAGCGCCTCGGGCACGATGCCCGCGTCCTCCAGGGCCTCCCAGGCCAACTCCAGTACGAGCCGCTGCTGCGGGTCCATCGCCGCGGCCTCGCGCGGCGAGATCCCGAAGAAACGGGCGTCGAACCGGTCCACGCCGTCCAGGAACGCGCCGCGCTGCCGGCCGTCACCGGGCGCCGCGTCCTCGGGTACGCCCCAACGGCCCGGCGGCACCTCGTCAACGGCACCTCGCCCGCTCCGCAGGAGCTCCCAGAACGCGGCCGGGCCGTCGGCTCCGGGGAGCCGGCAGGACAGCCCCACGACAGCGATCTGCTCCACCTTCTCGGTGTGCGCCCCGGCTGCTACAGGATTCCGCTCACTGGTCACCACGCTCGGCTGCCCCTTCTTGGATTCAACGCGCCCGGAGGAAATGCGCCCGGATCGAATGCGCCCGGATTCACGTGCCCGGATTCACGTCCCGGCCTCACACACCCCCGGCTCCACGTGCCCGGATTCGATGCGCCGGATTTCGACGTTCCCCGATTCGACGTGCCCGGAGGAATACGCCCCGGGTTCGATGCGCCTGGATTCACAGGCTAGTGAAAACGACCTCGTGGACAGTCATGGCCTGGTAACCAGGGCCGCTGGAACGGCTGGTGACCCCGCCATTGCCACACAGTGAGCGGCCGGTGGAACGCACCTGGCTACCGTGAATGCGGGCTCACGCGCTTCATTCGGACGTACTCGATCCGGTGAGCTCCAGCTGCGCTGTAGTGACGTGCGAATTCAAGGAGAGCTGATCGCTGTGAGTGCTGCATCTTCCCAAGGGGCCAACCCCGGATCCGCCGAAAACGCACGCGGAGGTCGCGCGGTCGTCCTCGGCGGGAGCATGGCGGGACTCTTCTCCGCCCGCGCCCTCTCCGAGAACTTCGCGGAGGTGCTCGTCGTGGACCGCGACGAGCTGACGGGACCGAACGAACTCCGCCGGGGCCTGCCGCAGGGCCACCACCTGCACGGTCTGCTCGCCCGCGGCCAGCAGATCGTCGAGGAGTACTTCCCCGGCATCACCGAGGACATGAAGGCTGCCGGCGCGCAGCTCGGAGACGTGGCCGACGACGTCCGCTGGATCATCAACGGCAAGCGCCTGCGGCAGGTCCACTCCGGCCTGTTCGCCCTCACCTCCAGCCGTCCCTTCCTGGAGCGCCACATACGCGAACGCGTGCTCGCGCTCCCCGAGGTGACCTTCCTGGAGCAGGCCGACATCCTGCGCCTGGTCACCAGCGAGGACCGCCGCGAGGTCACCGGTGTCGTCGTGCGCCGCGACGGCGTCGAGGAGGTGGTGGAGGCCGACCTGGTCGTGGACGCCACCGGCCGCGGTTCGCGCACCTCCGTCTGGCTCCAGGAGTTCGGCTTCGACGCCGTCGAGGAGGAGAAGCACAAGATCGGCCTCGGCTACACCACCCGCTACTACCGGGTCCCGGACGAGGCCTTCGAGGGCAACATCTCCATCAACACCGTCGCCTCCGCGGGCGTCCCGCGCGGCGCGATCTGCCAGAAGATCGACGGCGGCCGTTCCATCGTCACCGCCTACGGCATCCTCGGCGACCACCCGGCCACCACCCCCGAGGGCTTCCACGCCTTCATCGAGTCGCTGGCCGCGCCCGACATCCACGAGGTGCTCAAGGTCTCCGAGCCGCTGGACGAGCCCGTCGCGTACAAGTTCCCGACCAACCTGCGCCGCCACTACCAGCGCCTGACCGACTTCCCGGCCGGCCTGCTGGTCATCGGTGACGCCGTCTGCAGCTTCAACCCCAGCTACGCGCAGGGCATGACCGTCTCCGCGCTCGGCTCGCTCGTGCTGCGCCGGCACACCGCCGAGTCCCGGCGGCCCGACCCGATCGCGTACTTCAAGGACCTCGCCGCCGACGCCGTCGACGGCTGCTGGGAGATGGCCGTCGGCGCCGACCTCAGCTTCCCCGAGGTCGAGGGCGAGCGGACCGAGGAGGTCCAGCTGGCGCACGCCTTCATCGCCCAGGTCCAGGAGGCCGCGTCCCGCGACGACGCCGTGGCCCGCGCGTACTCCCGGGTCATCGGCCTCGTCGACTCCCCGGCCGTCCTGCACGACCCGGAGATCGAGGCCGCGATCGCCGCGGTCCAGGAGTAGTCATGAGGATCACCCTGAACGACCTGACCTTCGACGTGGCCGTCGACGGCCCCGCCGACGGCGAACCGGTCCTGCTGCTCCACGGCTTCCCCCACAACAAGGAGTCCTGGACCGAGACCGCGCCCCTGCTGCACGCCGCCGGGCTGCGCACCATCGCCCCCGACCAGCGGGGCTACTCCGACGGCGCGCGCCCGACCGAGGTCGACACGTACCGTCTCGAACACCTCGCCGCCGACGCGCTCGGCATCCTCGACGCGCTCGGCGTCGCCGACGCCCACGTCGTCGGCCACGACTGGGGCGCGGCCGTGGCCTGGTACCTGGCGGCGCGCCGGCCCGAGCGGGTGCGCACGCTCACCGCGCTCGCCATCCCGCACCTCGACGCGTACCAGCACGCCTACCGGGTCGACGAGGAGCAGCAACACAGCTCCCAGTACGTGGAGTTCCTCGTCTCCGCCGGCGCCGCCGACCACTTCCTGGCCAACGACGCCGTCGAACTGCACGGCTGGTTCAACCAGGTCGGCGAGGGCGTCCTGACCGACGCCCAGATCGCCCGGTACGTCACCACCCACACCGCTCCCGGCGTACTGGACGCGGCCCTGAACTGGTACCGCGCCAACAACCTGCTCGGCGAGGACCTCGCCTTCGGCCCGGTCACCATCCCGACGACCTTCGTCTACAGCCGCACCGACACGGCCGTCAGCGAACTCGCCGTCGAGAAGACCGCGGAGCACGTCACCGGCCCCTACCGGCTGGTGACGCTGGAGAAGACCTCCCACTGGCAGCCGCAACAGGACCCCGACACGGTCGCCGCCGAGATCATCCGGCGGGTCCGCACGGTCCCCCCGGCAACACCGACAGAAAACTGATGAAGGGACAACCATGACTTCGAACACCGCCGCCCCCGCGGTGGAGTTGCGGGCCGGGCCGCGGGAGTGGTTCGGACTGCTGGTCCTGCTGCTGCCGGTGACACTGATGACGGCCGACCTGGGCGTGCTGTGGCTGGCCACCCCCTACGTGACGGCCGACCTGCGGCCCACCAGCTCGCAGCTGCTGTGGACCACGGACATCTACGGGTTCCTGACCTGCGGATTCCTTGTCGTCATGGGAACCCTCGGTGACCGGATCGGCCGCCGCAAGCTCCTGATCCTGGGCTCGCTCGGCGTGATCGTCTCCTCGCTGCTCGCGGCGTACGCGACCAGCCCGGAGATGCTGATCGTGGCGCGCGCGCTGCTCGGCGTGGCCGGCGCCGCCGTGCTCCCGTCGACGCTCTCGCTGATCATCCACATGTTCAAGGACGACCGGCAGCGGGCCACCGCCATCGCCACCTGGGTCACCGCGCTCTCCGTCGGCATCGCCGTCGGCCCCGTCATCGGCGGCGTGCTGCTCGACTCCTGGTGGTGGGGGTCCGTCTTCCTGATGGGCGTCCCGGTCATGCTCGTTCCCCTGCTGCTCGCGCCGGCGTTGCTGCCCGAGTACAAGGACCCGAACGCCGGCCGGATCGACCTCGCCAGCGTGGTGCTGTTCCTGGCGGCGATCCTGCCGATCGTCTACGCCGTCAAGAAGTTCGCCGAGATCGGCTGGAGCCTGGGCAACCTGGCCGCCCTGCTGATCGGCGCCGCCTTCACCGTGGTCTTCGTCCGCCGGCAGAACGCGCTGGAGACCCCGCTGCTGGACATGCGGCTGTTCCGGACCCGCGCCTTCACCGGTGCGCTGCTCACGCTGCTGTTCGGCATGATGGCGCTCAACGGCGTCGAGTACCTCGTCCCGCAGTACCTGCTGGTCGCCGGTGAACTCAGCCCGCTGGCCGCCGGTGTCTGGCTGCTCCCCGGAGCCGCCGGTCTGATCCTGGGCTCGCAGCTCACCCCGGTGTTCGCCAAGCGGATCCGGCCCGCCTTCGTCATCACCGCGGGCCTGGTCGTCACCCTGGCCGGCTTCTGGCTGACCGCGATCGCGGGCCCCGACAAGGACGGCATCGTGCCCGCCGCCCTCGGCCTCGCCGTGATCATGTTCGGTGTCGCCCCGATCAGCGTCCTCGGCACCTCCCTGGCCGCCGGCGCGGCCCCGCCGGAGAAGGCCGGTTCCGCCGCCGCCACCGGGCAGACCGCCTACGACCTCGGGCTCGCCCTGGGCATCGCGGTGACCGGTTCCATCGCCGTCGCCGTCTACCGCGGCGCGGTCGACGACAACACCCCGGCCGGGATCCCCGCCGAGGCCGCGGCGGCCGCCCGGGACACCGTCGGCGGAGCCACCGACGCCGCCGCCTCCCTCCCCGCCGACCTCGGGGCCCAGTTGGTGGCCGCCGCGCGCGACGCGTTCACCTCCGGATTCCAGGCCACCGCCTGGGTCAGCGCCGGACTGGCCGTCGTCACGGGCGTCATCGTCCTCGTCCTGCTGCGCCACATCCCCGCGATCGGCGCACCCGCCGCCGAGGCCCCGGCCGAGCCGGAGCAGGCCGGGACGGCGGAGTCGGAGCCCGGTACGCAGCCGGCCGCCGCGGTCCGCGAAGAGTCCACCACCCGTGCCTGAAGGGGATGACATGACCGCCGAACCCACCACGGCCACGACCGAGTACGCGGAACCCTTCCTGTTGGGGGTGCTCGCCTCCGGAGGTCTGGACGCCGAGTACGTGCGCGGCGAGGGCAACACCCTTTACCTGCGCGACGAGGACGGCCGGGAGATCCCCGTCCTGGACTACGTCGGCGGCTACGGCTCGCTGATGCTGGGGCACAACCATCCCGGGATCAACGCGTACGCCAAGGAACTGCTGGACGCGCAGACGCCCGTCCACGCGCAGTTCTCGCGGCACCCGTACGCCAACGACGTCGCCGAGGTCCTCAACCGGATCGTCCAGCGCGAACGCGGGGACGACGAGCAGTACTACGCCATCTTCGCCAACAGCGGGGCGGAGGCCGTCGAGGCCGCCATCAAGCACGCCGAACTCGACCGGGGCCTGCGCCTGACCGCGCTCTCCGACGAGATCGCGGCCCACGTGGCCGATGTGCGCGGACAGGTCGAGGCCGGCGCCGCGAGCGTCCCGGCCGCCGTCGCCGAGTCCTTCGAGGACCTGGTCACCGACGTCCTCGCCCGCAACGAGGCCCAGCGCGGGCGCAGCCCGCTCTTCCTCGTCCCCGAGGGCGGCTTCCACGGCAAGCTCGCCGGCAGCGTGCAGCTCACCCACAACGAGGGGTACCGGCTGCCGTTCAAGGCGCTGGCCGCGCAGTCCCGGTTCGTGCCGCGCGACCGACCCGGCACGATCCGCAAGATCATCGACGAGGAGCGCGCCCACCTGCTCGACCTCGTCGTCGAGGGCGGCCAGGTACAGGTCGTGGAGCGGGACTTCCCGCTCTTCGTGGCCTTCGTCCTGGAGCCCGTCCTGGGCGAGGGCGGCATCCACGAGCTGAGCCGGGAGTTCGCCGACGAGATCCAGGAGGTCTGCGCGGAGACCGGGATCCCGATCGTCATCGACGAGGTGCAGACCGGCATGGGCCGCACCGGCAGCTTCCTCGCGGCCACTCACCTCGGGCTGCGCGGCGACTACTACACCCTCGCCAAGAGCCTGGGCGGAGGCATCGCCAAGGCCGCCGTCATGCTGGTGCGCAAGCCGATCTACCGCGGCCAGTTCGAGCTGGCGCACAGCTCCACGTTCGCCAAGGACAGCTTCTCCTGTCTGATCGCCCTCAAGGTGCTCGAACTGATGGAGGCCGACGACGGCGAGGTCTACCGGCGCGCGGCCGAGCGCGGCGAGCGGCTGCTCGCCATGCTCCGCTCGGTCCGGGACGACTTCCCCGAGACGGTCAAGGACGTGCGCGGCCGCGGCCTGATGCTGGGGCTGGAGTTCCACGACCAGTCGGGCTCCGCCGCCGAACCGCTCAAGGCGGTGGCCCAGAGCGGGTTCTTCGGGTACTTCGTCGCCGGGCACATGCTCCGCGCGCACCGGATCCGGACGTTCCCCACCTCCAGCGCCGTCAACACCCTGCGGTTCGAGCCGTCGGTGTACCTGACGGACGAGGAGATCGGCCGGTTGGAAGAGGCGCTCCGCGACGTGTGCGTGATCATCCGGGACACGGATGGCGCGAGCCTCGCACCGATCGGCTGATCAAAATCCGACCGCTTGTGCTGTTTGGGGGTGGAGATTCGGTCGCAAACCCCTTGAGTGGCCGAAGAGCGAGTCACTCGTGTGGCGACTGACCCCCTGTGGTCGCCCCATCGCCAGAGGGCCCGGGATCCCCCCTCCCGGGCCCTCTGGCCTTTTGTTTTACCGAAGTTGAGGACCCTCGGAGAGGGGTCGGAATCGCCCTTCTGTGTGCTCCGGTGTGCTCATCTAACCTTTTGACAAACCGGCGTGCTGGTTTGTAATCTTCCGGTCGAGTGAGCATGAGCTATCAGCCGCAGGACCGGGGGAGATATGCGCTTTCGGATGTTGGGTCCGCTGGAAGTGATGTCCGCTGACCAGCCGGTACCGCTCGGCGGCACCAAGCCGCGCGCCACACTGGGATATCTGCTGTTGCAGGCCAACCAGGTCGTTCCCACCAGCCAACTCCTCGCCGCGCTCTGGAGCACCGACAATGCTCCGGTCACGGCGCGGAAGATCCTTCAGAACGCCGTGTGGGGACTGCGCGGCATGTTGAACCAGTGCGACCCCGGCTTCGACGGGGCGCCCGCCGAGCTCGTCACCCGGGCGCCCGGCTACATGATCCGCGTCGATCCCGACCACGTGGACCTCCACCTCTTCCGCCGGCGCGTGCGCCAGGGCCGCGCCCTGCTCTCCGGCGGCTCCCCGCACGAGGCCGCCAACCGGTTCTGCGAGGCACTGGAGTTGTGGCGCGGCCCGGTCCTGTCGGACCTGGTCGAGACCGGCACCATGTGGCCGGAACTCACCGCCGTGCAGAACACCCGCCTCGACGTCCTGGAGGACTACTTCGAGGCGAAGCTGCGCTGCGGCCAGCACTACGCCGTCCTCGGCGAGTTGGAGACCACCGTCGAGGCGGAGCCGCTGCGCGAGCGCGCCTCCGGACAGCTGATGCTGGCGCTCTACCGCTGCGGCCGGCAGGCCGACGCGCTCGGCGTCTACAACCGCATCCGCGTCACCCTCGTGGAGGACCTCGGCCTCGAACCGGGCCACGAACTGCGCCGCCTCCAGCAGGCGATCCTGGCCCACGACCCGACGTTGAACCTCGCCCCCGCGGCGGTCGTCCTCGGCGGCTCGGCCCCGGTCGGCGTCCCCGGGGGGCAGGTGCGCCGGCGCGAGGACGTCCGGGAGGCCCGCCCCGCCGGCCGCCGGACGGGCCCCGGGGAGGAGCGCCGCGAGCAGCGGCACGAGGACCGGGACCACCGTGAGGACCTCCGGGACGACCGGTCCGGGAGCCTGCGCGAGGACCGGCACGAGGGCCTCCGCGACGACCACGACGACGACCTTCACGAGGACCGCCGCGACGACTTGCGCGAGGACCGCCGCGACGACCGCCGGGACGACCTTCGCGAGGAGCTGTACGAGGAGCGGTACGAGCAGCGGTACGCGGACCCGCGCGAGGACCGCCGCGACGACCGGCGGCGGATGCTGGCCGCCGTGCCCACCCACCCCCGCGGCCTCCTGCTGGCCGAGCGCCCGGGCGCGCCCCGCGCCGGGTCGGTCAGACGGTCGCAGCCCGTGCCCCAGCCCCTGTCCCGGGCCGTGGTGACCGAGCGCCGCCGCATCAGCGTGCTTCTCGTGCAGACCCGGATCACCGCCGAACGACCCGGCGGCGCCCCCGAGTTCATGGACGAGATGTTCGAGAGCGTCAACGCGATCGCCCGCCGCCGCATCGAGCGCTTCGGCGGCGACGCCGTCACCTCGATCGGCGCCGTCTCCCTCGGCCTCTTCCGCGCGGGCGGCGACGAGGACAGCGCCCTGCGGGCGGTCCGCGCGGCGGCGGCCATCCGTGACCGGCTCACGGATCCGGCCACCGACGGCGGCCCGAACCCCTCGCCCTGGCACGGGCTGACCCTGCACGCCGCCGTCGCGACCGGCAACGCGCTGGTGCGCTACCGCCCCGACGACCCCTCCGCCGCGCCGTCCGTCAACGGCGCGCTGCTGGACACCTGCCAGTGCCTGCTGGAACTCTCGCCGGCCGGTGAGATCCAGCTCTGCGAGGCCACCCGCGAGGCACTGGAGGTCCCGCTCGGCGGGTCGCTGGGGGTCCTGCGCGAACGCGGGCCGGCCACCACCGGGGTCTGGGCGGTCTGACGCCGCCCGACCCCGGACCGGGGCATTTCATCCCCGTGTTTTCGATGCCCTTACCAATTGAATCGGACCTCCACAAGCGGAATTGGTGACGGATTACTTCACGATGGAATCTGGCCGATAATCTGCGTTTCAAAGGGATTGACGGCCATTGACTCCACCCCGCCTCCACCCGGTGTGCGGCGTGACGTCGAGTTCCGTAACTCCAGAACCATTTCTTCGTGGAGGTACACGCTAATGACCGGAGTTTCCCGCCGGGTGTTCATGAGACACACTGCGGCCGCCGGCGGCGCAGCCCTGGCTCTGCCCGCACTGGGCGGCTGGGCGGGTGAGGCGTTCGCCGCCGAGCCGACGGCCGCCGCCGGCATCGCCACGACCTCCCTGGTCACGGTGGCGCCGTCCGACCCGCGCTACGCGAGCCTGGTCGCGGGGGCCAACGGCCGCTGGGTCGGCACCCCCGACTACGTGCTGGTCGCGAGCACGGCGGACCAGGTGGTCCAGGCGGTGCAGGAGACCCTCGACCGCGGGGTCCGGTTCGCCGTCCGCAGCGGTGGCCACTGCTACGAGGACTTCACGAGCAACGCCAACATCCGCGTCCTCATCGACATCTCGGCGATGACCGGCGTGGCCCACGACGCGAGCCGTCGCGCCGTCGCGGTCGAGGCCGGCGCCCAGCTCGGCAGCGTGTACGAGACCCTCTACAACACCTGGGGCGTCACCATCCCCGGTGGCACCTGCCCGACGGTTTCCGTCGGCGGTCACATACCGGGCGGCGGGTACGGTCCGCTGGCCCGCTCCCACGGAGTCACCGTCGACCACCTGTACGCCGTCGAGGTCGTGCACGTGGACAGCGCGGGCGTCGCCCGCAAGGTCGTGGCCACCCGCGACGCGAACGACCCGAACCGCGAACTGTGGTGGGCGCACACCGGAGCGGGCGGCGGCAACTACGGCATCGTCACCCGCTACTGGTTCCGCAGCCCCAACACCACGTCCACCGACCCGGCCCTGTTCCTGCCCAAGGCGCCGCGCGAGCTGATCATCTCCGAGGTCGCCTTCTCCTGGACCGGCATGACCGAGGCCGCGTTCACCCGGCTCCTGCACAACTTCACGAAGTGGCACGAGGACAACTCCTCGGCCACCTCCCCGTACGCCAAGCTCTTCAGCGCGATCAAGCCGCGGCACAAGCTGGCCGGCGAGTTCCTGATGAGCTCGCAGATCGACTCGGCCCTGCCCAACGCCGACCAGCTCCTCGACGACTACCTCGCCGCGATCGTCGCCGGCACGGGCCTGACGTACCGGGTGGACACCCGCCGGCGCGTCGACTGGCTGTACAACGTCCTGCACTGGCCGGGTCTCGGCGGCTCCGGCTTCGAGGGCAAGGGCCGCTTCAAGGCCAAGTCCTCCTACCTGCGCAAGACCATGCCCGCCGCGCAGATCAAGGCGTTCTACAAGCACCTCACGCGCAACGACTACACCAACTCCGCGGCCCTCGTGGAGATCGCCGGCTACGGCGCCGCGGCCAACGTGCCGGCCACCTCGGCGACCGCCACCGCACAGCGCGACTCGATCATCAAGATGCTGTTCGTCAACCTCTGGGCCACCCCGGCCGAGGACGCCGCGAACCTCGCCTGGATCCGGGAGTTCTACCGCGACGTCCACGCCGCGACCGGCGGTGTCCCCCGCCCGGGCGTGGTCAACGACGGCGCGTTCATCAACTACGCCGACGCCGACCTGGCCGACTCGACCCTGAACACCTCGGGGATCGCCTGGCACCACCTGTACTTCAAGGACGGCTACTGCCGCCTGCAGGCGGCGAAGAACCAGTGGGACCCGCGGAACGTGTTCCGCCACACCCTGTCGATCAGACTGCCCTGATCCACGGGCCGGCGTACCGACCGGGCCCCCGGCCCGAGGGAGAACCCCTCGGGCCGGGGGCCTTCGGCGCGCGAGCGCGAGCGCGTGTCCGTGGCCGTGACCGGGTGACCGCCGGCGCGCCGGCGGAACCGGGCGCACGACGGACGCCGCCGCCCCCCTGTGCGGTGGAGGCGGCGGCGTCCGGGTTCTCCGTGTGCGGACGGAAGACCGATCGGCGTGGGGACCGAAACCCGGCGTCCGACATGACGTCGGGTGTGGGGGATGGATCAGATGCCGAGGCCGGATCCGCCGCTGACGTCGATGTTCTGGCCGGTGACCCAGCGGGCGTCGTCGGAGGCGAGGAAGGAGACGACGTCGGCGACGTCGCCCGGCTGTCCGACGCGGTTGAAGACCGAGAAGGCGGCGGCCTGGGCCTTGGCCTCGGGGATGGCCATCCAGGGGTGGATGTCGGTTTCGATGGTGCCGGGGGAGACGGCGTTGACGGTGATCTGGCGGCTGCCGAGGGTCTGGGCGAGGGTGAGGGTGAGGACCTCGATGGCGCCCTTGCTGGCGGCGTAGGAGGTCATGCCGGGGAAGGCGACCTTGGTGACGCCGGAGGAGATGTTGATGATGCGGCCGCCGTCGCGCAGGCGGTCCAGGCCCTTCTGGATGATGAAGAAGGGGGCCTTGGCGTTGATGGCGAAGACCTTGTCGTAGTCGGCCTCCGACACCTCGTGGATCAGACCCGGACCCGCGATCCCCGCGTTGTTCACCAGGATGTCCAGGCCCGCGGTGTCGGAGTGCGCGCCGATCTGCTCGTCGAAGGCGGCCCACAGGGCGTCGGCGTCACCGGCGACACCGAGCGCGGAGCGGAAGGCGAAGGCACGGCCGCCCGCGGCCTCGATCGAGTTCACCGTCTCCTTCGCGGCGGCCTCGTCGCTCGAGTAGGTGAGCGCGACGAGCGCACCCTCCTTGCCCAGGCGCTGGGCGATGGCGCGGCCGATGCCCCGGCTGCCACCGGTGACCAGAGCAGTCTTGTTCGTGAGGGCAGTCATTCGGATACTCCCAATTCTTTTGTCCAGGCGCGGCCGCTGCAGATGAGGTCGCAAGTGTGATGCTGCCCGGCTCCACTCATCGGCCGTTCACCGGCGGGTCATCGTCCGGTGTCGGAAACGAATCCACGAATTACCATCGGACCATGACTCAGAATTCGGTTCAGAATCCCGTACTCGTCATCGGCGGCACCGGAAAGACCGGCCGCCGGGTGGTGCGCCGGCTCGCGGAAAGCGGAGTTCCGGTCAGGTCCGCCTCGCGCTCGGGTGAAACCCGCTTCGACTGGCTCGACGAGACCACCTGGGGCCCGGCCCTCGACGGCGTGTCCGGCGTGTACATCGTCCAGAACGACAGCGAACCGCGCACCCGCGAGCTCGCCCGGCGTGCCGCCGACGCCGGCGTCCGCCGCCTCGTACTGCTCTCCGCCCGCGGGGTCGACACCCCCGGCTACTACGGCGAGGACCCCTCCACCAGCGACGCCTTCCTCGCCGGCGAGGCGGCCGTCCGCGAATCGGGCCTCGCCTGGACGGTGCTGCGCCCGGGCTGGTTCGCCCAGAACTTCGACGAGGGCTTCTTCAACGAGGGCGTCCTGTCCGGCGAGTTGCGGCTGCCGGCCGGCGACGGCGCCGCGACCTGGATCGACGTCGAGGACATCGCGGCCGTGGCCGTCGCCGCACTGACCGAGGACGGCCACGACGGGCAGACGTACGAACTCTCGGGCCCCCGCGCGGTGTCCCTGCCCGAGGTGCTCGACCTGATCGGGGCGGCGACCGGCCGCAAGGCCGTCTACACGCCGCTCTCCACCCCGGACTTCATCGCGGAACTCGGCGCACAGGGCGTGCCGGCCGCCGACGCCGCGATCTGGGCCGCGGCCCTGTACCCGGTCCAGCAGGGCTTCGAGGCGAAGGTCTCCGACGGGGTGCGGCGCGCCCTGGGCCGGGAGCCGCGCGACTTCGCCGACTACGTCGCGACGGCCGCCGAGTCCGGCGCTTGGCGCGCTTGAGTGGTTGTGTAGTCGTATTGGCCAGTCTGTAGGGGTCTACCGCGTTTTGTTCGGGACGACGAGACGCCTCTCGGATCTGGAAAGGATCAAGCATGAGCATCGTCGAGGAAGCGCCGACCGGCCCTCCGCCGGCCGCGACCATGGGGTCGAGGGTGGCGGAGCTCGCCGAACTCCGTGAGTCGGTCATCGCCGGCCCCAGCGAGAAGGCCACCGAGGCACAGCGGAAGAAGGGCAAGCTCACCGTCCGCGACCGCCTGGAACTCCTCTTCGACAAGGGCACGTTCACCGAGGTGGAAGCCTTCCGGCGGCACCGCGCGACCGGGTTCGGCCTGGAGGACAGGAAGCCGCACAGCGACGGCGTGGTCACGGGCTACGGCCAGGTGAACGGCCGACCCGTGTTCGCGTACGCCCACGACTTCCGCATCTTCGGCGGCGCCCTCGGCGAGGCACACGCCCAGAAGATCCACAAACTGATGGACCTCGCCGAGAAGGCCGGGGCGCCGATCATCGGCCTGTGCGACGGCGCGGGCGCCCGCATCCAGGAGGGCGTCACCGCCCTCGCCGGGTACGGCGGCATCTTCCAGCGCAACGTCCGCAACTCCGGTGTGATCCCGCAGATCAGCGTGATCATGGGCCCGTGCGCGGGAGGCGCCGCCTACTCGCCGGCCCTAACCGACTTCGTGTTCATGGTGCGGGGCACCTCGCAGATGTTCATCACCGGCCCCGACGTGGTCGCCGCGGTCACCGGCGAGCAGATCACCCAGGACGCCCTGGGCGGCGCCGACGTGCACTCCTCCGTCTCGGGCGTGGCGCACTTCGCGTACGACGACGAGGAGCACTGCCTGGAGGACGTCCGACACCTGCTCTCCTACCTGCCCTCCAACAACCGGGAACTGCCCCCGGCGGAAGTCGCCGACGACCCGGCCGACCGCCGCACGGAGGCGCTCCTGGACCTGGTGCCGGCCGACCCCAACCGGGCGTACGACATGCACAAGGTCATCGAGGAGATAGCCGACCACGGCGAGTTCTTCGAGGTCCACGAGCGGTGGGCGCCGAACATCATCTGCGCGCTGACCCGCCTCGGCGGCCAGGTCGTCGGCATCGTCGCCAACCAGCCGCAGAACATGGCCGGCGTCCTCGACATCCAGTCGTCGGAGAAGGCCGCCCGGTTCGTCCAACTCTGCGACGCCTTCAACATCCCGCTGGTCAGCCTGGTCGACGTGCCCGGCTTCCTGCCGGGCGTCGACCAGGAGCACAACGGCGTCATCCGCCACGGCGCGAAGCTGCTGTACGCGTACTGCAACGCGACCGTCCCGCGGATCTCGCTCGTCCTGCGCAAGGCCTACGGCGGCGCGTACATCGTCATGGACTCCCGCTCGATCGGCACCGACATCGCGCTCGCCTGGCCGATCAACGAGATCGCCGTGATGGGCGCCGAAGGCGCGGCCAACGTGGTGTTCCGCCGCGAGATCGCCGCCTCCGACGACCCCGAGGCCACCCGCTCGGCGCGCATCGACGAGTACCGCGAGGAACTGATGCACCCGTACTACGCCGCCGAGCGCGGCCTGGTCGACGACGTCATCGACCCGGCCGACACCCGAGCCGCGCTGATCGGCGCCCTCGCGGTACTGCGCGGCAAGCACGCCCCCCTGCCCAGCCGCAAGCACGGCAACCAGCCCCAGTAGAGGGAGACACCCGATGGCGGTACGAGCGGTCCCCACCGAGCCGGACACGTCGCAGTTCCTCTCCGCCCAGGCCTGGCGCATCACCAGCGGCTCACCCGCCGCCGAGGAGGTCGCCGCGCTCGCGGTGGCCCTGTCGGCGGTCATGCGGGCCCGGGCGGCCGAGGCGATCCGGCTGGCCGAGGAGGAACAGGAGCAGGCCGCGGCCCGCTGGACGCCCTCCGCGGCCCGCCGCCGCGCGGCCACGTCCTGGGCCGCGGGCGCCCAGCCCACCTGGGCCAACACGGCCTGAGCGGCGCATGATCGACCCCCGCACGGCCCGAGGCCCCGCCCCACCACACGGTGGGACGGGGCCTCGGGCCTGCCCGGCCGGCGGCCGGGACCACACGGGCCGCACGCCGCGGTCAGGCGCGCGCCGAGTCCGGCAGGCGCTCCGCCGCCGGGGCGCGGACCTCCCCGACCTCCCGCGCCCCGGAAACCTCCCCCGCCGACCGCAGCGCACTGCGCCGCGCCCACGCCAGGGCGGGCACGGTCACCCCGATCAGCACCAGCGCCACGTACGACATGGCGTCCACCGGCGAGGCGGGCGGGTTGACCCACCCGTTGAGGTACACCCAGCCCATCGCCGTCGCCCCGAGCACCGCCGTCAGGTACGACAGCGGTTTCACCGCCCGCTCGCGCACCAGCAGCACCACGTGCGCCGCGCAGATCAGCACGTAAGGGAACACCCACAGGTAGACGATCAGCGTGGCCAGCGCCGAGTACACCGACAGCAGCGAGTCCGGATAGGCGAGCACGGCGACCGCCAGCACCGCGAAGCCGATGACCGCCAGGACGGTCACGGCGACGGTCGGCGACCCGTGCTCGGGGTGCGCGCGCCCCACCCGGCGCGGCAACAGACCGTCGTCCGAGAGCGTCGCCACGAACCGCGACCCGAAGTTCACGAACCCGATGAGACCCGCGAAGGTCGCCACCGCCAGCACCAGGTCGGTGGCGCTCGCGAAGGTCTCGCCCAATCCCGCGTTCAACGCCAGCGCGGCCGCGGGCGACATGCCCGCCGCCAGGTCGTCCGCCGCCGCGAACAGCCCCGGTACCTGGAGCACCGTCGCCACCAGGTACACCACACCGAGCAGCACCGGAATGCCCAGCACCGCGAACGGCACGTCCCGCTTGGGATCCTTCGTCTCCCGCGCCAACGCGGCGCAGCTCTCGAAACCCATCAGGAACGTCGCCCCGGCCGCCATGCCCTGGAAGACCCCGCTGAACGAGAACCCGCCCTCGAAGGACAACTGCTCCGCCAGGTGCAGTCCGGTCGTACCCGCGCCGGCCACCACGACCACCCCGACCACCGGGATCGCCACGGCCATCAACACCACCGCCGCCTTCACCGACAGGTCGACGCCGCGCCGCGCGAACAACACCGCGATCAGCAGCGCCACCGCGTACACCGCGAGCTGCGCCGGCACCTCCAGGCCGGCCGCGTACCCCCGCGACAGCAGGAAGCTGCCGACGTACACCCCGATGACCATCGTGATGCCGGCGATCATCGCCGCGTAGCCCAGCAGCAGCGCCGCGGCGGCCACCAGCCGGGCCCACGGGCCGAAGACCAGCGAAAGGTAGGAGTACAGCGAGCCGTTGGCGACGTGCCGGCGCGCGAAGGTGACGACCGACAGGCCGACGAACGTGGTCACCGCGGCCGACAGCAGGGCGGACAGCCAACTGCCGTTCCCGGCCGAGACGAACATCAGGGCGGGCACCGCGGCCAGACCCACCGCGGGAATCATACTGGCGACGGCCAGACCGACGATCTGACCCCGGGACAGTTGCCGGGGTTCCGTTTCCGTGCTGGACATGGGGCGCGCCTCCAAGGGCGGGAGCGGGGGAGAGGAGAGCGGAAAGGGGACCGCTCAGGCTCGATGGGGAGCTCGGTGGGGAGTGGCGAGAAACGGTTGGAAGTCTCGCCACGCCGTCTCACGGCGCGGTAACCCGCGGCCCACCGCCCGCTCCGGCGCGACGTTCGCCCAGGCTGTGGGGGTGCCTGTAGTACCCGTCCAAGGCCTCTCGACCGGCGGTCCACCGGCTCGACCCACCCTGGAAGTCGACTCGACAGGATGTTGAAGGAGAGAAGACATGGCCAATGACTGGTTCCGGCGGTTCGGCCCCGCGTCCGACAGCGACACGCGCCTGTTCTGCTTTCCGCACGCGGGCGGCGCGGCCAGCGCCTACCTCGCGCTGTCACAGGAGCTGACCCCCGAGTTCGACGTCCTGTCCGTGCAGTACCCCGGCCGTCAGGACCGCCGGATGGAACCCGCCGTCGACGACATAGGCCGGCTCGTCACCGCGCTCGCCGACGAACTCGCCGCCGGCTCGACCCTCGGGCCCGGCCGCCGGGGCGACGATCGCCCGTACGCTTTCTTCGGGCACAGCATGGGCGCCGTGCTCGCGTACGAGCTGACCCGCGAACTCGACCGGCGCGGACTGCCCGCCCCCGAGCGGCTGTTCCTGTCCGGCCGGTTCGCCCCGACCCCGCTCGGCAGCGCCAGCGACCGGCTGGACACCGACGAGAAGGTGATCGCGATGATCCGCACGCTCGGCGGGACGGTCGGGAAGGTCTTCGACGACCCCGACCTGTTGGAGATGGTCATGCCGCCCCTGCGCGCCGACTACAAGGCCATCGGTTCCTACGCCTGGCAGCCCGGCCGCCCCCTCGACGTGCCCTTCACCGTGCTCGTCGGCGACCGCGACCCCGTCGTCCCCGTCGAGGACGCCGCCGCCTGGCGGGTGCACACCGCCGCGGGCAGCGACGTACGGATCCTGCCCGGCGGGCACTTCTACCTCGACCACAGCGTCCCGCAGGTGGCCGCCGTCATCCGCGCCGCACTCCACCGCCGCGGCGCGAGCGCGTTGGGGGCCGCCTGATGCCGACCGGCCCCGGCAGGCTGCTGGCCATCAGCGACCTGCACGTCCGCCACGACGAGAACAAGAAGGTCGTCGACGGCCTGCGCCCGGAGACGGAACACGACTGGCTGCTGCTCGCCGGGGACGTCAGCGAGTCCACCGTCGACTTCGAGGAGACCCTCCGGCTGCTGAGCGACCGGTTCGCCAAGGTGATCTGGGCGCCCGGCAACCACGAACTGTGGACCACCGCCGCCGACCCGGTCCAACTGCGCGGCCAGGCCCGCTACGACCACCTCGTCGCGATCTGCCGACGCCTGGGCGTCACCACCCCCGAGGACCCCTACCCGGTGTGGGAGGGCGCCGGCGGCCCCGTAGCGATCGCCCCGCTCTTCCTGCTGTACGACTACACGTTCCGGCCCGCCGGAGCCCGCACCCGGCAGGAGGCCATGGACATCGCCGAGCGGGCCGGGGTCGTCTGCACGGACGAGTTCTACCTGCACCCCGACCCCTACCCCAGCCGCCAGGCATGGTCCCGGGCACGCGTCGCGCACACCGCCGCGCGGCTCGCCGAGATCCCGGACCACCTGCCGACCGTGCTGGTCAACCACTATCCGCTGGTCCGCGAACCCACCCGCGTCCTGCGGTTCCCCGAGTTCGCGCTGTGGTGCGGAACCGAGGCCACCGAGGACTGGCCCGTCCGCTTCCGGGCGGCGGCCGTGGTCTACGGCCACCTGCACATCCCGCGCCTGATCCACCAGGACGGGATCCCCCACCACGAGGTCTCCCTGGGCTATCCGAGGGAATGGAAGCAACGCGCCACCGCCCCGGCGGGCGCCGTACGGATCCTCGCGGAGCGCACATGATCGAGGAACTGCTGGCCCCGGGCACGGCCGCCGTGGAGTCCTTCGGAGACGACCCCGGAGCCCTGGCCGAGCTCCACCCCGAGGAGGAACTCCTCGTCGCGGGCGCCGAGGACGGACGCCGACGGGAGTTCGCGACCGTACGGCGGTGCGCGCGCGAGGCCCTCGGCAAGCTCGGCGTGGCCCCCGCGCCGATCCTGCGCGACCCGAAGGGGGCGCCCCGGTGGCCCACCGGATTCGTCGGCGCGATGACCCACTGCCAGGGCTACCGGGCGGCCGTGGTGGCGCCCGCCGGACGGGTGGCCGCGCTCGGCATCGACGCCGAACCCAACCTGCCGCTGCGCAGCCGGGGCGTCGCGGACCTGGTGACCGTCGCGGGCGAGCGCGCCTGGCTGCCCGAACTCGCCGCCCGCCACCCCGAGGTGGAGTGGGAGCGGCTGCTCTTCAGCGCCAAGGAAAGCGTGTACAAGGTCTGGTACCCGCTGACCGGACGCTGGCTCGACTTCCAGGACGCGGAGATCACGGTCGACCCGGCCTGGTCCACCTTCCACGCCCGGCTCCTGGTACCCGGCCCCGAGGTCGACGGCGTCCGCCTCGACTCCCTCGACGGCGGCTGGCTGGTCCGGGACGGCCTCATCGTCACGGCGATCACGCTGCCCAGACCCGCGCCACGAGCCGGAGCCCGCGAAGCATGAGTTCCCCGCCCGCCCGACCCTCCTCGAAGACTCGGGTGGTCACGTCGACGGCCACCGTCTCGGGTACCGCAGGGAGCGGCCCCGGACGGCAGGCGCGCCCCAGAGTCTCGTGGAGGCGTCCCGGGTGCGCCCCCAGAGAGCCGGCCCGGGCGAGGCCGAGTTCAGCAGATGATCACACTTGGTGAACTCGGGTGACGTGTTGTCAGTGGCAAGTGCTTTCATGGGCCGGTCGCGCCGGGAGGCGCAACACGACCACCGAGGGGGATGTGGCTGTGCCCTGGATCAACACGTATGTGAAGTCGGACGGCACCAAAGTCAGTGGCCACCTCCGGCTGCCACCGGGGGCCCGCCGGGAGACCGCCCTGTTGGGCCTGTTCGTGGTCGGCGTGTTCGTCCTCGGCAACAGCCCCACCACGGCCGGGGCGGACGCGGAGCCACGGCAGGGGTTACCCCGACCACAGCCGCGATCGACGTCCGTCCAACCGATGTATCCGATCACGTGGCCGGCGTGGGAGAACCGGCCGACACCTCGGCCGGAGCCGACGGTCTCGTATCCGATCGTCTTCCCCGACACGGCGAGCGGTCGGTGACCCGTCGCCCGCCCGCGAGGCGGCGCAAGCGGGGTGGCAGCGCACGGCGTCGCAGGAGCGGCCACCCGAACGGGCTGTGGCTGCTCGGCGGCCTGGCGGCCGTGATCGCCTTCAGCCTGGTCATGGCCCTCCTGTCATGGCTGGCCGCCCACCCGTGGGTGCTGATCCTGATCCTGGTCACAGCGGTCGGCGTCGGATGGCTCTGGCTGCGACGGCGCCAGGAGGCGGCCCGATGGGAACAAGTGCGGTCCCGGGGGCTGCGCTACGCCGTCGAGCACCTCGACGGCCTCCACTACGACGACTTCGAGTTCGCCGTACGGGACCTCATGCACCGCGACGGCTGCGCCGACGCCCAGAAGGTCGGCGGACGGGGCGACAACGGCGCGGACGTGAAAGCCACCGACCCCTACGGCCGCCGCTGGGTGATCCAGTGCAAGCACCGCGTGCGACACGAAGTCGCACTACTCAGCGGGCGGAGATAAGGAGGGAGGCTCCGCCCCCGGCAAGTGATCAATGTCGGTCCCCACATTCGGGGGCATCCCTGGCAACGGGGTTGTCCTAAGCCGAACTGGAAAAGCCCAAGCCCCTGTCTCGTCGCGGGGAACAGGTGAAGGGGAAGGCCGGAAGGACGAACGAGAGTGAATCCCTGTTGCAACGCATCGTTAATGCAACTTCGCGCCGACGAGGAACCACCGAAGCGCGATGGTAAGTCCTGGCGGTGGAAACCGCCGCGTGCGTGGAAGGCGACGAAACGACCACGAGATCACCACGGGACTCGGTGCAGAGGGGGCGTCCTAACCAGGCCGCATCTGAATAGTGCGGAACGTGGAAACCCCGTAAAGGTCCGCGAACTGCGGTAAGTCGGAGGTAACGAAGACCTAACTCCTTTGCGGGAAAGGATGATCCGAGAAGCGAAAGCCGCCAAGACGAAAGTCCAGAGGAAACGCCGGAAATGGTCACCTTCAGCCCCGGCTATAACTCGGCGGATATCAGGCATATGCCTGAGCCCGAAAGGGAGCCCACGCGGATCAGGTAGGCAGAAAAAGAGAAACTGCAAGCAGTCTGCATCGAGGCGCAAGTTAGATACCGAAGGGAAGCGGCAGCCGGCATGTCAATGGCAACTCGACTGTCGCCAGAGGCGGCGAACGGACCCTCGAACGTGAACGGCCGGTCACCCAGATCCGAATGGGCGAAGGCCGAGGAGAACGTAAGGCGACTTCGACAGCGCATCTTTAGAGCCGCGCAAGAAGGTGACCTCAAGAAGGTACGAAACCTTCAAAAGCTCATGCTGCGTTCGCACTCAAACCTCGCCGTAAGTGTGCGGCGAGTGACGCAGAAGAGCCATGGGAAGAGGACGGCGGGCATTGATGGCGAGACCGCTCTTACCGCTTTGGAACGACGGCGCCTCACCAAGGAGCTCACTTCCGACAGGGGTCTCGATGCCAAGCCCGTCAAGCGTGTATACATTCCGAAGTCAAGCGGCAAAATGCGCCCTCTAGGAATCCCGGTTATCAGGGATCGAGTGAACCAGGCCAGAGCGAAGAATGCCCTGGAACCTGAGTGGGAGGCTCGCTTCGAAGCGAGAAGCTACGGCTTCCGCCCAGGGCGGAGTTGCCACGACGCCATCAGTACCATCCACACAGTCACCTCGGGAAAACGTACGAAACGGCTGTGGGTACTGGACGCGGACCTGGCAGCGGCCTTTGACCGCATTGATCATGAACGCCTCCTTGCGGCCATCGGATCGTTCCCCGGACGGGAAATGATCCGCCGATGGTTGAGAGCCGGAGTGATGGAGAACCAGAAGCTAACGGCAACCGATGAGGGGACGCCCCAAGGAGGTGTGATCAGTCCCCTTCTCCTGAACATCGCTCTACACGGAATGACAGAAGCGGCAGGAGCAACGGAAAGGGTAACTCGTACCGATCCGACTGCCCCAACTTTGATTCGGTACGCTGACGACTTCGTCGCGCTCTGTGTGACGAAGGAAGAAGCACTAATGGTGAAAGAACGCCTTTCCAAGTGGCTTGAGCCCAAGGGTCTGGCCTTTAATGAGGAAAAGACCCGAGTGGTCCACCTCAGTGAAGGATTCGACTTCCTCGGGTTCAACATCCAGCGCATGCGCAACGGGAAGGTGATCATTCGGCCGAGTCGAGACGCCGTTAAACGACTCATCCGGACTCTCAAGGAACGCATCCGAAGTATGGACGGTTGGGAGACCATAGCCCTAATCGGCAAGCTCAACCCAACTATCCGAGGATGGGCTACCTACTACCGGGGAGTCGTCTCCAGTAACATCTTCGCAACGCTGGATTCCTACGTTTTCCAGCGACTCTGGATGTGGGCCATGCGAAGACACCGAAATAAGGGGCGACTATGGAGGATCGCCCACTATTGGGGGGAATTCAACCTTCACAGGCGAGACAGATGGGTATTCGGCGATCGCAAGACCGGCGCATACCTCATCAAGTTCAGTTGGACCAAAATTGTAAGACATAAGCTGGTCACGGGCCGGGCCTCCAAGGACGACCCGAGTTTGTCTGCATACTGGGCCAGCAGATCCCGACGTCGCAAACATCCTGATGCTGACGGAAAGCGAAACATCGGGCTGGCGGTGCGGCAGAAGGGACTCTGCCCGAGGTGTGGGCTGGACCTGATCGAAGGCGCCGAGTTCGAACCGCAGGACGTACGTGAGTGGGTCCAATGGTTCTCAGCCTCGGCGAAACAACTACACGTGCACCACATCGTGTACCGACGTGACGGCGGCTCAAACGACAGGTTGAATCTGGAGCTGATTCACGCAGACTGCCATCGGGAACTCCACGCCCGGGGCAACCGTAGGACACCTATTGCGCGGGCCTCGCAGCCCGCTTGAGCCGTGTGCGTTGAGAGGCGCACGCACGGTTCTGAGGGGGGTCCGGCGCAGCGATGCGCCGGACCTACCCGACAAGGCCGGCTGGTCCGGCTCCGCGGTCGGCACCCCGGACCTCCAGGTCCTCAACGGCACCGGCCGCCAGGTCCACGGCGGCGATGTCCTGGTCATGCTCACCAACGGCCGCTTCTCCGGACCCGCGCTCGCCTTCGCCAAGTCCCAGCACCTCCACCTCGTCGACCGCCACCTCCTCGCCCAATGGGCCGCCGGCTCCCGACCCCTGTGGGAACTCCTCAGAGCCGTCCCGCCACCCAGGAAGCCCAGCGCGCTCTCCTGACGGGGCGGGCCGCCGCCCCGGGGCCTCGTCATCGCACTGTCTCAGGCCGTCAAAAAGCGTGGTGGTCAAGGGAGTCGAGTGCCAGGATCTGCTCCCATGACACAGAATCCGGCCGGCGCGACACGCGTGTCCACGGCACTTCTCGCGCTCTCGACCGTGCTCGTGGGCCTGATGGCCGGCCTGTTCTTCGCCTTCGACGTCTCGGTGATGCCCGGCCTCGCGGCCGGCGACGACCGTACGTACGTGAGCGCCATGCGCTCCTTCAACGCGGCGATCGACGGCAGCGGCCTCTTTGTCACCGTGTTCCTGCTCGCCCTGGTGGCCGCCGTGGCCTCCGCGATCGTCGAGTTCCGCGCGGGCCGGCGCGGCACCGCCCTGTGGGTCGCTTCGGCGGCCGTCGCCTACCTCGTCGTCCTGGTCGTCACCTTTGCGATGAACATCCCGCTGAACAACGACCTGGCCGCCGGTGGCGACGTGGCGAAACTGACCGACCTCTCGATCGTGGACGAGTTCAAGGGCACCTGGGTCACCACGAACATCATCCGCACCGTGCTGTGCACGGCCGCGCTCACCGCGCTCTCCCGCGCGCTGATCCTGTACGGCCGGGCCACCACGCGCTGACGCGCCGGGCGACGGTCAGAGCCTCTGGTGTGGGGTTCGAGGTTCGAGGTTCGAGGTGCGAGGGGCGACCGGCGCTCGACGATCGCTCGTCAAGCGCCGACGCCCGGCCGTCACGCGGCCTGGACGAGCAGTGCCCAGGCCAGGAACCCGGCGCTCGCCGTGCAGAGGAGCGTGCGCCACACGTTGGCCCGTACCCACGGGGTCTCGAACGCGCCGCGAACGGCGGCCGGGTCGGCGATCCGGTCGACCGGGCCCGCCTTCTCCAACGCGTTGTTCAGCGGAATGTTCACCACACCCGTCACGACCATCGCCAGGACGTAGCAGACGAACGCCGCGATCAGTGGCACCAGTGCGCCGTCGGGACCGTCCACCACGTGCATCCCCAGCGCGAGCCCGGTGAAGATCAGGGCGCCGAGGTAGCCCAGCAGGAACCAGCCGTTGAGGATGGCGACGTTGACGCGCTGCATGACCTCGATGACGATCCGGTCGTCACTGCGCTTGAGAGCCGGCATGACGGACACGGAGAACCCGTAGAAGAGACCGCTCATCAGCCCGACCGTGATCGTCGCCGCGATCAGCGACGCGTACCGTACCGCTTCCACGCAAGCCCCCCGGTCGTGTGGCCCGTCCGATGTGGGGCCGATCATACGGTCCACGCCACAGCCTGCCCCATGCAATTCCCGCGGCCCCGAGGACTTGTCCGATCAGCTCAACCCCTGCCTGACCTCGTCCGGACGCGGGGTACGCTCCGGCTCCCGGCCCCGCACGGCCACCAGCGACTCCCCGAGAGGATCACTCCGTGAAGGACCACAAGGACAGGCTGGACGCGCTCCGGGCAGACATCGAGCGCCGCAATCCCGCCCAGCCCGAGTTCCACCAGGCCGTACGCGAGGTACTGGAGACCCTGGCCCCGGTGTTCGCCGCCCGACCCGAGTACGCCGACCCGGCGGTGGCCTTGGTCGAGCGGCTGACCGAACCCGAGCGGCAGATCCTCTTCCGCGTGCCGTGGCAGGACGACCGGGGCCGCGTCCACGTCAACCGCGGCTTCCGGGTGGAGTTCAACAGCGCGCTGGGCCCGTACAAGGGCGGCCTGCGCTTCCACCCGTCGGTGGACATCGGCGTGGTGAAGTTCCTCGGCTTCGAGCAGGTCTTCAAGAACGCCCTGACCGGTCTCGGCATCGGCGGCGGCAAGGGCGGCAGCGACTTCGACCCGCACGGCAAGTCCGACGCCGAGGTCATGCGCTTCTGTCAGTCGTTCATGACCGAACTCCACCGCCACATCGGCGAGCACACCGACGTCCCCGCGGGTGACATCGGCGTCGGTGGCCGCGAGATCGGCTTCCTGTTCGGCCAGTACCGGCGCATCACCAACCGCTGGGAAGCCGGCGTGCTCACCGGCAAGGGCCAGGGCTGGGGCGGCTCCCTGATCCGCCCCCAGGCCACCGGATACGGCAGCGTGCTGTTCGCCGCCGAGATGCTCGCCGTGAAGGGCGCCTCCCTGGACGGCCTGACCGCCGTGGTCTCCGGCTCCGGCAACGTCGCCCTGTACACGATCGAGAAGCTCCGGCAGCTCGGCGCCAACCCCGTCACCGCCTCCGACTCACAGGGCTACGTCGTCGACGAGAAGGGCATCGACCTGGAGCTGCTGCGCCAGATCAAGGAGGTCGAACGCGGCCGGGTCAGCGAGTACGCCCAGCGTCGCGGCGCCTCGGCCCGCTTCGTCCCCGGCGGCCGGGTCTGGGAGGTCCCGGCGGACGTCGCCTTCCCGTCGGCCACCCAGAACGAACTGACGGAGGCGGACGCGCTGACGCTGGTGCGCGGCGGGGTCCAGGCGGTCTCCGAGGGCGCCAACATGCCCACCACCCCGGAGGGCGTGCGGGTCCTCCAGCAGGCGGGCGTGGCCTTCGGTCCCGGCAAGGCCGCGAACGCGGGCGGAGTCGCCGTGAGCGCCCTGGAGATGGCACAGAACGCCGGTCGGGTCTCCTGGAGCGCGGAGCGCGTCGAGGACGAGCTGGCGGGCATCATGCGTTCGATCCACGCCGTCGCCCACGAAACGGCCGAACGCTACGGCGCGCCCGGTGACTACGTGACGGGCGCGAACATCGCCGGCTTCGAGCGGGTCGCCGACGCGATGCTGGCCCAGGGCGTGATCTGAGCCCACCCGCGGTGCACCGCACCGCGCCGTCGCGGCTCCCTCGGGGGCCGCGACGGCGCGAGCCGCCCACGCACGCAACCCCTCGCCACCGCACCGCGCTCGGGCCCGTAGCCTGACCCTGCCACCATCCATCGGATCACCAGGGAGCTGCCGCGTGCTCACCGCACTGGACGGCGTGTACGGAGACCGCCCCGACGCCCTCACCGTCGCCGGCCGCGCCACCTCCTACGAGGAACTGCTCGGCGCTGCCTCCGCCGTGGCCCGCGACATCACCGCCGGCGGCGCACCGGCCGTCGCCGTGACGGCCACCGCCTCCCTGGAGACCGTCGCCGCCACCGTGGGCGCGCTGCTGGCCGGGGTCCCCCTCGTACCCCTGCCCCCCGACGCCGGCCACGCCGAACGCGAGCACATCCTCCGGGACTCCGGCGCCGCGCTCCTCGACGTGGACTACACCCGCCGCGCCGACACCCCCGCCACGCCCGCGGCCGGGGCGACCGACCCCGCCCTGATCCTCTACACGTCCGGGACCACCGGTCCCCCCAAGGGCGTGGTCCTCACCACCGCCGCGATCGCCGCCGACCTCGACGCCCTCGCCGAAGCCTGGCAGTGGACCGCCGAGGACACCCTCGTGCACGGCCTGCCCCTCTTCCACGTACACGGACTCGTCCTCGGGGTCCTCGGCGCCCTGCGCACCGGCAGCCGGCTCTTGCACACCGGCCGCCCCACCCCCGAGGCGTACGCGCAGGCCGCCGGCAGCCTGTACTTCGGCGTCCCCACCGTCTGGTCCCGGATCGCCGGGTCCCCGGCCGAGGCCGCCGCGCTCTCCCGCGCCCGGCTCCTCGTCTCCGGCAGCGCCGCCCTGCCCGCGCCGGTGTTCCGGGACCTGGAGGCCCTGACCGGCCTGCGCCCGGTGGAGCGCTACGGAATGACCGAGACCCTGATCACCGTCAGCGGCCGGGCCGGCGGAGAGGTCCGCCCCGGCACGGTCGGCACCCCGGTGCGCGGCATCCGCACCCGTATCGCCGCCGAACCGGGCGCCGAGATCGGCGAACTCCAGCTCACCGGACCGACCCTGTTCTCCGGATACCTGGGCCGCCCCGAGGCGACGGCCGCCGCGTACACCGAGGACGGGTGGTTCCGCACCGGCGACATCGCCGCCGTCGACGAGACCGACGGCGTTCACCGCATCGTGGGCCGGGCCTCCATCGACCTGATCAAGTCCGGCGGGTACCGCATCGGCGCGGGCGAGATCGAGAACGCCCTCCTCGACCACCCCCGGGTCAGCGAGGCGGCCGTCGTCGGACTGCCGGACACCGACCTCGGCCAACGGATCGTGGCCTTCGTCGTCGCGCAGGGCGTCACCGGCACGGAACTCACCGACTTCGTCGCCGCGCACCTGTCGGTGCACAAACGCCCCCGCGAGGTCCGCTTCGTGACCGCCATCCCGCGCAACGCCATGGGCAAGCCGCAGAAGAAGCTGCTGCTGACGAACGACTCCGAGGACCGGCGATGACGACTCCCCCCTCTGCTCCCGCCTTCTTCGACCGCAGGACCGGTTCGCCCTGGCTGCGCCGGTTCCACCCCGGGCCGCCTTCCGGTCCCGCGCCGACCCTCGTGTTCCTTCCGCACGCGGGCGGCAGCGCCGCCTACTACCACCCGTTCTCCGCGGCCCTGGCCCCCTGCGCCGAGGTGCTCGTCGCCCAGTACCCCGGGCGCCAGGAGCGCATCGGCGAGCCGGTACCGGGCAACATCGCCGCGATGGCCGACGGGCTGCTGGAAGCTCTGATGCCGTGGCGGGAACGGCCGTTGGTGCTGTTCGGGCACAGCATGGGCGCACTCATCGGCTACGAGGTGACGCGCCGCCTGGAGCACGCCGGCACGCCCCCGCACGGTCTGATCGTGTCCGGGCGACGCTCCCCGCTGATCGAGCGCTCCGAGGGCGTCCACCCGCGGGACGACGACGCGCTGATCGCCCTGGTCAGCGAACTCGCGGGCACCGACGCCAGACTCCTGGCCGATCCGGACTTCCGCGAGCTGATCCTGCCGGCGCTGCGCGGCGACTACCGCGCCGTCGAGACGCATCGACACGTGCCCGGACCGGTGCTGCGCACCCCGGTGAGCGTGTTGACCGGCGAGTCCGACCCCCGGGTCGGCGTGCCCGAGGCCATGGCCTGGCGGGAGGTGACCGCGGGGGCCTTCACCTTCCGCGGGTTCCCCGGCGGGCACTTCTACCTGAACGAACAGCGGGACGCGGTGTCCCGGGCGATCGCGGAGGACCTGGCGGCGTTCACGGCCCTGGCGGGGCGGTCCGCACCGACGGGGTGAGGCGACCTTGTCGACGGCGTGGTTCCTGCCGGCGGGGGTGAGGCCGGGGGTGAGGTCGGCGGGGGGCGCCCGTGGCGTGAGCGGCGCCGGCGCCGTCCTCAGGGGCGGACCAGGTGGCGGGCCAGTACCTCCAGGGCCTCGGTGACCGTCGGCAGCCGTTCCGCCTCCGCCTCGCCGAGCGCCCGGGCGAGGGCTTCCTCGACCTTGGAGGCGCCGACGGCCCGCACGGTGGCCACGCGCGCGGAGACCTCGGGGGACCGGCGTACGAGCGTGCGCCGGCGGTCGGCCGGATCGGGCGCGGTCTCCACCGATCCCACCTCGCGCAGTCGGGCCACGGCACCCGACACCTGGCTCTGCGGCAGGCCCGTGCGCTGCGCGGTCTCGCCGACGGTGGTGTCCGGATGCGCGGCGATGTCCCCCGCCACGATCACCACCGCGCGGGTACTGCCGGCGTACTGACCGGATCCGCCCGGGGGCTCGGGCAGGGCTTCCTCGCCGAGCTTCATCAAGGCCCTGCCGAGCAGGAACAGTTCGATTCCATCCACCACGCCAGAATACATCACGGCAGATACATCAAGAAGGATGCATCTCTCTTGATGTATCTGTTCCGATGGATTAGGCTGATCGCAGAGCAGCGGACAAAGGTCCGTGCCGATCAACGCAGAGGAGTCACCATGTCCGCCCTGTCCGCCACCCTCGCGGCTCCCGGCTGCACCCTTCACTACCAACTCCGAGGATCCGGACCACTGTTGTTGATCTCCCAGAGCGGCGAGGGGGACGCCGATCGCACCGTGGACCTGGTGTCGCACCTCGATGACGCCTTCACCGTCCTGACGTACGACCGACGGGGCCTCTCCCGCAGCAGGCTCGACGAACCGGGCCGGACCACCACCCTGGCCGAGCACGCCGAGGACGTACACCGGCTGCTGTCCGCCGTCACCGACGAACCCGCCCTGATGTTGGGTTGCAGCCTCGGTGCGACCATCGGCCTCCACCTGGCCGCACGACATCCAGGCCAAGTGGGCACCCTCATCGCCCACGAGCCGGTCGCCCCACGCCTGCTGCCGGCGGCCGACCGGGCCGACCACGAGGCGGAGTTGGCCGGGTTACAGGAGAGCTACCGCGCGTCCGGACTCGGCGTCGCGCTCCCGGAGATCGCCCGGGTCCTGGGCATCGACCCGACCCGCCAGGAGATCGAACCGGATGTGACCCCCGAGCCTCTGGACGACCGACGCCGCGCCAACTTCGACTACTTCGTCGAGCACGACTTCTCGGCGATCATCGAGGACACCCTCGACCTCGCCGCGCTCGCCCGCACCACGACCCGGATCGTCCCGGCCATCGGCGCGACCACGTCGGCATCGGTCTTCGACCACCGCTGCGCGACCGCCCTCGCGGACCTCCTCGACACCGCGATATGCACCTTCCCGGGCGGCCACAACGGCAACACCGCCCGCCCCCGCGCCTACGCGGCCCGCCTGCGGAGCCTGCTCACCGCCCCCGCCCACCGCTCCTGAGCGGGACCGGGCGGAGAGCCCCCGGAAATGGCCTGGGCAGCGGCGTCGACCCGTCGGTAGTTTGCTCGCATGGACCACACGGCCGGGGACACCGGACCAGATCATCGCGCTCTCGTCGCGGCAGGAATCACCGTCGTGCTCTGGGCGTCCGCGTTCGTCTCCATCCGCGCGTCGGCCGAGTACTTCGCACCCGGGGCACTGGCCCTGGGCCGGCTCCTCACCGCCTCGATCGCACTCGGCCTCGTCCTGCTCGTCAAACGGGTGCCGCCACCGCCGCGTCAGGCCTGGCCCGGGATCGTGGGATCCGGAGTGCTGTGGTTCGGGCTGTACATGGTCGCGCTGAACTGGGGCGAACAGGGCGTCGACGCGGGCACCGCCGCGATGATCGTGAACATCGGCCCGATCGTGATCGCCCTGCTCAGCGGTTGGATACTGAAGGAGGGGTTCCCCCCGATGCTGTTGGCGGGCATGGCCGTCTCCTTCGTGGGCGCGGTCGTGGTGGGAGTGTCCACCTCCAACGGCGGCTCCTCCTCCCTCACCGGCGTCCTGCTCTGCCTGCTCGCCGCCCTCACCTACGGGGCCGGCGTGGTCCTCCAGAAACCCGCCCTGGCCCACGCGACCCCGCTCCAGGTGACGACGTACGGCTGCTTCGTCGGTACCGCCGTGACCCTGCCCTTCATCGGTCAACTCGTCGACCAACTGCCCGACGCCCCGCTCACCGCCACCCTCAACATGGTTTACCTGGGGCTCTTCCCGACCGCGCTGGCCTTCACCACGTGGACGTACGCCCTGTCGCGGACCACCGCCGGGAAGATGGGCGCGACCACCTACGCGGTGCCGGCCGTCGTGGTGCCCATCGCCTGGATCGCCCTCGACGAAGTCCCCGGATGGCTGACCCTGCTCGGCGGCGCGATCTGCCTGGCCGGCGTGGCCGTGTCCCGCAGACGGCGCGTCGAACCGCTCCCCGGGGGCGCGCCCTCGACGAAGTGAAAACTTTCTCCCGACACCTGTCACACGGGCGGCACGCGGCGGGTCAAGGGGGTGAGGTCGCCGCAGGGGCGACCATCCGAGAAGGAGCCTCCCGATGAACACCGCCGCCACCATCGTCGCCGTCCTCGCCGCCGCCATGTCGGGCTTCTCGGGCTACTCGCTGCTCTCGCGGGCCACGTGGGTCGTCGAAGCCATGAACGAGTACCGCGTGCCCCAGGCCTGGTGGACGCCCCTCGGCGCGGCCAAGGCCCTGGGCGCGATCGGCCTCGTCGTCGGCATCTTCCTCCCCGTCGTCGGCATCGCGGCCGGCATCGGCCTGGTGCTGTACTACCTCGGCGCCGTCATCACCGTGATCAAGGCCCGTTCGTACGCGCACATCCCCTTCCCGGTCATCTACATGGCGCCGGTCGTCGGAGCCTTCGCCCTCGGCTTCGCACTCTGAGCGACGCGCGGGAGCGATCCACAGAGCAACTCGCCGCGGTGGTCGGTACGTTGGATCCATCCGACCACCGGACGACGGACACCCAAGAGGACCCCATGAACCGCACCACCGCAGCCGCCCGACACGCGCGGGCCGTCGCGTTCCGGGACCTGCACGCCGCCGACCGGCCGTTCGTCGTCCCCAACCCCTGGGACGCGGGCACCGCACGCATCCTGGCCGGCCTCGGCTTCGCGGCACTCGCCACCACCGGCGCCGGCCTGGCCCACAGCCTCGGCCGTCCCGACGGTACGAACCGGGTCAGCCGCGCCGAACTCCTCGCCAACGCAGCCGTGATCGTCGAGGCCAGTGGCCTGCCGGTCACCGCCGACCTGGAGAGCGGCTTCGGGGAACGGCCCGAGGACATCGCCGAGACCATCCGCCTCGCCGCGGCCGCCGGCCTGGTCGGCGGCTCCATCGAGGACTCCACGGGCCTCGACGAGGATCCCGTGCGACCGCTCGACGAGGCGGTGGAACGGGTGGCCGCCGCCGTGGAGGCGGCAAAGGAACTGGACTTCCCCTTCACGGTCACCGCCCGCGCCGAGAACTTCTTCCAGGGCCGCCCCGACCTCGACGACACGATCCGCCGCCTCCAGGCGTACGAGGCCGCCGGCGCCCACGTCCTCTACGCCCCGGCCCTCCCCGACGCCGAAGCGATCCGTGCCGTCTGCTCCGCCGTGGACCGGCCCGTGAACGTCCTCATGGGCGGCGCCCTCTCCCTGTCCGTCGCCGAACTCGGCGCCCTCGGCGTCCGCCGGATCAGTACCGGATCCGCGCTGTCCCGCGCGGCGCTGGGCGCGTTCACCCGGGCCGCGCGGGAGATCGCCGAGTCCGGCACGTTCGACTTCGGCGCGGACGCCATCCCGTACGCCGAGGCCAATGCACTCCTGACCCCGGCCGCCACACCCGCGCCCCCCGGCGCCCCGCATCCCGCCGCCCCGCCATCCGGATTCGACGGCCGGGAGGTGTGAGGTGACCGCCACCACGCCGATCGACGCGGTCCGACTGCCTGACCCCTACCCGTACTACGCCCGCCTGGTGGCCGAACGCCCCTTCACCCACGACGAGGAGCTCGGGGTGTGGGTCGCCGCCGACGCCGCCGCCGTGCGCGCCGTACTGGGCAGCGACGCGCTGCGGGTGCGACCGCCGGCCGAGCCGGTCCCGCAGGGGATCGTCGGGACCCCGGCGGGCGAGGTCTTCGCGGACCTGGTCCGCATGACGGACGGCACGGTCCAGGGCCGCCTGAAGACGGTGGTGGCCGACGCACTGGCCCGGGCCGACACCGCGTACGCGGCCCGACTGGCCGCCCGGTTCACCCGGGAGGCGCTGGCGGCCGGCGGCGCGGTCCCGTGGGAGGAGCTGATGTTCGGGGTCCCGGCCCGGGTCGTGGCCGCGCTGGCCGGCCTGACGGACGGAGCGGACCGGGAGGCGGCCCGCGCGATCGCCGACTTCGTCCAGTGCATACCGGCCTCCGCGACCCCCGCACAACAGCGGGCCGCCGCCGCGGCAGCCGATCAGGTCCGCGAACTGCTGCGGCCCGGCCTCGTGGGCGACAACGACGGGCTCCTCGGGGAGTTGGTCCGCGCCGCCGACCGGGCGTCCTGGCCGTACCTGGCGCCACTGCTGTCCAACGCCGTCGGGTTCCTGTCCCAGACCTACGACGCCACCGCCGGACTGGTGGGCAACACCCTGGTCGCCCTGGCCCGGGGAGCGGACGGCTGCGACATCGGGGCACTGGTGCGGGAGGTGGCCCGGTACGACGCCCCGATCCAGAACACCCGCCGTTTCGCCGCCGCGCCCTTCGTCCACGACGGCCGTGCGGTGGAGAGCGGGCAGCAGATCCTGGTCCTCCTCGCCGCCGCGAACCGCGACCCGGCCGTCAACCCGGATCCACACGCACTATCACCCGGACGAGTGAATCCGATGATCTTCACCTTCGGTGCGTCGTCCCACCGCTGCCCGGGAGAGGCCCTCGCCTCGGCCCTCGCCGCCGCCATCGTCGCGGAACTCCGCACGGCAGGCTTGTCGTCCACGGCCACCCCGACCTACCGCCCCCTGGCCAATGCCCGCATCCCCCACCTCTGACCCGCCCACGGGGCCCGCCCCGGATCCCGTACCTCATCCCGCACCGCGAACACCGAAGCGGCCGGGACCGATGCGCCGGCGGGAACGGACCCGACCGGGTGGCGCGTTGCGGGCACCACAGGCCGAGCCGGGACGGGGGACAGGCGGCACCGGAGACACCCGTGACAGCGGTGGCGCCGGCGGCACCGGTGGGGACCGTACAGCCCGGCACGCACCACGGCCGGGCGTCTGCCAACCGCACGCCCCCAGACAGGAATGACCCCTCATGTCGAAGACCCCGCACCTCTGGATGCGGCACGAGTCCCGCCCCACCGAGCGTCGCGCCCCCCTCACCCCCTCCGACGCCGGCCGGCTCGTCGGGGCCGGCCTCCGGATCACCGTCGAGGCCTCGGACCAGCGCGTGTTCCCCCTCGCCGACTACGCCGCCGCCGGCTGCGACACCGCACCCACCGACTCCTGGCTCACGGCCCCCGACGACGCGTACGTCCTCGGCCTGAAGGAACTCCCCGCCGGCCCCGGCGCCCCGGTCCTGCGCCACCGGCACATCTACTTCGGCCACGCCTACAAGGGCCAGGCCGGCGCGGCCGAGTTGCTCGCCCGCTTCACCGCCGGCGGTGGCGCCCTGCTCGACATGGAGTACCTCATCGACGAGGCCGGCCGCCGTGTCGCGGCGTTCGGCTACTGGGCCGGGTACGTCGGAGCCGCCCTCGCCGTCCTGCACCGCCGCGGCCTGCTCACCGGGCCCCTGCGCCCGACCGACCGCCCTGCCCTCGACGCGCTGTTGGCCTCCGGCGCGGGAGCCCCCGGTACCGGCGCGGCCGGCACGGACGGCACGGCACTCGTCATCGGCGCGCTCGGCCGCAGCGGACGCGGCGCCTGCGACGCGTTGACCACCGCCGGCATCGAGCCGACCCGCTGGGACCTCGCCGAGACCCGCGAGATCGACCGCGCCGCGCTCCTCGGCCACGACCTGATGGTCAACACCGTCCTCACCACCACGCCCGTCCCGCCGTTCCTCACCAAGGGCGACCTCGACGACCCGGGCCGGCGCCTCTCCCTCGTCTCCGACGTCACCTGCGACGTCACCTCCGACTGCAACGTGCTGCCGGTGTACGACGAGACCACCACGTGGGAGGAGCCGGTACGCGCCCTCGCCTCGGGCGGCGCCCCCCTCGACCTGATCGCCATCGACAACCTCCCGTCCCTCCTGCCCGTCGAGGCCACCATCGCCTTCTCCGCCGAGCTCGCTCCGCAACTGGCGCGCCTGGCGGACCGGGACGGGGTGTGGGACCGCGCACTGACCACCTTCGAGACGGCGGTCGGCGCCCGGGACGACCTTCTCGCCCGCTGACACGCGCCGCCGGCGTGCCCCGGGCCGGGGCACGCCGGATGGTGATCCACACAGGCCGGGACCGGCCCTCCGCCGCCGGCCGCACCCCGGAAGCCGAAAGAGGTGTGGATCCTGAAATGCAGCCGTCAGCCGTGGCAGCCGTGGCAGCCGTGTCAGCCGCGGGTGGCGCGGCGGCGGCCGAAGGCGAACCAGAGGCCCAGCAGCACCCCGCCGCCCACGGCGACGGCGGTGGCGACCGTGCCGGAGGCGAGGCTCGCGGCGACGACGACGGCCAGCGCGTACGCCACGGGCAGCAGCACGTTCAGGTTGGTGACGGCTGTCTTCGGACCTTGTGACATGGGTGGGTTCCCCTATTCGGTGGATCGGTCGCGTACCCGTCCGCACGCCATGTGCGCAGCAGGCGGGTTGGTCGTGGGGCGCATCGTTTGCGGGAGGATCATCTCACCTGACGGCGGATGCCGTGAGCGGTCGGGCGGGGGCGCATCGCACCTCCCGCCCGCGATCACCATGCGCTCTCACATTCCGTCACATCGCGTGCGCTGAGGGCCTGTTCGCGGCGTCGGACATCTGCGGGCCCGCCAGCCGGGCGAAGAGTCCGTCCGCGTCCGCCATGAGCTCTTCGTACGTGCCCTGTTGGACGATCCGGCCCCGGTCCATGACCACGATGCGGTCCGCGTCGACCACGGTGGACAACCGGTGCGCGATGACGATCCGGGTGGCGTTCAAGCGGCGCGTGCTCTCGGCGACCAGTCCCTGCGTGGGATTGTCGAGGGCACTGGTCGCCTCGTCGAAGAAGACCAGGCGCGGCCGGGCCACCAGGGCGCGGGCGATCATGAGGCGCTGGCGCTGGCCGCCGGAGAGGGTGTTGGTGCCCTCGGAGAGCACGGTGTTCATGCTCATCGGCATGGCCCGGATGTCGTCGGCCAGGCCCGTCATCTCGGCGGCCGCCCAGGCGTCGTCGAGGGTGTGGCCGCCGGAGCCGACGATGTTGGCGAGGATGTCGCCGGCCTGGAGCGCGCCGTTCTGCAGCACCACTCCGCACTGCCGGCGGACCGCGGAGACATCCAGCTCGGCGAGGTCCTGGCCGTCGTACAGCAGGCTGCCGGACATGGGGGTCTCGAAGCCGAGCAGCAGCCGCAGCAGGGTGGACTTGCCGCTGCCGGAAGCGCCGACGACGGCGATGAACTCGCCCGGCATCACGGTGAGGCTGACGTCGTCGAGGACGAGCGGCCCGTCCTGGCCGTAGCGGAACGACAGGTGAGAGATGGCGATCCGGCCGGACAGGTCGCCGGGGTCGACCTTGGTGCCGTCGTTCTCCGGCTCCGCTTCGAGGATGGGCTTCAGCCGCTCCAGCATCGGAACGGTGCCGACGGCGGTCACGGCGGAGGCGGTGAACTGCAGGCCCGCCGAGAGCAGCAGGTTGAAGGCCGCGAAGAACGGCAGGAAGGTGGCGAGCGGGACCTCCCCGTGCAGGGGGCCCGCGGTCACCCCGAAGACGACCGCCGAACACACCAGCGGGAAACCGGCGTTGAAGGTCGTGACGCTGTTCTGCACCCGGCGGACGCGGGCGGACAGGGCGTGGCCGCGGGCGGCCAGCCGGGTCCACTCGGCGAAGGCCCGTTCCTCGGCGGCGGCCACCCGCAGCTTCGGCATGGCGGTGAGCATCTGGAAGACCATCGCGGACATCGCCTGCTCGTGCGTGTACTCGCGTCGTGCCCACCGCAGTTGGAGCCGCCCGGCCGCCGCGGCGAAGAGCACGCCGACGGCCGTGAGACCGGCGGCGACCAGGGCCAGGGTCAGGTCGTACCAGAAGACGAGGGCCAGGTTGGCGAGGCCGGTCAGCAGGGCCAGCGTGGCCGTGGTGAGCATCCCGGACAGGAGTTCCTGGGCGGCGGTGACACCGAGCACGGTGGTGCCCAGCTCACCGGTGGAGTAGCGGGTGAAGAACGCGGCCGGCAGGGACAGCAGCCGGTTCCACAGCCCGGCCTGCATGGCGGCGCCGGTACGGCTCTCCAGCCGTAGGACGGCGAAGTTCTGCACGACGGACAGCGCGGCGGTCACCAGGCCCGAGCCGATCACGACCAGGGAGCCCTGCACGATCAGGTTCCGGTTGGCATCCGCCACGAACTCGCCGAGCACCTTGCCGGTCATGACCGGGATGATCAGACCGACCAGGGCGACGAGTACGCCGGTGAGCGCGAGCCGGACCAGGTCCCGGCCGTGCCCCAGGGAGGGCGAAAGGCCGAACCTCAGCAGGCTGGGGACGTCGCGCACGGCCGCGGGCAGCGGCCGGTACAGCACGACGGCGGCGGGGCGCAGCCGGGCGGCCGTCTCGGCGTTGAGCGCGGAGACCCGGCCGTCGTCGACGAGGACGTAGCCGTGGCCGAGGGGCAGCAGCGCGACGGGCCGACCCGTGACGTGATAGCCGAGCACCGGCCCCACGTCCCGGGTCCACCAGCGGTCCTCCAGCCGGATGCCCCGGGTGCGAAAGCCGGAGGCGAGGGCGATGGCCCGCAGGTCTTCGGCGGTGCTGCGGCGGCCCGGGCCGGGGCTTCGGAGCGGGGGGCGGACCGAGAAGCCCTGCCGGGAGGCGACCAGCCGGACCGCGGCGAGCATCGGCTCGTCGTCGGCGACGTCCGCGAGCTTCAGGCGGGTGCCGGTGTCGTGCAGGACCGCGTCGAAGGTGCGGACGGCGGACGACAGGACCTTGCCGTCCTGGGCGCGGCGCGCGGCGAGTTCGGCGCGCTCACGGGCCCGCTGGACGGCGATGCGGTGGTCGATGGTGGTGCGCAGCCGGGCGGAGTGCTCGGTCAGCGCGTCCGTCAGCCGGCCCTCCCGGTAGACGGAGAGGAGGGAGGCGGTGGTGAGGCGGGCGGCGCCGCGGGCCCGGACCCAGTCCTGCTCGGTCAGGACCAGCTCGGCGCCGGGGCCGACGGGCTCCAGTGCACTGGTGTCCTCCTCCCCGTCGAGCCCTGCGGCGCCCTCGGAGGCCGGGTCGCCCGGGTCGAGGAGGCCGGACTCCACGCGGACGAACTGCACCCCGTCGACGGAGCGGGCCACGTCGCCCTTGTCGAGTTCGGTGCCGTCGGTGGTGCTCAGGGACGTGAACTGGCGGGGCGCGAGGGCGCCGGGGAGCGCGTCGGCGAGGGCGGTGAGCCCGGCGGTGAGGCCGGCGAGGAGCCGGGCGTGGTCGAGCGCGGCGGGACGGTCGCCCGCCGACCGGGGCAGCGTGGCCCGGCCCTGGCGGATCTGGTCGAGGAGGGACAGCGGCAGCCGGGTGAGCCGGGCGTCGAGCACGGGCCGGGCGATGACGGTGTGGCGGCTCTCGCCGCCGGTGCCGCACACCACGAGCATGCCGGCCTCGGCGCGGCACAGGAAGTAGCGCCGGCCGTGCTCCTCGCCGTCGCCGCCGTCCGGTCCGCGGTCCACGGCGAACAGGTCGGCCGCGCCGGATTCCACGTACAGCAGCGTGGTGGGGTCGTCGAGGCAGAAGGTCCGGGCGGGGGAGGCCGCGGCGGAGGGAGTGCTCACAGGGTGTCCTTCTCCTCGGAGCGGCTGGAGTCGAACAGGGCGGCGTAGCGGCCCCGGGCGGTCAGCAGTTCGTCGTGCGTGCCGCGTTCGGCGATGACGCCCCGGTCGAGCACGATGATCTCGTCGGCGTCGCGGACGGCCGACAGCCGGTGGGCGATGATCAGGCAGGCGCAGCCGCGGCGGCGCAGGTTGTCCATGACGGTGCGCTCGGTTGCCGGGTCGAGTGCGCTGGTGGCCTCGTCGAGGACGAGCAGGGTGGGGCGGGAGGCGAGCGCGCGGGCGAGTTCGAGGCGCTGGCGCTGGCCGCCGCTGAAGTTGCTGCCCTGTTCGCACACCCTGGCGTTGATGCCGCCGGGCCGGGACATGACCTCGTCGAAGACGGCGGCGTCCTGGAGGGCGGCGAGGACGACCTCGTCGGGCACGGTGTCGTCCCACAGGGTCAGGTTGTCGCGGACCGTGCCGGCGAAGAGCGCGATGTCCTGGTCGACGTAGGCCATGGAGGCGGCGAGGACGGTACGGGGGATCTCCTCGCGGGGCTGTCCGCTGATGAGGATCTGCCCCGAGCGCGGCTCGTACAGGCCGGTCACGAGGCGGCCCACGGTGGACTTGCCGCTGCCGGAGCCGCCGACGATCGCCATGCGGGAACCGGGGGTGACGGTGAGGCTGAGTGCGGTGACGACGGGGTCGGAGAGCGGGCCGTAGCCGAAGGTGACCTCGTCCAGGGTGAGTTCGCCGTCGAGCCGGTTCGTCGGTCCGCCGATTCGCCCGGGCCGGCCGGCGGGGGCGTCGTCCGTCAGGCCGTCCGTCCCGGATGCGCCGGGCTGGAAGCTCCGGGCCTGCGGGTACTTCTCCACGTCGTGGATGCGCTTGAGGTCGGCGTTCATCTCCTGGAGCCTGCTGCCCAGGTTGGTGAGCTGGGTGACGGGGCGGCTGAGGGATGCCAGCAGGGTCTGGAAGGTGACGAGGATGCCGACGCTGAGGGTGCCGTCGGCCACCCGCAGGCCGCCGACGAGCAGCATGACGCCGATGTTGACGACGGCCAGCAGGGGCGGCAGCACCGTCAGCACCGCGGTGGTCTGTCCGAGTCGCTGCTGGGCGGTGGTGACCTTGGCGAGGAAGCCGGCCCAGCGGGTGAAGGCGTCGGGCTCGGCGCCGGTCGCCTTGACGGACTCGATGGTGGACAGGGTCGCGAAGGTGGTGCCGATCAGGTTGCCGCGGTCGGCGCGCAGCGCGTCCACGGCGTCCTTGCGGGAGCGCGAGACCAGTTGCAGGACCAGCACGTTGAAGCCGGCGGTGGCCAGGCCCAGCAGGCCGAGCAGGATGTCGTAGCGGACCATCAGGGCGCCGTAGAAGACGACGAGCACGAGATTGATGGTGGTGGCGGCGAGGTCGCGCGAGAGGATCATCGCGACGGTGTCGTTGCTCGCGACGCGTCGGGCGACCTCGGCCGGGCGGCGCTGCAGGAAGAACTCGATGGGCAGCCGCAGCAGATGGCGGAAGAAGCGCGCCGACGCCACCAGTCCGGTACGGATCTCCATGCGCAGCAGGTAGTGCTGCTGCACGGAGGTGAGGACGAAGACCATCAGGGCGGTGACGGACATCGCCAGGACCAGCGGCAGCACGGCCGTGGGGGAGTCCGAGACGAGCACCCGGTCGAGGAAGACCCGCGAGTAGGCGGCGCCGACGATGCCCGGCACCACCAGCAGCAGGCTGGCCAGCAGGACCAGGGGCAGGGCGCGCCCGGACGGCAGACGGCGGTCCAGGAGGGCGGCGGCGGTGCTGCTGCGGCGGCCGCCGGGCGTGAAGTCGGGGCCGCGTTCGAAGGTGAGGACGATGCCGGTGTACCCGGAGTCGAAGGCGGACCACTCCATCAGGCGGGGGCCGCCGGCCGGGTCGTTGACGGCGACCTGGGTGCGTCCGAACCGGGTGGTGATGCCCTCGACCACCATGAAGTGCTGGAACGCCCAGAAGATGATGACCGGCCCGTTGCGGAGCTTCTCCTCCAACTGGTCGGTCTCCGCCTGGAAGCCCTTGGCGACGAGCCCGAACGAGCGGGCCGCGGCCAGCACGGAACTCGCGCGGGCCCCGTCCCGGGAGACGCCGCACAGGGCGCGCAGCTCCTCCAGCGGGACGTGGCGCCCGTAGTGGGAGAGGATCATCGACAGACTGGCCGCGCCGCACTCCACCGATTCCATCTGCAGGACGGTGGGCACCCGGTGCGCGCGGCGCCGGGCCCAGCGGCGGGTGCGGGCCGCGGTGCGTTTGGTGCGGCGGGCGTCCCGGCGGGAGGCGGCCACGGGGGGTCGGGTCTTCGTGTCGCTCATGGCTGCCGTTTCCTCACTTGGCGTCGGATGTCTCGGCGTCAGCGGCGTCGGCGCCGGTCAGCGCCCCAGCACCAGGTCGAACGGCGACTGGGTGCGCAGCTCTATGGAGGCGGACACGGAGGTCTGCGAGCTGAGCCGGATGGGCGGAGGCTTGGCGGAGCTCCAGGCGTAGCCGGAGGCGGAGCCCGATGCGGGGATCAGGTCGACGGTCACCAGGCGCGGCGCCTGGTCCTGCTGGAAGCTCTGGGCCGCCAGTTCGCCGCCGGCGATCGCCGCGAGGCCCTCGCGGGTCAGCGGGTACGGGTCGACACGGGTGACCGTGCCGCGCAGCAAGCCGTACACGGCCGGGGGCGCGGTCGACACGTTCAGGTCCACGGGGCGGCCGGGCACCAGGCGGGCGGCCCGGTCGGCGGGCACGAAGACGAGCGCGACGAGGCGGTCGCCGGGGAGGTCGGTGCGTTCGACGGTGGCGACGGTGGCGCCGGCCGGGACGAACTGGCCGGTGGTGAGCGTGGCGCTGATGACCTTGCCGGCGAACGGGCTGGTGATCGTCTGGATCTTCCCGTCCCGGTCGGCGAGGCGGGCGACGGGCTGCCCGGCGCGGACCTCGTCGGCGGGGCGGACCAGCAGATTCTGTGCCATGCCGGTGTACGGGCTCTGCACCTGGCTGGTGCCGCCGGGGTGGGTCAGGACGCCCGGGGCGTCGACGGTGACGTCGAGCCGGGCGAGCACCGCCCACACACAGGCCCCGACCATCACGATGAGCACGACGAAGACGGCGATCCAGCCGCGCGGGGCCGCGAGCATGACGGCGGCGTCGAGCTCGTCCGGCTCCCGCTTGCGCTGCAGCGCCTGGTAGCGGAACTTCATGGTGGTGTTCCCCCCTTGCCGGGTCAGAAGCCCGCTGTGGCGGGCTCGGTGGCGCGCTCGGCGGCCGGGGCCGCAGCGGCGGAGGCTCCGGTGGCGGCAGTGGCGGCTGCGGCCGTGCGTGTGGCGGCCGGCCCGGCCGGGCGGCTGCCCAGGACGAGCTCGCCGACGGTGCCCTCCAGCAGCGGGTCCCGGCCGGTGGCTGCGGCGAAGGCGCTGGTGTCGCCGCCGCCGAGTCCGCACACGGCCAGGCCCATCGCGGTGGCCACCAGGTAGACGGTCTGGTAGAGCACGCCGACGTGCTTGAGGATCAGCGGGTAGGCGACCGTCTCGTACTTCCACATCACGCGGCCGAAGCGGGCGGCCACCAGCAGCACGACCTGCGGGTCCCCGTCCATCATCGTGCCGCCGCGGGCCTCCTTGACCAGGGTCGCGGTGGCCGGGCCCGGCGCGCTGACCCACTCCAGCTCGTGCCGGTCGGGCGCGTACCGGTACAGCCCCGGCTCCAGCCCCTCGCAGCGCGTGACCAGCGGGTAGACCTCCAGCTCGTGCACGGCTCCGCCGCTGGGCAGCGGGCGGTCGGCGAGTTCCTGGCCGTCGCTGCCGGTGAACGTGCCGCGGATGCGGACGGTCCGGTAGAGCAGCTCGGCGAGTTGGGTCAGCGTCAGCGGGTGCTCGGGGTCGTGCGCGCGGGTGGAGGTGCGCTGCTCGATGGCCTCGGTGAGGGTCAGGTCCCGGGCGGCGATCGCTTCGAGGTCGGGCACGGGCAGTGCCACGCGCGGCCCGTCGGCGGCGGGGGCCGCGACCGGCTCGGGGCCGAAGCGGTCGGCGTGCCGGTAGGTGCCGCCGTAGCCGGGCGCGGAGGCCGGTGTGCGGGTGCGGGCGTGGAAGGCGAGGTCGACCGGGTCCCACTGGAGGCTGCCGCGCTCCTCGGCCTGCGGGTCGGCGTCGGGGCCGCCGGGGGCCAGCGCGCCGGCGGTGGCGAGCAGCCGCACCAGCGGGGCCGGGACCTCTTGCGTCCAGGTGGTCAGCAGCGGGAGCAACGCGGCGGCGCCGGCGCCCAGTTCCACGGCCAGTGGGCTGCCGGGGGCACGCAGCGCGAGGGTGCCCTCGGCGGGTGACAGCAGGGCGTGCCGGCTCAGCCGTACGGGGCCGCGCGGGGCGGGCTTGAGGGTGGTGGCGCCGCGGCCGACGGTCACCAGGCGGGCGACGGGAGCGCCGTCCGGCCCGGCCACCGCATGCTCCAGCAGGCCCGCGGCTTCGAGCCGGGAGCGCAGCATGTGCCAGCGCAGCAGGCCCGTCTCGCCGTCGTGGGCCACGATGAGCGCGCTGATCGCGGCCTCGTCGTGGTCGTCCTCGCCGAAGGCGCGCAGCGCGGCCTCGGCGCCCGGGGTGAGGGCGCCCAGGCGCATGGCGCCGAAGCGGGTGGTGAGCTGTCCGTCCTGGAAGGCGCCGCCCCGGGGCAGTCGGCTGGTCAGGGTGTACGTGCCGGACGCCGCGGAGGCCGGCGGCGCCTCGCCCGGGAGTGTGGTCGTACTGGTCATGGCTCCAGCCCTGATGAGGCCGCGGGCCGGGTCGTGCCCCGGCCCGCGGTGGTGACGGAAAATCAGGAGAGGCCCGCTGCCTCGGTGGTTCGGCGGCTCAGAAGAAGACGTTCCAGGTGTTCAGGTCGGCCTCGGGGGTCGGCTCCGCGAGGCGGCCCATGCGGACCGGAGCCTCGTAGAGCCGGCCGGGACCCAGCCGCCGCCAGAAGTGGCGCAGGCCCGGGGCGATCACCTTGACGACGTTGAGCTCCAGGTCGGGGCGCGTCTGGTCGACGACGATGACCTCGGAGCCGGCCTCCTTGATGCGCTCGACCTGCTCGCGGATGCGGGCGGCGAGGTCGAACCCGGCCCGCGGGCCGACCTTGGTGGCCGGCAGCTCCGGGTCGGGCAGCAGCCAGGGCTCCGCGGCGACGGTGGCCGTCTTCAGCCAGGTCAGGGTCTCCAGGTCACCGACGAGGTAGGAGGTGTTCCCGTCGGCGTCGCGGGTCTCGATCATCGGCAGGAACTGGTTGAGCTCGGTGAGCGCGCGGAAGGCGGCGACGCGCGGGTCCGGGTGGGCGCCGAAGCCGACCATGATGTCCTCGACGCTGTGGCGGCGGCGCGAGGCGGCCACGTACACCGGCATGCCGAGGTCGGTGGTGAGGTCCATCATCCACAGGTCGCGGTCCATGGCGTCGTAGTAGGTGCGCAGCTGCTCCACGTACGGGTCTTCGAGCGAGTCCATGTCGAAGGCCGGGAGGCGCAGCCGGTTGTACCACCACACGGCGACGGCGTCGCGCTCGGTCAGCTCGCACAGGCCCTGGAGGATCGCCTCCTCGAGGGAGTTGCCGGCGGCGGTGCCGTTGGAGTCGGCGATGCAGAAGAAGTGGTCCTGGAGGTCCGGGTGGCCGTACCAGGAGTAGGCGGCCGGGATCAGACGCTCTTCGTCGTGGGTGAGGGACCAGCCGCTGGTCCAGTCGATCGCGACGTCCTCGGGGAACCGGTCCGGCACCTTGTGCAGGCGGTTGGCGGGGTCCTGGTTCCAGGTGTCGCGGCCGGCGACCTGTGCTTCGGAGAAGTGCAGCAGGCTGCGGGGGTGGACGACCGTGTCGGGGTCGAGGTCGCGGTAGGCGGCGCGCCGCACGGCCTCGTCGCCGCGCCAGACGCCGGCGTAGCGCTCGATGGCCTCGCAGACGGCGCTCACCTTGGCCTGGATCTCGGAGCGGCCCTTGCCGCCGCTCTGGCCGCGCAGGTTGCGGCGCAGCAGGTCCATGCTGTCGTTGACCATCGCGAAGTTGTGGCCCGCGGCGTAGCTGTAGGTCAGCGTGTTGGACTCGGGCGTGTGCGAGACCAGCTTGGTGATGGCGCCGAGGTGCGGGCTGATGTGCCGCTCCAGGCGGGCGAGTGTGGCCTCGGGGCTGTTGACGCGGTAGCCGCCGTCGCTGGTGTGACTGGCGTCGCCGGAGGTCAGGACGATCTTGGGGCTGCGGTTGCCGACCAGGGTCGGGTCGCCGCAGGAACGGCACTGGGGCTGGCGGATCAGCGGGTGCCGGTCGGTGGTGAGGGTGGCGAGGTCGAGGGTGACCATCTGCCCGCACAGGGCGCCGGGTTCGCCGGTGGCGGCGATCCGGGCGGCCTCGGCGGCGATCAGGCCCGCGGCGGCCAGCGGTCCGGCGGGGATGCCCGCGCGGGACGGGTGGCGGGGCACGGAGTCGCCGCGCTTGCCGGCCAGATAGCGCTCCAGCTGGCGATTGCCGGCCAGGCGCTGGGCCAGACAGGTCCAGCAGCCGGTGTGGTCCGGGTCGAGGAACGGGCCGATCCAGGGCGCGATGCCACCGGTGCGGGCCAGCAGCCACGGTTTGGCCGCCGCCAACTGGCGCTGGTTGCGGGCTTCGAGGACCGGGTCGAGGTAGTCGTCGACGAGGACGACGGAGATGCCCTCTTCGGGCACGGTGTCGAAGTCGCCGGTGCGGGCGGCCAGTCCGAGCGCGCGCAGCGCCGCGAGGACCGGCTCGGGGTCGACGCCCGCGGCCGCGGAGACCGTGACGGGCGCGGTGTCGAGGGTGCGGGCGGGCTCGATGCCCAGGGCGTCCCAGTACGCGAGGGTGGCCTCCGGCAGGTCGGGCCGGCCCTCGGCCAGGTGCCCGGCGGCGCCGAAGCGGGTGAGTGCCGCGAGTACGGCGGGGATGGGCAGCGTGCCGGCGAGGGCCTGCACGATCTCCATGACGGTCTTGCGGCCGTCCAGGTGTGGCAGCACAGCCGCGGCCGCCTTGCCGGGCACCAGGTAGTCCTGGCCCTCCGCGTAGAGGAAGACCCGCTCGCCCTCCACCACCTCGACGTGGAAATGGGCCTTGAGGCGCGGCTTTTCCATCTGTCCCCCTCGGTTCTCGCGATCAGCCCTGACGTGGCATCACACCGGCAACCCAAACACGGGGCCGACCCCGGGTAAATGCTTCACCTGATACGCAGGAGGACCATCGAATACGTAGCCCGACGGTGTTTCATACGTACCGGGACACGCGCGGGGCGCGAGGCGACGCGCGCGGAATTCGACCATCCGGTTTCTCTGCGAGAACCTCATCCAACTGGACTGTTCAGACTGCCATTTGGCTTGATCTGCACCCTGCGGAATGAAACATTGACCCCATGCATTCACCCAACGGGGATCTGTACCACCGTGAGCGTGAGATGGGACTCCTTCAGGGTGCCGTCGGTGAACTCGCCCTGGGACGCCCGACCGTGGCCACTATTCACGGGTCTCACGGAATCGGAAAGTCCGCGCTGCTGAACGCGGTGCCCCGGCTGCTCCCCCCCAAAACCCTGGTTCTGCGGGCGCGCTGCCATCCGAGCGAGAGCCAGTTCCCCTACAGCATGGTGAGTCAGCTGTTCGACCCGGTCCTCGGCGGCGCCGGCGGCCACGGCACGCCCGGCCCCGGGCTCGGGGAAGCCGGTCCCACCCACGAGGCCCTGCTGGGCCTCCTGCGGACCACCCGCTCCCTCGCCGTCGACCGGCCGGTGGCCATCCTCGTCGACGACCTGACCAACGCCGACCCGCACTCGCTGCGCTGGTTCTCGTACATCGCCCGGCGGCTCGACGACCTGCCGGTGCTGATGGTGGCCACGCTGCCCGCCTCGGCCGCGGCACAGGTGGCGGAGCAACTCGGCCCGCTGCCGTACCTGCTGCGGCTGTGGCCGGAGCCGCTGTGTCCGACCTGTACGACCGAGCTGGTCGACCGCGCCTTTGACAGCCCTGTCGACCAGGAGCTGGCAGCGCTCTGCCACACCCTCGCGCACGGAAACCCGCTCGTGCTGCACGACCTGGTGACCCGGCTGCGCCGCACCCACGTGCCGCCCGGCTCGCCCGACCCCGAGCAGGTGCTGCCGATCGGGGCGCAGGCCGTCTCGGAGACCGTGCTGGCCTGGCTCGACGAGGACGACCCGTGCGCGAGTGAACTGCTCACGCAGCTGGCCGTCCTGGGCCCCGACACCGACCCGGCCGTGTGCGCCGCGCTCTCCAAGCACGGCGAGGTGCACGACCAGCAGGCCCGCGAAACGCTCGTACGGGCCGGGCTCCTGGAAGCCGGGGCGCCCGGCCGCTTCACGCACACGGCGGTCCGGCCCGCGGTCCTCGCCCGGGTGTCGGCGCACGAGCGGCTGCTGCTGCACGGGCGCGCCGCGGCCGTACTGGCACGGCTCGGCGCCCCGGCCCGGCAGACCGCGGACCAACTGATCCTGGCGGGCTGCGACTGGGGGATCGACGTGCTGCGCGGCGCGGGCATCCAGGCCTCCGGGGTCGGCGACCGCGAGTCCGCGGCCCGCTACCTGCGGCGCGCGCTCACCCTGTTGGAGCAGCGCGGCGTGCCCGGGGCGGACGGCGACGAGAGCGCGGCGAAGGAGGCCCGGGAACGTGAAGAATCGTTTCTTGACCTGACGATGCGGCTCGGCGCCGTCGAACTCCACCGAGACCTCGACGCCTGCGCCCGGCAGGCCGCGGCCGCGGCCGACAGCCCGCTGGGTCCGGTCCGGCGCGCCGAGGCCCTGGCCCGACTCGCCTCCCCCGCGCTCGTCTCCCGCATCGAAGGCGCCCGGCCGTTCGTCCGGGTCTGCGGCGAACTGGCGGCCCTGCCCGCACCGCCGCGCGAACACCTGCTGCGGCTGACCGCACAGACCCTGCTCACCGGGCACCGCTCCGGTCTGCGCCGGGCGGCCCGCCTCGCCGCCGCCGACCCCGGGGACCCGGCCGCGCACGTCTTCGCCGGGGCGCTCGCCGCGGCCGCCGCCGCCGGCGGCCGGCTCGGCACCGCGCGCCGGATGGCCCTGCGGGTCGCGGCCGGCCCGGCCGACGCACCGGAGGGGACGGCGCCCGGGTCGGCTGCCGGCCCGGTGGGCGCCGCCCTGGCCCTGACCTGGACCGGCGACCTCGACGGGGCCGCGGCCCTCGCCGACCGGCTGATCAGCACGTCGCGCGCATCGGACGACCTCGCCACCACCCTCCTCGCCCACCTCGTACGCAGCGAGGTCCGCCTCCGCCGGGACGAGCACACCGACGCGCACACCGACGCCGAGGCCGCGCTGCACCTCGCCCGCCGGCTGAACGCCCCCGCCCTGGCCGGCGCGGCCGCCGCGGCCGCGGCCCGCGCCCTCGTGGGCCTGGGCCGGGCCGCCGAAGCGGCCGTCCTGCTGACCGCCGAACCGGCGGCCGGGGACGCCCACCCGTTCATCAAGGCGCTGTCCCTCCAGGCACACGGCACGGTCGCCGCGGCCCTCGGCGACCACACCACCGCCGTACGCCTGTTCCTCGACTGCGGCCACCGGCTCGCGCTGCGCGGCATCACCCACCCCGGCTGCGTGACCTGGCGGGCCCAGGCGGCCGCCTCGTACCGGGCCCTGGGCGAAGAGTCCGCCTCGGCCACGATCCTGGACGGCGCGCCCCGGCAGCGGGGCGCGGCGCCGCGGCCCCAGTCGGTGCGCGAGGCGGGGCCCCGGCCGGGTCGCGAGCCAGGGCGCGAACCGGTGCGCGAGCGCACACTGCTGAGCCCGGCGGAGCAGCGGGTGGCCGAGCTGGTGGTGCGGGGCAGCTCCAGCCTGGAAGTCGCGGAGAAGCTGTTCCTCAGCAAGCGCACCGTCGACACCCATCTGGGCCGCATCTACCGCAAGCTCGGCATTCACAGCCGGCACGAGCTGGCGGGCGCGATCGGCGAGGAACTGCCGGTGTGACCAAGGGCGGTGGGCGGAGCCGCCGGGCCCCGCCCACCGCGCCCGCCCCGAGGGGCAGGGGCGGCCCGGACCGCGGGTCAGGGGCGGCCCGCCCCGGCGGTCAGGCGCGCGCCGCCTCCGCGGACCGCCCGGACCGGCCTATGCCCAGCCGGGGAGTGGTCGTCAGGTACAGCCCCGTCGCCGTGTCGTGGCCGCCGATGTCGTGCTGCCCGGACATCCGGTCGGCCAGGACCTCGGCGGGCAGCGGCCCGGCGCCACCCGCCCGCTGCGCGTCGTCGAGGTCCAGGACCCCGGCGGTGAGCGCCGCGAACGCCTCGCTGTCCGGCGCGGAGCGCATCGGGGCCGGGCCCTCCCGGCGGGCCATCAGCTCGGGGTGGCGGCCGCGGGCGAGGCGCTGGGCAAGCCAGAAGTACGTGGACTGGCCGCGGTACTGCTCGTAGAACCCGGCCACCATCGAGAACATGCGGGCGTACGCGTTGCGATAGAGCGCCTCGTAGAAGGACAGCGCCTCGTCCTCGGTCACCTCGCCCGCGTCCACCGCCGTGATCGACGCGGCCGCGAGCATGCCGCTGTACATGCCGAGGTGGACGCCGGTCGACAGCAGCGGGTCCAGGAAGCACGCGGAGTCGCCGGCGAGGAAGTAGCCGGGCCCGCAGAAGCTGTCCGCCGTGTACGAGAAGTCCTGCTCGACGCGCACGTCGTGCTGGAACGTGCCGCCCGCCACCAGCTCGCGCACGGTCTCCGACTCCTGTACGGCGTCCAGGAACAGGGACTCCATGCCCGCCGCGCCCGCCGGATGGCCCTGCTTGCGCTTGAGGAAGTGGTCCTGGTGGGTCACGAAGCCGACGCTGTACACGTCGTCCTTGAGCGGGATGACCCAGTACCAGCCCTCGGGGGCGGAGATGACGTTGATGCCGCCGCGGGGGGTGCGCGGCAGCAGCGTGCCGCCCTGGTAGTAGCCCCAGACGGCCACGTTGCGGAACACGTCGTGGGGTGTGCGGTTGTCGAGGTGGCGCACCGACAACAGGCCGGCCCGGCCGGTCGCGTCGATCACGTGGTCGGCGCGGGTGGTGTGCTCCCGGCCCTCGTGGGTCCACTCGACGCCCGCCGCGCGGCCGTCCTCGAAGAGCACCTTGCGGGCCTGGGCCCCCTCGACGACCTCGACGCCCTGGGACGCGGCGTGGCGCAGCAGGACGTCGTCGAAGTCCGCGCGGTCGACCTGCCAGGAGGTCTGGGCGTTGGTGCCGAAGATCTCGGGCCAGTCGACGACCCAGTCGCGCTCGGCGCCCCAGCGCAGCAACAGGCCTTCCTTGACCTGATAGCCGCGTTCTTCCACCTTCTCCAGCGCGCCGGCCAACTCGATGATGGACCGGCAGGACGTCGCCACGGATTCCCCGATGTGGTAGCGCGGGAAATGGGCACGCTCCAGCAGTCTCACGCGCGCGCCCTGGCGGGCCAGCAGCGCCGCGGCAATGGAGCCGGCCGGCCCACCACCCATGACCACGATCTCGGATGCCATCGCTTTCGCCCTTCCCGTTCCCCCGACGGAATTCCACCGCATTCCATGCGTCACGCGCGAGCGCGGGAATTCTTCACAGCGGATGTTTCGCATCGGATTTCTTCGGCCGAATCGACCTTCGCACGACGGGCGGCGCGAATGAACAGGAGGCGATGCGCAGCGCGGGATTACGTATCCGGCGGACTGCGTAATGGGCGATCGGCGAGAGGCGGCCGGTGAGGGGCGGTTCCGGAGCCGGCCCTCAGGCGGTGCCGAAGTCGTCCGTCACGCCGAACACCGCTCCCCAGGGATCGCTCAGCAGTCCCGGGGCGAGGACACGGGCGCCCGCCGCGCGGGCGAGGTACTCGAAGGCGTCGGTGTCGGCCACCCCGAACCGCGGCACCCAGCGTGCGTCCGCCGCCTCCACCGCCTCCTCGGTCTCCGGCCGGGCGCCGCAGACCTCCCGGTAGAAGTCGCCCGACTCACCCGGCCGCGGCGTGTGCAGGGCGGCGCCGGTCAGCGCGCCGGCCTCGTCGACGACCACCACGCCCTCGTCGTGGGCGCCCTGCCACAGCCCGAACGCCGCGCCCAGGGGGTCGACGGCGAGGCTGAGGCGGCCGTTGCCGCCGGCCGGGACGCCCGCCACCACCACGTGGGCGCCGTGCTGTTCGGCCCGGCGTCCCGCGGCGTCGAGGTCCTTCGCCGCGAGGTACACGGTCCAGGCGGAGCCGAAGCGAGGTCCGGCCGGGCTCGGTCCGAGGCCGCCGACGATCTCGCCGCCGAGCAGCACCAGGTGGTAGCCCCGGCCGCCCTCGGGCCGGAACTCCCAGCCGAAGAGGGCCGCGTAGAAGTCCTTGGCCCCGGTGGGGTCGACGCCTACGTGGTCGATCCAGCAAGGAGTTCCGTCAACGTAGGAGGTGCGGCGGGGCACGGCGCGGTTCCCTTCGGGGTGGTCGCGGTCAGTCGTCCGTCGAGCAGGTCGGCGGCCTCTTCGGCGGCGCCCGATTCGGGCAGCAGGAGGCGCATGCGGGGGGTGGTCGCGAAGGCGGGGTCCGACGAGGCGTCCGGGGGCCACACCGAGGCGGCGAAGTTCCAGTCCTCCAGCCGGGATCGCTGCGCGCCCGTGCTGCAGAGCCGGACCAGTGTGGCCGGGCCGAGCCGTTCGCGGATGTCCGCCGTGGTGATCAGCCGCTCCGGGCGGACCATGACGGACGGGCCCGTCAGGGGCGAACAGACCGTTCGTACGTCGCTGCCGGAGCCGTCGGTGAGGCCGGCGGCCCGGGCGGCCTCCAGGGCGGGGCCCCGCAGTTCGAGGGGCAGCTGGTAGGGCAGTGTCTCCCCGGTGACGCGGTCGACGACCAGGTATTGGCCGGAAACCATGCGCCACCCGCGTGCGCCCAGGGCGAGCGCCACGGAGTTTCGCGGCGAACCGATGCCGCCGACCAGCGCGACCACGCCGGCGCCCTTGGCGAGCACGGCGGCCTGGGCGACCGCGTACGGGTGCTCCATGACGGCGAAGGGCGGCAAAACTGGCGGGATTCCGCCTATGCCGTGGTAGGCCCAGCGGCGTAGCACGCGCCCCTCGCCATCGAGCACGCGCACCTCACGCCCTACCTGACCCACCCCGGTGTGCGAGGCGAAATGCAGGCTCAACGCGGTCCGTACCGGCTCCGCCCGTTCCTCGAGCAGATGTCGGCCGAAGTGAAAGGCGAGGTCAGACTCCTCCACCAGCCCCATTACTTGGAGGATCATCCCAAAGAACTCAAGCGTGAATATCGGCATGTCCCTCGCCCCCCGATTTGCTTCCCTTGATCACTTTATACGGGCATCGACAGGCCCATTAAGTGACTAACAGGCCAACAGGTGCTCCAGCAGCAGCGGCGCCACAGCCCACGGCTGTTCGAGAAAGGGCAAATGACCCGCGCCGGAAACCACATGGATGCGACAGCGGGGCACCACCCGGGACAACAAAGCGGCATTGTCGTGGAATACGGGCATGTCGGCGCTGCCGGTCAGTGCGAACGTACAGGCCGTGATCCGCGCCAGGTCCTCCCCGGAGTGCACGTGCGCGCTGAGCCCCGCCATCGCCCCGCTGTCCAACTCGGCCCAGGAGTGGCGGGCCACGACGGACCGCAGCTCGGCGCGGAGCACCGGATGGGCCTCGGTGCCCCGGAAGATGTCCGGCGGCGCCGCCATCCACAGATCGGCCAACAGCTCGGCCGCCTCCGCCCCGCGCATCCGGCGCAACATCAGCATCTCGATGTACCGCTTGCGGGCCGCCGGGTCGGGCGGTCCGCCGGCCGGGGTCGGCGCGCCCACGACGAGGCGGTCGACCTCGCCCGGGTACGCGAGCGCCATCTCCAGCGCGACGGTCGACCCGAAGGACAGGCCCACCCACCGCCGGGCCTCCTGCTCACGGGCCAACCCCATGACACGTGCGGCGAGTTCCGGCATGGTCAGCCCGGAGCGCAGCGCCTCGGAGCCGCCGTGCCCCGGCAGGTCCACGCCGACGTGGCGCAGCCCGGGGAGCAACCGCCACAAGGGCCGCCACAGGGTGGCGTCCATGGTGTAGCCGTGCACCCACAGCACGGTGGGGCCGCTGCCGTAGGTCAGGGTGCGCAGCCCGTCGTACGCGCCCTCCCGCTCGCCGGGCAGCGGCTCGCAGGAGACGTGGCGCCCGTCGTCGCCGCCGGACCCGCCGATGCGGCCCCCAGGGTGATCGGCGCCGGTCGCCGTCCCGGGCTCTGTCACGATGCCTCCCCGTCGCCGAGTTCGGCGAAGCCCGCGCAGAACTCCCGGTACGCGACGACGGCCGCGTCGGCCGCGTCGTAGCGGGGCGTCACCCGCGGGTTGAGGTGCTCCCAGACGGTGATGTCCTCGGCGAGGGCCCGCTCGCTGCCGGCGACCAGCATGGGCAGCTGGTTCTCGCGGCCTTCGCGCACGCCGACGGCGACCCGGGCGACACAGCCCCCGCGCCCGTCGGGCACGGCGCCGGTGACGATGACGTGCACCTCGTCGGCGGGCCCGAACTCGGTGACGACGACACCGGGGCTGTACGCACGCGCGTGGAAGCGCGGAACGTACGGCTGCGCCGCCGCACCGCGGCCGGCCCAGGGCGAGGCCGACATCGGGAACTCCCCGTCCATCACCAACTCGCCGTGTACACCGGTGGAATGCCTCATGCCGCGGATCCGGTGGACTTTGTGCAGCGCCGTGAAGTGGTCGGTGTCGAAGGCGTTCTCGACGATGAGGTCCGCGGCCGCGGCCACTGGCCGCTCCACCGCCTTGACCAGCGGCATCGAGTCGGCCAGCTCCTTCAGTACGGTGCGCAAGCCGCGGTCGTCGTCCGGCCCGTCGGTGAGGCGCACGAAGACGGCGTCGCCGCATTCGACGACCTCGTGCTCGCGCACCCAGGGCCGGCCGCCCTCACCCGAGGGCTGCCCCAGCCGGATGCGCCGCCCGTGGAAGGGGCACACCAGGCAGCCGCCCTCCACCCGGCCGCCGTGGCCGAGATGGGCGCCGCGGTGCGGGCAGTCGGCGTCGTGGACGCGGAGCCGGCCTTCCGTGCGCACGGCCACCAGACGGCGCCCGCCGATGTCCAACGGCACCACCTCGCCGTCCAGTTCGGACGCGAAGGCGGCCAGGTACCACCCCGAATGGACGTTCAAGGACATCGCTTCCCCGCCTCCAGAACTTCCTGTGCGGCGCGCCGACCGTCGGCGTACGCGCCCTGTAGCCACGGCAGTGCCCGCCCGGTCACGGCGGCCTCCCCCGCGAAGAACAGCCGCCCGCCCGGCCCGTGCAGGGGACGGGCCCAGTCCCGGGCCGCCCGGTCCGTGCCGGGTCCCGGCGCGCAGAACGCCCCGCCGCTGTACGGGTCGGCGGCCCAGTCGGCGGTCTCGACGTCCACGACCGCCACGCCCCTGGTCCACGGCAGCGCCACGGCCAGCAGCCCGACGAGGTGGACCGCGGACCCGGCCGCCTCCCGGACGCACGCGGCCGCGGCGGCCTTGGCGACGATCAGCACCTCGGGGCGGCCCTGCCGGCAGGAGACGAACCCGCCGACGCCGTCCGCGTCGAACACGGCGGCCGTTTCGGGAGCCGGGCCGGTCAGGGTCACCACGGCGCAGAAGCCGTCGCCGGGTACGAGCGTCCTCGCGGCGGCGGTCTTCTCCGGGCCGAGCCCGTCGACGGCGAGCAGACCGCCGGCGACCACGGCGGGTGGTACGGCGAGGACCGCCCGGTCCGCGGTGAGTTCGCCCTCACCGGTGACGATGTGCACGCCGCCTTCGGGGTCGGCCGCGATCCGGCGGACGGGGGTGCCGGTGCGCACGTCCAGCCCTTCGGCGAGGGTGTGGGGCAGCAGGTCCAGACCGCCGGGCACGGTGAACTCACCGTGGCCGCCGCCGTCCTGGCGCACCGCGGCCGCCACCCCGGCGGCGTCGAGCCGGTCGGGGTCCGCGGCCCAGGTCTGGCGCAGCCACTCGCGGGCCGTGGCCGCCTCGGCGGGCGCGGCGCCGCTCGCCGCCAGCCAGCCGCCGACGCTGAGCCCGCCGTCGGGGCCGCCGGGGGCCGGGGCGTAGCCGGCGAGCCTGCCCTCCAGCAGCCACGGCGGGTTCGCGCCGCGGGCGAGGACGCCCATCGGGCGGGCGACGCGCCCGGTCACGACGTACGCCGCCGACGGGCGGGGCGCGGCGGGCAGCGGGCCGAGGACGGTGTGGGCCGGGTTTCGGTCGCCGTGTACGACCTGCGCGCCGAGTTCGAGTGCCGGGCCGCCGTCGGCCGGGCGGAACGTGCGGACACGGCCGCCGATTCGGGGCCGGGCCTCCAGGACGAGGGCGTCGACGCCGGCCTGCGCCAGACGCTGGGCACAGGCCAGTCCGGCGACCCCGGCTCCGATCACCACCACCTCAGGCATGTGCGCCCTCCAGCCCGGCCGCGTCCCGTACGTCCGCGTCCCGTACGTCCGTGCCCAGGTCGACGGGGAGAGCGGTGAGGCGGCGCGGGATCAGGGACGGCGCCCAGCGCGGGTCCGGGCCGGCGATGACGGCCTCGGGGAAGCGGCGGACGATCCTGGCGAGCAGCACCGCGCCGGACTGCTTGACCAGGCGGGCGGCCAGGCAGAAGTGCGGGCCGCCGCCGAAGGCGAGGTGCGGGTTGGGCCGCCGGTCCCACACCAGGCGGTCGGGGTCGGCGAAGACGGCGGGGTCCCGGTTGGCGGCGGCGAGCACCGCGAGGACCCGCTGCCCGGCCGGGATGCGCCCGCCGGGAAGTTCGGCGTCGTGGACGGTGACGCGGGCGGTGAAGGGGATCGGCGCTTCGAGGCGCAGCAGCTCGTCGACGGCGGTCTCGGCCGCGTCCTGGCCGGCGAGGCGCAGGGCGGCGCGCACCCCGGGGCGCGGCAGCAGCCAGTACAGGGCGTTGCCGACAGCCTCGGCCAGCGGCTGCCAGCCTCCCACGACGGCCAGGCCGAGGACGCCGAGCATCTCCTGCCGGGTCAGCCGGGTGTCGGCGGCGAGCCGGCCGAGCGGGCAGTGCGGGTCCGCCCGGTCGGTGTGGGCGTCGAGGAACCGGGTCAGCTCGCCCATGGCGGCGCGGCCCAGGCGCGCGATGTGCGGCGGGGCGAGCGGATCGAGGTTGACGGACGCGGCACGGGCCAGTGCGGCCAGCGTCTCCTGCCCGTCTTCGGACAGGCCGAACAGCCGTGCCAGCACGGCGGTGGCCAGCGGCGCGCCCAACTCCTCCACGGCGTCGACGGGCGTGCCGCGCTCCACGGCCCGGTCGAGCAGGGCGTCGGCGTCGGCGGCGATCGCGTCGGCCACGGACGCCAGGGCGGCCGGGCCCAGCAGCAGGGCGCCGGGGGCGCGCAGCCGGGTGTGGTCGAAGCCGTCCGTGGTCAGCATGGACACCGGCAGGTCGTCTTCCCGGGACCGCTCGCGCTGCCCCGAGGCCGCGGAGAACTTCGGGTCCTTGAGGAGGGCCGCGCAGTCGGCATGCCCGGTGACCAGCCACATGCCGGTCACCGGGTCGCGGTGTACGGGGTCGCGGGCCTGCAGCCATGCGTACGCCGGGTACGGGTCGACCCGACCGGCGGGGCTGAAGGGGTGGGCCAGGTGGGCGGGCAGCCCGGCAGCCTTGGTCATGTACGCGTTCTCCTCATCACGGCACTCTCCTCGCCCGGCTCCCGCCCGGCCGCTGTCATCGGGGGGACCCGCTCAGCGCACCCGCGGGCCGCGCCAGTCGAACGTCAATCCGGTCGCCAGCAGGCCGCCGACCGCCCACAGCGCCAGGACCAGGGCGATCCGGCCCAGTTCCCAGGAGCCGGCCGGCTCCACGGCGGTGAAGGTGTCCGGCAGGAACACCGAACGGAAGCCCTGCGCCATCCACTTCACGGGGAACAGGGCGGCGGTGTTCTGCATCCACAGCGGCAGTTGATCGAACGGGTAGAACACGCCCGAGATGAACTGCAGGACCATGAAGACAGGCGTCACCACGGCCGCGGCGGAACGGCTGTTGGGGATCAGCGCGCTGTAGGCGGTGCCGGCCAGCGCGCAGGCCGCGGTACCGAGCGCGAGGCACCACGCGAGGGTGCTCCACCGCTCGGCGGTCTGCGGCAGGGGCAGCCCGAACGCGGCCACGGCGATGCCGATGAGCAGGATCGTCTCCAGCATGGTGGTGACCACCACGCGGACGAGCTTGCCCACGAAGTACGCCGACTTGGGCATCGGGGTCAGGGCGAGGCGGCGGATGGTGCCGGTGTCCCGCTCGATGGCCACGTTGATGGCCAGGCCGGAGAACGAGGTGCTCATGACGCCCGCCGCGATCACCCCGGCCATGAAGACCTGCCGGAAGTCCGTGTCGGTGCCCTCGACCTTCCCCTCGAAGATCGAACCGAAGACGACGAGCAGGATCACCGGGAAGAACAGGGTGAACACCAGGGACTGCTTGTTGCGGAAGAACGCTCTCAGTTCGACCGACGAACGCGCCGCGCAGGCCCGCGCGTACCCTCGCGCACCGCGCGCGGCAGGGCGCGCGGGCATGGCTTCGGCCGGGCGGGTCGTCCCGTCACCGGACAAGTCCGGGGTCGCGGTCCTGGTTTCGGGCACGGTCGCGGTCATGCGGCGCTCTCCCTGCTCTCCCTGTCGATCAGACTCAGGTAGATCTCTTCGAGGGTGGGCCGGTGCACGCGCAGGTCCGCGAGTTCCAGCGAGCCCGCCTCGCGTGCCCACGGCAGCAGCAGGCTCAACGCGTGCGAGGGCGCGGCGGTGCGCAGCGTCACGGTCCCCGGTCCGGCCGGCACCACCTCGGTGCCGGCCGGCAGCGCGGGCAGCGCGACGTCGGCCAGTGCCTCGCCGCGACGGAACGAGACGGTGGAGGGCGTCCGGTCGCGGCCGCCGAACGAGGCCAGCGGCCCGTACTCGACGAGCCGGCCGCCCACCACGACGCCGGCCCGCTGGGCCAGTTCCTCCGCCTCGTCGAGGTAGTGCGTGGTCAGGACGGTCGTACGGCCGCGGTCGGCGAAGTACCGGACGAGTTCCCACGCCTCACGGCGGGCCACCGGGTCCAGGCCGGTGGTCGGCTCGTCCAGGAAGATCAGTTCGGGATCGCCGACGACGCCGACCGCGACGTCCAGACGGCGTTGCTGGCCGCCGGACAGCGCGGAGGCCTGGCGGGAATGGAGGGAGCCGAGCCCCACCATCCCCAGCACCTCGCCGACCGGCAGCGGGGCCGGATACATGGCGGCGAAATGCGTGACGACTTCTTTCACGGTCAGATCGGAATAGGCGCCCGCCGTCTGGGGCACCACTCCTATTCTCGCCCGCCATTCCCGCGGGTCCTCGGCCGGATCATGGCCGAGGACCCGCACGTCTCCACCAGTGCGCCTCTGCACTCCCGTCAAAATGTCGACGGTTGTGGTCTTTCCGGCGCCATTGGGCCCGAGCAGTGCGAACACTTCGCCACGATGAATGTCGAGGCTGATGTCGCGAACGGCTTGGACATCACCGTACCGCTTGGAAAGTCCGCGTACGGAAACGGGATGTGCCGTCGGCGCAGGGGGCATGGGACGCTCCAGCGAAGGGGGAATGGGCGCGAGCACCTGTCAGGTGCAGCAGCAGCAGGGGCAGCAGCAGTAGTTGCAGGCGTCGAGCACGCCGGCGGCGACGTCGGACAGGTCACCCTCGCTGAGCTCGGCGGCGTCGACCGTCGGGGTCGCGGGGATGTGGAACTCGTAGCGGCCGGTCTCCAGGCCCCTCTCCCACAGGTCGACCTGGACGTCCAGGTTGCCCTGCTCGTGGCCGTCGGGGGCCTGGGTGACGATGACGACCTCGGCATCGGCCGGGAGCTCGAGGCCGGCTTCGGCGAGCGCGGTCCGCGGCTCCGAGGCGAGTTTGGCGGAGAACGCCTCGTCGGACCAGGCGCTGATGAGAACCCGGGTGTAGGAGTTCACGAACTCAGCGCGCTGCTGCGGGTCGAGTGCCATGTGGACTCTCCATTCCTTGCGATTGCTGCGGATTCGGTGCGTTCGCCCAGCCGGCGACGAAGCAAGATTCACACGGCGAGAACCGCCCGGCCAAGACGCAAGGAAGCGTAATCCGAAGACCCCCGGTCAATGAGTATCCGGCCGCTCCCGATAAGCATTGAGCCTATTCTTTCCGGGAGTTACTGTGGCCGAACCACCCGCGCCCGCAGGCTCGGTTGCCCTGCCTGCGTAGGCATGCTCTCACGCAAGGCGCCGCACGGTGCCTGCCGGGAGCGCAACCGGGGTAATTCCCGCGGTGATTACGGAATTACCGACAGCCGGTACGCATCGCGGGGCCGGCTTGCGTAGGGGGCGTACGTACATCGGATCAAGCCATCCACGGAGGTTCACGTGACAGCCACCACCGCACCGGCGGGCACCGTCCCACCGGGGCCGGACACCCCTGTGGACATGGCACTCATGCGTGCCGACCCGCTGGCCTTCGTGACCGAAATGAACCGTCGCCACGGCGACATCACCAGCCATGTCGGCGACGGCGAGCGGGTGGTCATGCTGCACCGGCCCGAACTGGCCAGGCACATACTGAAGGACAACACCGCCAACTACACGAAGGCCCACACCCCCGACGACGCGATGCTGCGGCCCCTCCTCGGAAACGGGCTGCTGACCAGCAACGGAGCCGACTGGGCCCGCCAGCGCAAGCAGTGCGCCCCCGCCTTCCGGCGCACCGAGGTCGCCACCTTCGACAGCATCATCACCGAGGAGACCGAAGCCCTCCTGGCGCGCTGGCAGCCGGCCGTGCGGGACGGCAGCGCCCTCCCCGTCGAACACCACCTGACCTCGCTGACCCTGGCGATCCTCACCCGCGCCGTACTCGGCGTGGACCTGGGCGCGGCCGGCGAGGGCTTCGGGCGCGCCGTCGACGCCGCCAACCGGTTCATGGGGCACTACGTACCGACCCCCGACCCGGACCCGGCGGACACGGCGCTGCGCCGCAAGGGATACGTACAGGCGCGGATGTTCCTCCAGTTGATCGCCCGCACCGTCATCGCCTCCCGACGGGCGGTCGCCGGCGGGCAGCCCCCCGCGCACGGGTCCGCGTCCCTGCTCGACGCGATGATCGGCGAACTGGACGACGAGGAACTGCGCGACCAGGTGCTCACCCTGGTCATGGCGGGCCACGAGACCACGGCCAAGGCCCTGACGTGGACCCTGTACCTGCTCGACCGGCACCCGGAGGAGGCGGAGAAGGTCCGGGCGGAACTCGACGCGGTCCTCGGGGACCGCACGCCCACCGCGGCCGACCTGCCCGACCTGGTGCGCTGCCGGCGCGCGATCGAGGAGGCCATGCGCCTCTACCCGCCGGTGTGGCTGATCTCCCGGCGCGCCAAGGGCCCCGACACCGTCGGCGGTTACGAGATCCCCGCCGGGACGCTGGTGTGCGTCAGCCAGTGGGTGCTGCACCGGCACCCCGACTACTGGGACCGGCCCGATGCGTACGTACCCGACCGCTTCGAGGACGCCGACCTGCCCAGCCACCTCTACCTGCCCTTCGGCGGGGGCGAGCGCATCTGCATCGGCCGGCACCTGGCCCTGATCGAGGCCACGCTGGTGCTGGCCGTCCTGATGCGCGCGACCCGCCTCGAACTGGAGCCGGGCTTCCTGGTGGAGCCGGAAGCCCTGGTGACCCTGCGACCCAAGCACGGCATGCGGATGACTGCGAGGCCCCGATGACCACGTCCCCCCTGATGTCCTCACCCCCCTCACCCCCGTCGGGCCCGCCGGCCCAGACGGCCCCGGTCCCGGCAGATCCGGCAGGCCGGGCGGGCGACGGCGCCCGCCCGGTCGGCGGCTCGTACGACCCCGCCGCCACCACGGCCGGCGGGCTCACCGGCGAACTGGCCCGCCTGGAGGCCCAGGCCGAGCTGTCGTTCGGCGCCGAGCTGCGCATCCTGCGCGAGGCGGGCCTGGACGCGCACGCCGGCCCGTTCGTCGAGATCGGCGCCGGCTCCGGGGCGGTCACCCGCAGGTTGCGCGCCGCCCTGCCCGGCCTCGCCCACACCGCCGTCGACATCGACGGCCACCTGCTGGCCCACGCCGCCGGCTGCGGAGCCGAACTCCTCGTGGCCGACGGCGCGGCCCTGCCGCTCCCCGACGACTCGGCCGGCTTCGTGCTGCTGCGCTATGTACTCCAGCACCTGGCCGACCCGCAGGCCGTACTCGCCGAGGCGCTGCGCGTGCTGCGGCCCGGCGGGCGGATCGCCGTGACCGAGGTCGACGCCTCCTGCTGGGGCCTGGCCGAGCCCGCCTACCCCGAACTGGTCGGGATCCACGGCAAGTTGGCCCGGGCCCAGACATCGGCGGGCGGGGACCGGACCGTCGGACGCCGCCTGACCCGGCTGCTGCGCGGCGCGGGCTACGAGGAGGTGGCCCTGCGCCCGTTCGCCACCACCAATGACGACCACCCCGTCGAGGCCTTCGCCCCGCACCTGGGCCCCGGCCGCCTCCAGCCGCTCGTGGCCGCCGGCGTGGTGAGCCTGGGCGAGTTCGCGCTGGCCACCGACCGCTGGAACCGCTTCCGCGCCGACCCGGACGCGTACGTGATGCTGCTCGGTTTCACGGCCACGGGCACCGCCCCCCACTGACCCGGCCCGAGCAACCGCCCCTCTCCGATTGGACCCCCCATGAATCCGAGCCTCAAGATCTTCCTGACGATCTTCTGCTACATCAGCGGCGTGATGGGCGTCGTGACGGCCGTCCTGCACGCCGGCGACCAGCCCGCCCAGACCACCGCGGCCGTCATCGCCGGCGCCCTGGGCGCGGTCTTCCTGTTCGCCGGCATGGCACTCAGCCGCCGCCCCCGCCACTGACGGCCCGGCACCGCCGCACCGCGAAGGGCCGGACCGGCCTGGTCCGGCAGAACGGAACCGCATGTTTCCTCTCGACTCCGTCGGTCACTTCTTCCTCGGTGCGGCCGTTGTCCTCGCCCTGTCGCGGGCCGCGGGCGGCCTCGCCGTCCGGGTGGGCCAGCCGCGCGTGATGGGCGAGGTGATCGCGGGCATCGCCCTCGGCCCCTCGCTCCTGGGCGCGCTCGCCCCCGAGGCGGCGGTGTGGCTGTTCCCGAAGGCCGTGCTGCCCATGTTCTCCGGGCTCGCGCAGATCGGCCTGGCGGTGTTCATGTTCTTCACCGGGCAGGAACTCTGCTCGATGCGGGTGCGGGGCACCGCCCGGCAGGGCCTGCTGGTCAGCCAGGCCTCCCTGTTCGTCCCGTTCGCCGGTGGCGCCCTGGCCGCCCTGCCGCTCGCGGACCGCTACACGCCCGCGGGCCTGCCGGAGTCCGTCTTCGTCCTGTTCATCGGATGCGCGATCAGCATCACGGCGTTCCCGGTGCTGGCCCGCATGCTGGAGGACCTGGGCCTCTCCCGCACCCGTCCCGGTCGGCTGAGCCTGTTCGCCGCGGCCGTCGGTGACGGCGGCAGCTGGCTGGCGCTTTCGGCGATCGTCGCGCTGTCCCAGGGCTCGGACCACCGGGACGCGGCCGTACGCGCGCTCGTCGCGGTGGTCGTCGTCGCCGTCTACCTGGGGCCGGTGCGCCGGGCGGCTGCCGGGTGGTTCGCGCGCAAGGGTGAGACCACCGACCCCGCCACCCTCCGGGTCGTGCTCGTCACCGCGATCGCCGCCTCCGCGGCGCTGACCGCCGCCCTCGGCGTGCACCAGCTCATCGGTGCGTTCCTGGTGGGCCTGGTGTGGCCGGCCGGCAACCCGTTCGCCGTCGCCGCCGCCGAGCCGCTGGCCACCACGTCCAAGACCGTACTGCTGCCCTTCTTCTTCCTGGGCTTCGGGCTCGGAGTGGACCTGTCGACCCTGGACCTCTCCTCGGGTGGGGCACTGATCCTGCCGGCCCTGCTGGCCGTGGCCGTCCTCGGAAAGATCGGCGGCGCGGGGCTGGCCGCGCGGTACGCGGGCCTGCCCTGGCGGGAGTCGTTCACTCTGGGCGTGCTGCTGAACACCCGCGGACTGACCGAGCTGGTCGTCCTCCAGATCGGCCACGAGGCGGGCATCGTCGATGGCCCGCTGCTCGCGATACTCACCGTGGTCGCCCTGGTCACCACCCTGATGACCGGCCCGCTGCTGAAACTCGCGGGCCCGTCGGCTCCGGCCCCGGACACCCCACAGCCCGCGACCGTGAACCGCTGACCGCTGACCGCCGGGCACCGGACATCAAGGCGCCGGACACCGGTTGAAGCGTGGCGGCCCGGGGCGGGCGGCCCGAGTGCGCGCCGGTGCCCGCCGATGCCCGGCGGTGGCAGGTCCGGCGCGTCCGGGCTCGATCCGAACGTGTCTCAGGTGGCGTTCTCCGACGGCGGTTCGGGTTTCGTGTGGAGGACCGCGCGGGCCTGGTCCGCGGCGCGGGCGATGCTCTCGGAGATGAAGTCGACGAAGCGGGCGATGTTCTCCAGGCGGGCCGCGGCCGGGGTGCCGGGGCCGAGGACGCCGACCCCCTGCCGGGCGACGTCGCCGAGGTGGGCGGTGGCGCGGGCGCTGGCCATCGTCGACTGGTAGAGGACATCGTCGTCGACGACGTAGCGCTCGCGGCGGCGTTCGTCGCGTTCGCGGCGGATGAGGCCCTGGTCGTCGAGGAACGCGATCGCCTTGGAGACGGTCGCCGGGCTGACCTGGAGGCGCCCGGCGAGTTCGGCGGCGCCGAGGCTGCCGGCATCGGTGGTGTAGAGGGCGGCCAGCACCCGGGCCGTCATCCTGGGCAGGCCCGATTGCATGAAGACGGTGCCGAACACCTCCTCGTACGCGCGCACGGCCTCGGTATCGCGTCCGTGCGCCTGCGAGGGCGTGCCGGGGTCCCGGGGCGTGGCGCGCTTGCGCCGGTGGGCGCGTTGTTCGGTGGCGCGGTGGGCCAGGTCGGCGCGGTAGGCGGCGGGGCCGCCGTTGCGCATCACCTCACGCGTGATCGTCGAGGTCGGACGGTCGAGACTTCTGGCGATCTCCGCATAAGCGAGCCCGTCGGCCACCCCCAGTGCGATCTGTCGGCGTTCCTGCTGGGTGAGTCTGCCTCCCGGCATCGCGGTCTCCTTCGTGGTGTGTGATGCCCCATCATAGCGTTCACTCCCATTCCATTGCAACGAATCCCAAGAGCCATGTTGCATTGAATTCAGAACCGTTGCAACGATTCAGTACCCTCTGCCTGCAATGATGCGCCTCGTGTGCAACGAGGCGATTGCCGAATGCTCGAACGCAACGTAGCTTTTCCCTCATCGGAAACGACGAAGCGAAGGAAGACATCATGCTGAAGTTCGACACCCCCGCCCCGGTCTCCGCCGTCCTCGACATCCCTGCCGGCCGCATCCGGTTCATCGCCGCCGACCGCGCCGACACCGCCGTCGAGATCCTCCCCGCGAACGCCTCGAAGGGCCGCGACGTGAAGGCGGCCGAGCGGACCACGGTCGATTACCTCGACGGCGTCCTGCGGATCACGGCCCCGGAGGCGAAGAATCAGGTGCTCGGCGCTTCCGGATCCGTCGAGGTGACCGTTCAACTGCCCGCCGGTTCCCACGTCGAGGCGAAGACCGCCGCAGGCGAGTTCCGGGGCGTCGGCCGGCTCGGTGACGTGACCTTCGAGGGCGCGCAGGGTGCGGTCAAGCTCGACGAGACCGCGAGCGCCCGCCTCACCCTCCTCGCCGGTGACATCTCGGTCGGCCGCCTCGGTGGCCCGGCGGAGATCAGCACCCAGAAGGGCGACCTCCACGTCACCGAGGCCGTGAGCGGCACGGTCGCGCTGCGCACCGAGGCCGGTGACATCTCGGTCGGGGCGGCCCGTGGGGTGTCCGCCTCCCTGGACGCCGGCACCGGCCACGGCCGCATCCACAACGCACTCCGGAACACCGAAGGCGCCACCGCCGGGCTGACCCTCCACGCGACCACCACCTACGGCGACATCACCGCCCACAGCCTGTAGGCGCGGCGCCCCTCACGCCCGGCGATCCCGCCCACCGGTCGGCGACCGAGACAGTCCACGACGAGCAAGGAGCACACCATCATGTCCCTCACCCCCACCGACCAGGGCCGGCAGGATCACGGCGACCAGCAAGTCCGCCCGGAACGAGCCGAGTTGCACAAGATCATGGAGGAGATGGTCGAGTCCGGCTTCACCGGTGTGACGATGCGCGTGCACGACGAGCGGGGCGCGTGGGTCGGCAGTGCCGGGGTGCGCGAACTCGGCGGGAGCGCGCAGCCGCCGACGGACGGCCACGTCCGGATCGGCAGCAACACCAAGACCTTCACCGCGACCCTGGTCCTGCAACTGGTGGCTGAGGGCAGGATCGGCCTGGACACCCCGGCGGACGAGTACCTGCCCGAGTTCGGGCTGGACCGCAGGATCACGGTGCGGATGCTGCTGCAACACACCAGCGGAATCTTCAACTTCACCGGCGAGTACTACGACGACGGGACGTTCGTACCGGGGATCCCCGCCACGCCCGCGGGCCGGGAGTGGGTGGACAACCGCTTCAAGACCTACCGACCGGAAGAGCTGATACGGCTGGCCCTGTCCAAACCGGCGCGCTTCGAGCCGGGCACGGACTGGAGCTACGCCAACACCAACTACGTCCTGGCCAGGCTGCTGATCGAGAAGGTCACCGGCCGCTCGCTCGCCGAGGAGATGCGCCGCCTGATCCTGGAGCCGCTCGGACTGTCGGAAACCCTGCTGCCGGACACCGACCCGGAGATCCCCGAGCCGCACCCCCACGCCTACTACCGCTACGAGGACGCCGGCCGGGAGGAGACGGTCGACGTCACCCGCCAGAACCCGTCCTGGATCTCCACCGGCGGGGACATGATCTCGACCACCCGGGACCTGCACACCTTCATCTCCGCACTCGTGGGAGGCAAGCTCCTGCCGGCCCCGCTGCTGACCGAGATGTGCACGCCGCATCCCAAGGTCGGCTACGGCCTGGGGGTGTTCGTCCAGGACACGGGCGAGAGCGGCGGCCCCGTCATCACCCACAACGGCGGCATGGCGGGCCACGCGGCACTCATGTACAGCACGCCCGACGGCACCAGGACCCTCACCGCCGCCTTGAACTACGTCGACGACGCCGCACTGTCCATGGCAACGGCGTTCCACCAGGCGACGCAAAGGCTCGTCAAGGAGGTCTTCGGCGCCGGCCGGACGGCTCGGACGGACCCGCCGACCCCGGCTCGGTAGACCGGGGCGAGCGGTGTGGAACCCACACGCTGAGCACGGTGGGCACGGCAACGGTCCCGCAAGCGCGGTGTTTCGCCCGGGGGCGCGCTCAGGCGGGTACCGGTGCCTCGGCTTCCAGGCCGAATGCGGGCGTCGTCGGTGGCGAGGAGGGACACGACGTCGGCGACGTCGTCGGGCTGTCCGACGCGGTTGAAGACGGAGAAGGCGGCGGCCTGGGCCTTGGCCTCGGGGATGGCCGCCGGGGCGCAGGGTGTGGCGGCTCCCGGCCGCCGGGGTCACAGCGTGACGCGCGCGGCGACGGGCAGGTGGTCGCTGCCGGTCCGGGGCAGCGACCAGACCCGGGTGACGGTCGCCGACCGGGCCAGGACCTGGTCGATCCGGGCCAGCGGGAAGCGCGCCGGCCAGCTGAACGCGAAACCCGAACCCGGCGCCGTCAGCCGCGAGGTGAGCGGGTCCAGCCCCCGGTCGTCCACCGTGCCGTTCAGGTCCCCGAGCAGCAGCACCCGCCGCGACGGCTCGGCCGCGACCGCCGCGCCGAGCCGCACCGCGCTCTCGTCCCGCCGCGCCGAACCGAAGCCGTGCGCGCCGATCCGCAGGGACGGCAGGTGGGCCACGTACACGGCGACGTCCCCCGCCGGGGTTCTGGCCGTCGCCCGCAGCCCGCGGTTCCATTCCGGCCCCACCCCCGTGGGCCGGATGTCCACCGGTCGCGCGTCCACCAGCGGGTACCTCGACCAGAGCCCGACCGTGCCGTGGACAGTGTGGTGCCGATACCCGGCGGCCAGGGCGGCCTCGTACGCGGGCAGCGCGGCCGGCGTCAGCTCCTCCAAGGCGATCAGGTCCGCGTCCGCGGCGGCCAGCGCCCTCGCCGTGCCCGTCGGATCCGGATTGTCGTCGGCGACGTTGTGCTGCACGGCCACCAGAGCACGACCGTCGCCCGCACCGGGAGCGGCGCCCTCACCGTCCGTACCGGGCAACGGCAGAGCACCGAACAGCGCGAGCCAGGCGGCGACCGGCAACAGCGCCGCGAACGCGACGACGGCCGACCGGCGCAGCAGCGCCGCCGCCCACAGCACCGGGATCAGCAGACCGAGCCACGGCAGGAACGTCTCCAGCAGATTCCCCGGCCGCCCCGGCAGGTCGGGCACGAGGCCGTGCAGCGCCAACAGGGCGGCGAGCAGCACCGGCGACACGGTGAGCACCGGTGACGTGCCGATCAGACGCGACGCCTCGATGCGCGCGCGGTCCACCTTCCGCCGCCCCTCAGATCCGCAGTTCGGCGGGGAAGCCCGTCCACCGCGACCGCGCCGGCAGATGCCCCGTGTCGTTGTAGAGCAGCACGGACGCCGGCCGGTCCGGCGCGTACCGGATCACGGTCAGCGCGGCATGGGCGGGACTCAAGCCCATCCACCGCCACTTCGGGGCGTCCAGGGCGGCCCGTACGAGCCAGCCGATCAGGAAGGCGTGGGTGACGACCAGCTCGTGGCGGGGTTCGTCGCCCGCCACCGGGCAGGCGAACCGCGCGAGCGCCGCCCGGGCCCGCTCCGGACCCCCCTCCCGCTCCTCGGCGGGGAAGGCCGCCAGCCGCTCCAGCATCGCGTCGGCCGAGTCCGCCGGCAGTTCCTCGCGCCGCGGCAGGTACGGGACGTAGTCCCCGGCCAGGTCCGACTCCCGTACGGGCACGCCGTCGAGCCGCTCGCCGATCAGGGCCGCGGTCCGTGCCGCCCTCGGCAGCGGACCGTGGTGGACGACGGAGAGCGCGGCGCCCGCGAGCCGTTCACCCAGCAACACGGCCTGCCGGCGACCGGTGTCGGTCAACTCGCTCTCGTCCGGCGTCGCCTCGCCGTGTCGGGCGAGGTAGAGGTAGCGGGCGGCGGCGGTCGCGGTCATGGGCAGGGTCCTCATGTTCATGATCTTCCGGGCGTGTGGAGGACGCCCCGCCCCACCACCGCGGTTCCACACCACGCTCGGGGATCGGGGCGGGATTCCGGACCGGCCCGAAGCGGGGATGACGGCTGAATCACGCCGGAAGATGCCGGATCCGTCCCTCCCGTCGCACGGGCCGGTGCCCCTAGGGTCGAGCGATGACCTCGCACGAGACGACCGACCCCGCCCCGGCCCCTTCCCGTACCCACGACCGGCAGCCGGGCCCCGAGGCCCCCGAACCGCACGGCCTGAGCGGCCTCGACATGCTCCGCGCCACCCTCAAGGGAACCCTCCCCGACGCCTCGATCATGAACACGATGAGCTTTCGGCTGACCGACGTCGCCGAGGGCTTCGTCGCCTTCGAGGGGGACCCGGGCGACCACCTCCTCAACTACATGGGCACCGTGCACGGCGGCTTCCTCGCCACCCTCCTGGACTCGGCCCTCGGCTCGTCCGTGATGACCCGGCTGCCCGCGGGCACCACCTACGCCACCGTCCAACTGGGCGTCCACCTGATCCGCCCCGTCCTCGCCGACACCCCGACCCTGCGCTGCGAGGGCACCGCCCTGCACGTGGGCCGCACCACCGCCACCGCCGAGGCCCGCGTCATCGGCACCCACGACGGCAAGCTCTACGCCCACGGCACCACCACCTGCGCCATCCTGCGCCCCTGAGCTTCCGGACCGGGCGGTGTGTGCGGGGGGATGCGGGGCACACGGTCGGCACGGTTGTTCGAGAGGGAGGTTCCCATGCTGGCCATCGCTGCGGCAGTACTGTTCTTCATCGCGTTCGTCATCAACGCGGCGGGTATCGACACGAATGACGTCCTGTCATCGGTCAACATCATGCTGCTGGGACTGGCGGTACTGGCCCTGCACTTCGGGGGCGTCGGTTCGAGCGCCCGCACGGGCGGTGGCACCGGTCGCCGGTCGGGTTGGAGCCGCAGACGCTGACGGGTCCCGCGCACGCACTTCGGCGGTTCACCTCACGACAGACGTGAGGTGAACCGCCGAAGTGCGTGCGCGGGTGTCCACGCGCGGGTGCCCCCACCATGCCGCCCGGGCGTCGGAGGCCTCGCGCGGGGTAGGCGCGGCACATGACTGAGAAGAACACGTCGTGCCGGTGGTCGGAGATGAGCCTGTCGGAGTTGAGCCGCCGCGTGGCACCGTCCCTGCCCCCGTTCCAGAGGGCGGTACTCGCCTCGGTCCTGCGGAGCCGCGAGGCCCGGACGGGCGCCGCGACCACGTCCCGCGCGTCCTGAGGATTGGGGTTCGGGCTTCAGGGGGTCCGGGCTTCCGGGGTCCGGAAACAGCAAAGGCAAGGAGTCGCGAACTCCTTGCCATGTTCAAGATATAGCGCACGGGGGGCCTTGCGGCAAGGCCCCGGTCGTGCCGCAGAATCTCCGATCGAAGCCGGAAACCGCGGACACCACGGACACCACGGATGTGCGCGTACGCACGCCCCGTCGAGTCGACGTGCGGGTCTCGCGGAAGGGCGCGCCGCCGCCGGAACGCGGGGCGCGACCGGCCGACGGCGAATCGTTGAACGGGCGGCATGGTGATGATGGACGTGGACGTGGACGTGGACGTGGACGTGGACGTGGACGTGGACGTGGACGTGGACGTGGACGTGGACGTGGACGTGATCGTGGTCGGTGGCGGACCGACGGGCTTGATGCTGGCCTGCGAGCTGCGGTTGGCCGGCGTAGGGGTGGTCGTGCTGGAGAGGTTGGCCGAGCCGTCCGGGCAGTCCCGCGGCCGTGGCCTGCACGCGCGCAGCGTCGAGCTGATGGACCAGCGCGGCCTGCTGGACCGGTTCCTCGCGGTCAGTGAGAAGTTCCAGGTGGGCGGGCTCTTCGGCGGCGTCACCGCATCGTGGCCGGACCGGTTGGACACCGCCCACCCCTACGGCCTCGCCACGCCGCAGCCGGTCACCGAACGGCTGCTCGACGAGCGCGCCCTCGAACTCGGCACCGAGATCCGGCGCGGCTGCGCACTGGTGGGGCTGAGCCAGGACGCGGACGGGGTGACGATCGAGACGACGGACGGTACGCACCTGCGCTCGCGCTACGTCGTCGGCTGCGACGGCGGCCGCAGCACGGTGCGCAAACTGCTCGGCGTCGGCTTCCCCGGCGAGGCCGCCACGGTCGAGACGCTGCTGGGGGACATGGAGCTGACCGAGGACCCGGCGACGATCGCCGCCGTGGTCGAGGAGGTCCGTACGACGCAACTGCGGTTCGGCGCCCTCCCCGACGTGGACGGGAACCGGGGGGTGTACCGCGTCCTGGTGCCCGCCGAAGGGGTGGCCGAGGACCGGGCGACCGCGCCCACCCTGGAGGAGTTCAAGGAGCGGCTGCGGGCCTGCGCGGGCACCGACTTCGGGGCGCACTCGCCGCGTTGGCTCTCCCGCTTCGGCGACGCCACCCGGCAGGCCGAGCGGTACCGGGTGGGTCGGGTACTGCTCGCCGGCGACGCGGCGCACATCCACCCCCCGACCGGCGGGCAGGGACTCAACCTCGGCGTGCAGGACGCGTTCAACCTCGGCTGGAAGCTGGCCGCCGCCGTCAACGGCCGGGCCCCGGAAGGCCTGTTGGACAGCTACCACACCGAACGCCACCCGGTGGGCGCCGCCGTACTGGAGAACACCCGCGCCCAGATGACCCTGCTGGGGGCCGACCCGGGGCCGACCGCGTTGCGGAGGCTGTTCTCGAAGCTGATGGACTTCGAGGAGGTGAACCGGTACGTGACCGGGATGATCACCGCCGTCGACGTCCGCTACGACCTCGGCGAGGGGCACGAGCTGCTCGGCCGGCGGATGCGGGACGTCGGGCTGAAGCACGGTCGCCTCTACGAGCTGATGCGCGACGGCCGAGGACTCCTGCTGGACCGCACCGGCCGGCTCTCCGCCGAGGGCTGGGCGGACCGGGTCGACCACGTCGTCGACGCCTGCGAGGAACTCGACGCGCCCGCCGTGCTGCTCCGTCCCGACGGCCACGTGGCATGGGTCGGCGACGAGCAGCGTGACCTCCTCACCGCACTCCCCCGATGGTTCGGCACCGCAACCGACTGACTCCGCAGACGCATGAAACCCGTGTGCGGAGGGGGCCGGGGGTGTCGTACCGTGGACCGGTCGCTGCGCCGTCGACATCGGCGGCTGCATCCGTCTTCCCACTCCTTCTGTGTTGACCTTGAGGTGACTTCGTATTCCCCAGGCCCTGTAGCGGTCCGCGTTCCCCCACGTTCCGAGTCTTCGAACGTGTCCGGGGGCGGACGTCGCACCGGTCTGAGTCGCGTCACCCTCCCCGCAGTTTCCTGTCTTTCCCGGGTGCAGCTCTGCCGTCTGCCCCGGGTTTGGTGTTCTCCGGCTCCGGTGCGGCTGACGGCAGGGCTCCCCGATCCCTTTGGATCAGGAGTTCCGACAGTGTCTTCCCCAGCGCTCGGCAACGAGCCGCAGCACACCGCCGAGTCCTCGGCTCACCCTCCGTCGAGCCGGCCGTCGAAGACGACCCGGGCCGCCCGGATCGCCCTCGTGGTGCTCCTGGTCGCCGAGCTCATGAACATCCTCGACCACTCGGTCGTCCTCACCGCCCTGCCCGCCCTTCAGGAGTCGACCGGCGCCGGACCGGCCGCGGTCCAGTGGTGGACCGCCGGCTACTCGCTGACCGTCGCCGTCGGACTGGTCACCGGCGGACGCCTCGGCGACATCCACGGCCGGCGCAAGATCCTCCTCATCGGCACCGTCGTGTTCACTCTGGCCTCACTGCTGTGCGGCCTGGCCACCGGTCCGGGGGTACTGATCGGCGCCCGCGTGCTTCAGGGCGCCGGAGTGGCCCTGATGATCCCGCAGGTCCTGGCCACCCTCCACGTCACCTTCGACGGCGAGAACCGCAGCCGGGCCTTCGGCCTCTACGGCGCCGTCCTCTCGCTCGGCTCCGTCCTGGGCCCCGTACTGGGCGGCGTGCTCACCGAACTGGATCTGCTCGGACTGTCCTGGCGGCCGATCTTCCTGATCAACGTGCCCGTCGGCCTCGCCGTGATCATCCTCGGACGCACGTTCATCCCCGAGTCGACCGCGCGGAAGGCCGACCGGCTCGACCTCACCGGCATGCTGCTGTCCGCACTGGCCGTGGTCCTGATCATCTTCCCGCTCACGGAGGGCCACACCCACCACTGGCCGCTGTGGTGCTTCGCCATGCTCGCGGCCGGTCTTCTCGTGCTCGGCGTCTTCCTGCGCCACCAGCAGCGCAGGCAGGGCGACGCCCCGCTCGTGGCACTGTCCCTCTTCCGGGGCAGGCAGTTCTCCGGCGGCCTTTCCGCGCAGCTGATGCTCGGCCTTCTGTGCGGCCTGTTCTTCATGACCTGGACCCTCTACCTCCAGCACGGCCTGGGCATGAGCCCCTTCCACGCGGCCGTGGCCTTCGTACTGCTCGCCCTCGGCGAGCTGGCCGGCGCGACGACCGCGGCCAGGACGGCCGGGCGCTTCGGCCGCCGCCTGCCCCAGGCCGGATCCCTGATCGCGCTCGCCTCGATGGCCGCCTACGGAGTCCAGATCAGCAGCCGGCAGACCGACCTGACCCTCCTCGCGATGACCGCTCCGGTCGTACTGATCGGCTTCGGCCTCGGCATGGTCGGCGGCCCGCTCGCCGACATGTCGCTCGCCAAGGTCCCGCACGAGAAAGCCGGTTCCGCCTCGGGCCTGTTCAACACCGCCATGCATCTGGGCCTGGCCATCGGCACCGCCCTGACCGCCCTCGTGTTCTTCTCCGTCACCGCCGGCTCGCTCGACGGGTCGATCAACCGCACGGCGTTCACGGGTGTCCTGTGGTGGGTCGGGGGCATGGTCGCCGTGATGTGGCTCCTGATGTTCTGCCTGCCCACACGCACGGTTCGCGCTGGAAATCGAACACGTGATTGAATTAGGGGATGGCACGCACTCCCTTTCCCGACGACCTGGTGGAACTCCAGGTCCAATGGCTCCGCACCTACCGGGAGCTGGCCCGGCAGCCCGCCGAGGCCGGTACGGCCGTGCTGCGACGTCGTCTGATCATCCTGTCCTGCCGGATCGAGGCGCACGCCCACTGGGCTGAGCCGAACCGGTCTCGGGCGGGCAGGGTGGAACTCCGCCGGTTGGCGCGAGCGCGCGGATGGGTGACGGCGGCATGAGGGACTCCTGTCAGGGCCACGATCGGTCGGAGGATCCGGGCGAGCCGTTCGGCGAGGACGGCTCGGCCGCGCCGCGCCTGGTCGTGCAACCGCCGGATCGCCGCGGCTGGCGCCGGGTGCACTGCGACGGGCGGAGCCTGGGCACCGCCTACCGGTACGAGGACATCGCGATCTTCCTGGCCGCTGCGGGCATGGAGGACGCGCAGGACGCCGACCTCTCCGACCCGGGGTTCGTGGAATGGCGCGGCGGGGGACCGGAGGTCTGGTCGGCGTCGCCGATGGAGTGAGGCGGGTCCGCCTCGGGCCGTCCGCAGGGCCCCTCGCGCCGCGGATACAGGGTCTCCCCGGTAGGGGAGGCCCGGTCCTTCGTGACCTCCCTCGCGCCGGCGGATTCGCCGGGAGCCGGGCCTACAGCCAGCCCCGCTTCGTGGCGTTGACGCCGGCCTGGAAGCGGCTGGCCGCCTCCAGGCGTTCCATGAGGTGGGCCATCATGCGGCGGACCGTGCGCAGGGAGACGCCGAGTTTGCGGGCGGCCGCCTCGTCGGTGTCGCCGCCGGCGATCATTCCCAGCAGGGTGCGCTCCATCGGCGTGCACCCGTTGTCGTCGGCGGGCGTCTGCTCGCCGACGGGGGAGCCGGCCTCCCAGGTCTGCTCGAACAGCGCGCACAGGGCGGCCACGACGCCGGGGCTGTGTACCTCCAGCGCGCCCGCGCGCGGCTCGGCCGGGTCCAGGGGGAGGATCGCGACCCTGAGGTCAACGATGATCATCTGGATGGGCACGGTGGGTACGGTGCGCATCTGCCCGCCGTGCTCGATCAACCAGCGGGCGTAGGCGAGGGTGTCGGGGTCGTTGCGGAAGCTGTCCCGGCACACCGCCCGGATGACGACGCCGCGTTCCAGCGCCTGTTCGTTGAGGGGGGTGGCGGCGTTCCGGGCATCGGGCCGGTGCGCGCCGCCCGGGTTGAGGGACAAGCATTCGAACTCGGTGATCCGCTGTAACTCCTCCAGCCGGACCCGGACCGCGTCCAGCCCTTCGAGCCGGGTGGCGCCGTCGAACGCGCGGGCCCGGCGGTGCTCGGCGGCGATGGCGGCGATCTCCGCGCGCGTGCTCTCGACCCGGGCCTGATGGGACGCCAACTCGGCCTGGGCCGAGGCCAGGAGTGCGGCGAGACCCACTTCGGGGCTGACGGGGCGCAACCGGCCGTTGAACTGGTCGGACGGTTTGAGGAGGGTCAGCGCCGCCAGTTCGTCCAGGGCGGCCCGTACCTCGCGCTCGGACAGGCCGGTGTCCTCCAGCAGGGCGGCCACCCCGTGATCGGGGTGCCGGAGCGTCGCCCGGTAGACGGACTCCGCGTGTGGTGACAGCCCGAGCAGTTGCAGCATGGCGGTCTCCCCTGGTCGCGACCTCCGGCGGGTCGCTCCAGGCTTCCGTATGGCCGGGAACTCCTCAAGCCCAAGGGGGGACAACCGGCCGGCCCCGGGGCGCGGGGTCGAAGCCCCGCCCGAAGGCGGACCGGGCGGAGCGCCGGGGGCGGCGGCCGAAGTGGCCCCAAGGTGCCAGGCACCTTGAGGCCCGCCTCGGGCTGGTGACATCGGGCCCTCGGTCGGACAGTCTTGAGCCATCGAACGCAACACCCCGCAAAACAGGGTGAAAGCGCAGGAACAGCAGCGAACCAAATGACCTCGAAGGGTGGAGTTCGTCATGTCCCGGATCGTCGCCTCGGTGCTCACCTCCGTCGTCCTGCTTGCCGTCGCGGGGACCACCACCGCCGCCACCGCGGCCGCCGAACCCGCGCCGGTTCGGCACGTGACGGCCGGCGACGGCTACGGATGGGGCACCCCCCTCGACGACGGCGGCACATCCCTCGACGTCACCACCCCCGCCAACGGTGGCGGCACCACCCGGCACGCCGGCTGACGCTCCTCGGCGGGGGGAGCACGGGGCCGACACGGTCCCTCCACGGTTCCACGGCGCGGGTGCACGACCGGAGGCCACATGCACATGATCACGATGCGGCTGGTCGGTCCCGGAACGCACACCGCCCCGGCCACCCTCAACGAACTGCTCATGGCCCGCTTCACGCCGGCGGACCGGGTCGAGCACCTCTGGACACGCGCCGGTCCCGGCCGGATCGACCTGGTGATGTTCCTCCTCGCCGACTGCGAGGCCGAGGCCCTGCTCACCGCCCGCGCTGCCTGCCTGCGGGCCATCGAACACACCCCGCGCCTCACCACCTGGCGCCTGTCGGACGACCCACACCCCCCCGGGGCGGGCGAGGAGGACCGGCGCGACCCCGCATAGGAGCACGGCCCCGGCCCACCACGCACCCCCCGGCCCACCGCGCCCCCCGGCCACCGCGCCCACCCGCCGGCCATCACGACCGAGGCACAGAGAGGAATCGACCATGCTCGAAACCGCCGACGCGGGGTCCCCCGCGGCGCTCGACCGCACCACCGGGCGCCGTCACATCGGAACCTTCCCGGTCCCGGACGACGTCAACGACCGGGACTTCCCGCTCCCCGGGGTGCAGCTCCGGCAGAACAACGTCAGTACCGGCGACGGCACCACCGCGGTGGTGAGCGTGACCCGCATCTCCAACGGGCCGGGCATCACCGACTACGTCACGCACGAGCAGGACTTCACCTACTCCACCTTCGGCATCCACGTCGGCCAGGACGACCGGCTCACCTTCTTCGGCGAGCGCCGCCGCATCAGCGTGCACCTGATCGACTGCCGCGAGGACTCGCCGCAGCTCGGGGACGAGATCACCATCGAGCTGGACGTCTCACCCCACCGCGTCCTGATCATCCCGAAGGGTGTCGCCCACACCCTCGACGGCCTCGGCGGCGTCGTGACCCGCGACGAACCCGTCTGGTACGCCGACCGGAACCCCGACTGGGAACCCGACAACGACCTGGTGTCCTTCCTGCGCACGGCCGACCGGGCCCCCGTGGTGCGCACCAACCGCCACCTGCTGCCGGTCTCCGCCCACATGCTGCTGTCCCGCATGTCGCAGAAGACCAACTCCCAGATCCAGGAGGCGTACGCCGCGAGGTTCCGGGTGTCCATCGGCGGCGAGACGACCTACGCCACGATCAGGCCCGACTGGCGGGCGGCCGAGGCCGCCCCTGCGGACGCCCACCCCCTGGTCAGCCGCAACAACTTCGTCCTGACCGGACCCGAGTCCTTCACCGTCGTCCCCTCGACGGACAGTTGCACCTCGGACGTCCTCGAAGTGGAACTCGACGGCCAGGAAGGCCGGTTCGTCCGGCACCAGTTCTCCCGCCGGCGCCTCACCTGGCTGGCGGGCAGCACGGACGCGCGGATCGAGGTGGTCGACACCGACGGCGAACGTTCCGTCATCCGTCTCGGCGACCCCACGATCGGCGTCCGCGTTCCCCCCGGTACCTGGTACCGGCTGACCGGCAGCGGCCGCATCTGGCTGCGCGCCGAGACGGAGCTGCTGGACCTCAGTCCCTGGGGCCCCCGGCACCGGCTCGGCCGCGACGCCACCACGGCGGACCCGTCCGAGACCGGTCCCAGCACCCCCGAGCGGGACGACGCCCCGTACCTGCCCGGGCCCGCACTGCACGCCCTCGCCCGCATGGAGGCGAAGGCGATCTCCCTCACCCACCGGAAGGAAGTACCCCATGTCCATCACCAGCGCTGAGACCACCGCCTGGAAGAACGACCTCGACGCCATGCTCGACGACGTCACGGACCCGGAGGCGCGTGCGGCCCTCGGTAACCTCCGCTCGGCCCTGGAGCCGTACTTCGAGACCCCGGAGTACTTCCGCAGCATCCTCGGCAAGATCGCTTCGTCGGTCCTGGACCCCGAGACGGAGGAGCGGATCACCTCTCGCGCCTTCGGTGACGTGGAGGAGTTCAAGGCCGCCCTGCCGGAGGGCGTCTCGGTCACCACCATCCAGTAGTCCCGCAGGCCGCACGGAGCGGGCGCACCCACGCGTGCGCCCGCTCCGCAGGCGTTCAGAAAGGAAGCCGGCCATGCCCGTCGCCCTCCCGAAACCGCACCTGATCATGACCAAGACCCGCACCACGGGCCACGAATCCGGCCTGCCGGGTGCGCGGCACGTGAGGTCCTCGCGCAACGACCGGCCGTACCACTACATGGTCCACAGCCCGCACTTCGCCTATGAGGAGTACGCCCTGCACCTCGGGCAGTACGACCGGCTGTCCTTCTACGGCGAGGCCGACGCCCCACCCGTCACCGTGCACATGTACGACTGCCGCGAGGACTCGCCCGAGTACGACCGCAAGTTGGAGATCGACGTCCCGGCGGACGGATCCTGCGTCCTGGCCATTCCCCCCGGCTACGCCCACTGGTTCGAGGGGCTCGGCAGCGTCACCACCCGCAACGACTACTCGGTGCTCGCCCCCGAGGACTCCTCCTCGCCGTGGAACCCCCTGGAGGACAACGCGACGTACTCCGTCGAGGCCATGCGGGCCGGCCGACCCAGGACCGTCGCCAACACGGTCGAGCTCCCCGTGCCCGCCCAGTTCCTGATCTCCAAGGCGGTCTCGCGCAGCTGGCGGGGCGGCGCCACGGAACAAGGGGTGGTCGCCACCGCGGAGATCGACGGCGAGCTGCGCCGCTACTACCTCGACCAGGACCTCACCGGCGACCGGCCCGCACTGCCCGGGTCGGAGCTGGCCACCGTGAGCGCCGGCGTCGGCTCCTACCAGTCCATCCGCGACGACTCGTACGGGATCGGCGCCAACGTCGGCAACGGCCTCGCCGACACCATGGTCTGCGACCTTCCCGGCCAATGGCCGCGACATTTCAGCGCCCATCCCCATCTGACCCTCAAGCTGTCGCCGCTCCTGTACGACAATCCCGAGATGGAACTGCAACTCGTCGACCGCCGGGCCGACTCCCCGACCTTCGGCGCCACCCAGGTCATCCCCTTCCCCCGCGACCCGCGCGTCGTGCTGACGATCGAGCCGGGCGTGCTGATGCGCGCTCGCGGCAGCGGGACGCTGCACTACCGCGTCGAGTTCGAGGTCCACGACGCGACCGTGCGGATGCCCCGGCTGTTCGTCCCCATCCCCGACGACGCCTTACCCCCGACCTTCGATCCGCCCGGTGCCGCCCTCGCGGAGACCGTCGTCAGGGAGTTGGCGTACCGGTGACCACCACGAACCAGAAATCCGCCGCGAACGGGCACCCCGCCGCGAACGGGCACCCCGCCGCGGACGGGAAGTCCGCGACGAACGGGCAGCCCGCCACGGAACCGGAGACGGCGGCGAAGGAGCGCGCCGGTCTCCCCGCCCCCTCACCCCGGCTGACCCTGCTGCTCGTGGTCTTCGCCGCGCTGGTGCTGGCCCGCTCGATGAGCGAGGGCATCTACGACATCGCGTTCGCCAACCTGGCGCTGGACCTGTCCGGGCTGGTGAGCACCGTCGGCCTGGTGTACTTCGTCGGGTACGGCGTCGAGGTTGTCGCCTCCGTCGCCGCCGGCCCCCTGTTGGACCGGGGCGACCCGAAGACCGTCCTGGTCGTGTCCTACCTCGTCAAGATCGGTGTCTTCGTCCTCATCGGACTCGGCTCGACGTTCCTCTCCTCCCACCTGTGGGCGATCGTCGTCGCGGCGGCGACGGTGGACCTCGTCCACCACGTCGGGGAGATGGCCCTCTTCGTCCTCCTGCCGAGGATCCTCGACGCGCGCGCCCTCGTCCGGGTCCAGGCCCTCGGCGGCACCGTGCGGTCGGCCTCCGAACTGCTCTCCCCGGTCGTGGCCGGCCTCGTCATCGCCCTCATGCCGGGCTCCCGCGCCCTGCTCGTCGCCGCAGGTCTCCAGGTCCTGGCGCTGGGCCTGTTCGCCGCCTTCGTCGCCGTCGTGGTCCGGGCGCGGGGTCCCGTGCCATCGACCGCGCCGGCCGATGCGGCGGAGCCGGACGCCGGCGAGGGCGCCGAGCGCGCCCCGCTGCCCTCCCGCCGCGAGGTGGCCCGGACCCTGACCGGAAGCCGGGCGTGGCGGAGGTTCACCACCTTCCACGGACTGACCGTCCTCGCGCTGTCCACGGTGATCCTCTCCGTGCTCTCCCTGATGCGCGAGACGCTGCACATGACCGCGGCGGGCGCCGGATCCTTCCTGGCCTTCTCGACCATCGGCGCGATCATCGGCGGCCTCGCCGTCGCCAAGGCCGGACCGGACGGGATCTACACGAGCCTCCGCTGGGCGCCCGCCCTCGCCGGCGCGGGCGCCCTGACGGCCGCGTTCCTCGGCCAGACGCGGTGGCTGCTGGCGGCCGGCCTGATCCTGTTCGGGCTCGGCTTCACCGTCTACCTCCGGTCCGCCGGGCTGCTGATCCAGCTGCGCGCGCCCTCCGCGGTCCTCGGCACCTGGAACGGGCTCCTCGACGCGGTCATCCGGATCGTCAGCGCCGCGGCGATCCTGGTGACGGGCTTCCTCTTCGACCGTTTCGGCGGACAGGCGATCTACCTCGCCTTCGGACTCCTCCTGGTCCTGACCGCCGCGCTCTGGTCCACCTTCGGGACGCAGGACCGCGAGGCCCTGGGCGCGACCCCGCTGCACCCCGCGCCGGCGGCGCGGGACGAGGCGGGGGAGGTCAGGCGATCCTGAGGCCGGAACCCAGCCGGACGGCCTGGAGGGCGACGTACAGTTCCGCGGACGACTCGGCGTCCGTGGTGCGCCGTCCGGTCAGTTCGGCGATCCGGTTGAGGCGGTACAGGACCGTGTTGCGGTGGCAGTGCAGTCGCTCGGCGGCCGTCGCCGTGGAACCGCCGCTGGCGAACCAGGTGTGCAGGGTCTCCAGCAGCGTGGTCTGCTCCACCTCGGGCAACGCGCGCAGCGGACCCAGTACGGCCTGGGCCACCTCCGCCGCGGTGTCCGGGGAGGCGGCCGCGAGGATCGCGATCGGGGAACTTCCGTACAGGTGGACCCCGTTGGCGTCGGGCGGCAGGCACTGCACCGCCAGTTGGGCCTCGCGCCACGCCGCGGGAGCGTTGATCGGGGCGCTGAAGGGGCGGCTGACCCCGAGCCGGCAGTGGGCGCTGTCCGTGAGCCGGTCGACGGCCGTCTCGACCATGTGTGCGTTCGGGAGCGTCATCAGTCCCGCCAGGGCGCCGATCTGGGCGACCCACTCGGAGCCGATGCCGACGGCCCGGAGCCGGTCCCCCATGCCGGGCAGGGAGTCCTCGCCGTCGTGGGTCTCGGCGCACACCACGAGGAACAGCCCCTTGCGGTCCAGTTTCAGGACCCGGGCGATCTCCCACGCGCCGGCGCCGGTGCCGGCCCGGCCGTCGAGCAGGGTCGCCAGCATCACCCGGCGTGCCGCGGTGTCGCGTCGGACCCGGACCTCGACCGTGGTCCGGTAGGCCTCGGCGGCCGCGCTGGAGTACTCGTCGATCGCCATCCAGATGTCGGACACCTTGGGCAGCAGTTCGCTCGCGCACTCCTCTTCCGAGGTCAGCACGAGCAGCCGGTCCCAGATGAACCGCCCGGCCATCCGGTAGGCGTGGAGCAGCGCGGCCAGCGGGATGCCCTGCTCGGCCTTGAGCCGGCCGGCCGCGCGCGGGGCCTCCAGCGTGCTCGGCCCGCCCCGCAACGTCGTCAGCAGTGTCAGGAGGTTGTCGCGGACCACGGTGCGCAACCGGTCCCGGTCCAGCACCGTGCTCTCGGCGTAGGAGTCCTCGCCGTCCACGATCTCGACGGTCAGCTCGTCGGCGAGCGAATCCACATCGATCAGCAACCGGCCGACCAGTGACGCGACACGCTCGTCGGATCCCAACTCTGCTGTCACGCGCCGAGTCTAGGTGCCGCCGCGTGTGCGTGGGCACAAGGGAACGGGGCTTTTTCCGGCCTCCTGCCCATGGCCGGATCGGCCGTGGAGAGGTGAAATCGCGGACAGCGTGTGTCGCACCGCCGTTCCTCGAAGGCGGCGGTCGCACAACCGTGGCGGAACAAAGGAGAGCGGATGAACACCTACGACTACGTCATCGTCGGAGCCGGGTCGGCGGGGTGCGTGCTGGCGGCGCGCCTCTCCGAGGACCCGGACGTCCGCGTGGCGTTGATCGAGGCGGGCGGCCCGGACACCGCCCAGGAGATCCACGTCCCCGCCGCCTTCGGCACGCTGTTCAAGAGTGGGGTCGACTGGGACCTCGACACCGAACCCGAACCGGGACTGGACGGCCGCCGCGCCTATCTGCCCCGGGGCCGGGTCTTCGGCGGGTCCAGCTCGATGAACGCGATGATCTACATGCGCGGCAACCCGGCCGACTACGACGGCTGGGCGGCGGCCGGGGCCACCGGCTGGTCCTACGACGAGGTGCTGCCGTACTTCCGGCGCTCCGAGGACAACGAGCGCGGGGAGGACGCCTTCCACGGGGTGGGAGGACCCCTGCGGGTCAGCGAGGGCCGGTCCCGGCACCCGCTGGCCGCCGCGTTCGTCGAATCCGCCGTACGGGTCGGGCACAAGCGCAACGACGACTTCAACGGTGAAACCCAACTGGGCGTCGGCACGTACCAGTTGACCCAGCGTGACGGGATGCGTTGCAGTACGGCCGTCGCCTGGCTCCACCCCGCGCTGTCCCGGGACAACCTCACGGTGCTGCCGTCGACCCGGGCCCACCGGGTGGTGATCGAAAGCGGCCGGGCCACCGCGGTCGAGGTGGAACGCGGCGGCGCCGTCGAGCTGGTCCGAGCCGAGCGGGAGGTGATCCTCTCCGCGGGTGTCTACGAGTCCCCGAAGCTGCTGATGCTGTCCGGCGTCGGCCCGGCCGCCGCACTGGCACCGTTCGGCATCGACGTGGTCGCGGACCTCCCCGTCGGCCGCGGGCTTCAGGACCACTACATGGCGCTGCTGAACTTCCGCACCCACGTCGAGTCGCTGCTGAGCGCGGCGACGCCGGAGAACGCCGCCCTGCTCCAGGGCGAGGGCCGCGGCCCGCTGACCTCCAACATCGGCGAGGCCGGCGGGTTCTTCCGCAGCCGCGAGGACGTCCCGCTCCCCGACGGGCAACTCCACATGGCTCCGGTGCTGTTCCACCAGGAGGGCCTGGGCGCCGTCGCCGAACACGGGTTCGCGCTCGGCCCCTGTGTGCTCGCCCCGACCAGCCGCGGCCAGGTGACGCTGCGCTCCCCGCGACCGGACGCCGCACCGCGGATCCTGCACAACTACCTGACGACGACCGAGGACCGCGACTGCATCGTCGACGGGGTCCGGATCGCCCTCGACATCACGGCGCAGGCCCCGCTGGCCGACATGATCACCGGACAGTTCGACGTCCCCGAGTCGGACTCCACGCCCGATGTGCTCGCCTGGGCGCGCAGGTCCGGCATGACGCTCTTCCACCCCACCTCGACCTGCGCCATCGGGTCCGTGGTCGACCCCGAGCTGCGCGTCCTGGGGGTGGAGGGGCTGCGGGTCGTCGACGCGTCGGTGTTCCCGACGGTCCCCCGGGGCAACACCAACGCCCCCACGATCATGGCCGCGGAGAAGGCGGCCGACCTCATCAAGGAGACCGTGCGATGACCACGTCGGCGCCGACCGCGGAACAGGAGGCGCGGGTCGACCGGGCCCTGGCCGAACTCGTCCGGGGCGAGGCCGCCTGGGCGGCGTGCGACCTCCCGCGGCGCGGGCGGCTGCTGGACCAGGTGCGGGCCGCCACCGCCGCGCAGGCCGGGGCCTGGGTGCGCGCGGCCGCCGCGTACAAGCGCCTGCCCGACGGCAGCCCGCTGCTCGGCGAGGAGTGGATGTCCGGCCCGTACCCGGTGCTGACCGGCACGGCCGCGCTCGGCGAGAGCGTGCGCGCGCTGGCGCGGGGACGCAGCCCGGTCGACGGGTTCTCCCTCGCGACGGCGCCGGGCGGGCGCGTCGCCGTACGGGTGCTGCCGCACGGGACGTACGACCGGCTGCTGCTGAGCGGGTTCTCCGCCGAGGTGTGGATGCCCCCGGGGGTGACCGCCGCCCGGGTGCGCCAGGGGGCCGGCCTCGGCCTGCGCCGGCCCGAGCGGACGGCGGGGGTCGGCGTGGTCCTCGGCGCCGGCAACATCACCTCCATCCCGGTGCTGGACGTGCTGTACGAGCTGTACGCCCACAACCGGGTGGTCGCCCTCAAGCTCAACCCGATCACCGACGGCCTGTACGACGTGTTCAGCGCGGTGCTGGCCCCGCTGATCGAGGTGGGGGCGGTACGGATCCTGACGGGCGGCGCCGACGTCGGGACCCGGCTCGTCCACCACCCGTCCGTCGCGCACGTGCACATGACCGGCAGCGCCGCCACGCACGACGCGATCGTCTTCGGCACCGGCGCCGAGGGCGCCGACCGCAAGAGGAACGGGACGCCACTGCTGACCAAGCCCGTCACCAGCGAACTCGGGGGCGTCTCGCCGACCCTCGTGCTCCCCGGCAGCTGGTCCGACGCGGACCTGCGCTTCCAGGCCGAGCACGTGGCCACCCAACGGCTCCACAACGGCGGGTACAACTGCGTGGCGTCCCAGGTCGTGGTCATCGGCTCCGACTGGGCCCAGAAGGACCGCTTCCTCACCCACCTGCGCGCGGCGCTGGCCCAGGCCCCGACGCGCCCCGCCTACTACCCGGGCAGCGACGATCGGGTGAAGCAGGCCCTGGACGCCTACCCGGACGCCCGGATCCTCGACGAACGGGTCCTCGTCGAAGGCGTCGACCCGAACGCCCCGGGACCGCTGCTGACCACCGAGTACTTCGCCCCCGTACTCGGTGTCGTCGAACTGCCCGGCAACGCGCGGGAGTTCCTGGACACCGCCGTCCGCACCGCCAACGAGGACTTCGCCGGCACGCTCGGCGTGAACCTCATCGCGCACCCGGGCACCCTCGCCGAACTCGGCCCCGCGCTGGACGAGGCGATCGCCGAACTGCGCTACGGCACGGTCGCGGTGAACGCCTGGACCGGTGTCGGCTACCTGACGGCGAACGCCTCGTGGGGCGCCTTCCCCGGGCACACCGTGGACGACGTGCAGAGCGGCATCGGGGTCGTGCACAACGCGATCCTGCTCGACGGCCCCGAACGGACCGTCGTGCGCGGCCCGTTCCGTCCGGCCCCCCGCTCCCTGCTGCACGGGGAGCCCTCCCTGTCCCCGAAGCCCCCGTGGTTCGTCGGCAACCGGACCGCCGCGCGCACCGGCCGGCTGCTCGCCGACTTCGCCGCCGCGCCCCGCTGGTCGGCGCTGCCCGGAATCTTCGCCTCCGCGCTGCGCGGCTGAGCCGGGGCGCTCCGCGTCCCGGGAACGAACGCCAGGCCCGATCGAGGCCCGGACCACGAAGCCGTGGTCCGGGCCGATTTCGTTCGGCGACCGTGTCGTGCGCGTCACCGCCGCGAGGCCGCCCCGGACGCGGCCGGCCGCCTCCGGGCGCGCCCCGCCACCCGCGTTCGCCCGCGAGGAACGGCAGAAAACCGAAGGAATCAGGCCAATCTCTGACAACCGAAAGGAACGGGATTCGGAGCATCAAGTCGGGCTCGAAAATTGGCCATTCTCATTCGTAGAGAATTCGTACGAGGATCCGGGTGACTTGTGGGTAGGTCTAGCAATTGAACACCCGCGCGATTTAGGGTTGCCCGGGCAATGCGGCAATGGGTCGATGTTTGGACAGGAGGAACGGGTCGTGTGATAAAGGGGCCGGTCCGACCTTGAAGCTCAACCCGGGGGGAACGATGGACGGGCCGCAGGGCGGCGCGGAGCGGAAGGTACAGAATTCACTGAATTCAGAATCGGCCGCCCCGACATCCATGAGCGATATTCTTTACCTCATCAATTCCTATTGCTCCGGATCATTGCCCATCGATATCCTCCGGACGCTCGACGACGCACGGATCGCATTCGTTCGGGGTGACATCGGAGACGCGCTGGCCGCCGTCGACCGGACCCTCGACGAGTTGGACGGGTCGATGCCCGGGTACCGGGACGTGATCGCGCTCCGGCTGTTCATGGGGTCCGTGATCGGCGCGGACTCGAAGCGATGGATGGCCGAGGCGGCCGATGAGAGCGTTTCCGGGTCGGACGCGCTCACCGTGGCCGCCCTGTGCGTCGAATCGGACGAGCACTGGCATTCCGGGAGCCTGCTCCAAGGGCTGTCCCTGAACCGGGCCGCGGTCGAGCATTCCCACGACGTGGCCCCGGTGTGGCGCGTCTACGCCTACCTGCTCTTCGCCAAGAAGCTCAGCGACATCCACATCTCCCTCCAGGCGCACCGTGTCGTGCGCGACCTGGACAACCTCATCGACACCACCGGACTCCACGTGCTCGGGTCCCTGCCCGAGGCCCTGCGCTCGGTCCTGCACCTCCAGGCCGGCCGGTTCGAGCAGGCGATCGAGTCGGCCTCGTCCGCCGTGCGCGTCAGCGACGAACACCACTCGGCCGTCGGCGTGAAGCTCGCCCTCTCCGTCGCGGCGACCGCCCACCTGGCACGCGGCGACTGGGACCGGGCCGTGACATCCCTGGAGTCCTTCCACACGAAGGTCGACCACTACGCCCTGCCCGACTCCGTCGCGCGCGCCGCGTTCGCGGAAACGGCCCTGATCGCCGCGCAGGAGGGGCCGCACGCGGCCGCCGAGCAGATACGTGCCAAGTGGCACCTGCTCAACACCGGTTCGGCGAGCCTCATCGAGGACCCCGCGCGACCGGCGTGGCTGATCGCGGTCGCACGCCGGGCCGGGGACACCGCCCTCGCCGAACGCTGCCTGCGGGCCATCGAACGGCTGGCGAACGACAACCGCGGGTTCACCCTGCTGGAGAGCGCCGCGCAGAGCGCCCGCGCCGCGGCGGCGGGCGAGAAGCCCGAACTGACCTCGCTCCTGGACTTCGGCGCGGACCGGCCACCCGTCGTCGCGGCCCCCCACCACCCCTCCCCGCAGCCGGCCCCCGACCCGGAGTCGCTCGGCGCGTCCCCGGCACGTACCCGGCGGCGGCCCGACCCCGAATCGGCCGCCCGCCCGACCGCCGGCCGCGACGACCAACCCCGTACCGCCGAAGCGGTGGCGCGGGCCGGAGCCGCCGACCCCGCGCCCCCCGAGCCGAGGCCGATCGCCTCGCTGAGCCTGCGGGAGAGCGAGATCGCCCGGTTCGTCGGCCGCGGCATGACGAACCAACAGGTCGCGAAGCAGCTCGACCTCTCCCCGCACACCGTGAACTTCCACCTGCGCAACATCTTCCGCAAGCTCTCGATCTCGACACGCGTCAAACTCGGCCCGATCGTCGCGCAGTTCGACCGACCACCGGACTCCTGACCGGCGGACACCCGAACAACCCGGGTGCCCGACCACAGGACCCGCGACCCCCGGACTCCCGACCCCCGGCGTCCCCCGATCGCCGGGGCGCCGTCAGGTCGGCTCGACGCCCACCGAGACGCCCACCGAGACGCCCACCGCCCGGTTCAGGGCCCGCGCCGTCCCGGCCGGATCGAGCAGGTCGACGTCCTCCAGCTCGCGCAGCACGTCGTCCGGGCCACCGACGGCCCGGAACTTCTCGCGGACGAGGGACCGGTGGTCCCGGCGCGTCGCCGGGCCCGCCGAACCGATGAACGCCTCGCACTCCTCGGTCACGACGGTGCCGTCGACCAGTTCGACGGCGACCCTGGCGCCGATGGCCATCGTCGCGTTCTCCAGCGTCTCCTCCGGAGCACCCAGCCCGGCCAGGATGCGAGGGACGTCCGCACCGCCCCACGTGTGCAGTTCGGGCCAGTCCAGCGCGCGGTCGCCCGCCTGCCGCAGGGCCTCGCCGAGCGGGGACGTCGCCCGCACCATCCGTTCCGACAACACCATGTCGTGCTCGACCGTCACCTTGTCCGCCAGGGACCAGCGGGCCGCCTCGCCGATCGCCGCGGGGGTCAGGTCCCGCACCCCGAAGGTCCCGGTCGAGAGCAGCGTGGCGACGCCGTACCCGATGGACAGGGTCGCGGCGGACACGCTGGTGTCGGGGCCGTGCAGGTCCCGGGCGACCTTGCGTTCCATCTGCCAGGTGAGCAGCGAGCCGTGGACGAGGACGCGCCGCACACGGGACGCGTCGACCGCGCCGAGCCGCCGGTGGAGGCGTTCGGCGCAGTCGAAGGCGGCGTGCAGGTAGGCGCTGCCCGGGAAACGCTTGTACGTGAGGGTGTCCGTGTGCCAGCGCCGCCCCAGCCCCTCGGTCACCGCGTCCGGCAGGGGCACGGCCGACAGGTGCGCCAACAGCCCCTCGGGGTGTTCGAGGATCGTGTCCGGTCCGGCCAGCCCGTGGGCCGCCGCGTCACACGCGTCGAGCGCCAGGCGGATCGGCGCCGCCGCGCCGAGCGCCTTGACGTCGCTGGTGACGACCCCGTGGTGGAGGGGAACGGCCAGGATCCCGAACGCCATGCCCAGCCCCGCCGTCCACTCCCGCTCCGACGCGCGCCGGGCGTGGAGCCGGGCCGCCGCCGCGCTCGCCAGGTGGCAGTGCGTGTTCGTCTGGCCGCGGAAGAAGGGGCTGAGGATCGTGGCGGCCGAGACGCGCGCCGCGCACTCGTTCGCGACCACGATCGTCGTCAGCAGCGACCTCCCGTCGAGGCCGCCCCGTACCGCCTCCGCGATCGCGACGTTCACCGCGCCGGCGGACACGTGCCCCGAGTAGGCCACCTCGTCGAAGTCGAGTGCCGTCGCCAGGGCCGCCAGGACGTAGGCGGACCGCCCGGCGTCGGGCTGGAGCGGGGCACCGAACGCGTCGACGATCCTCCCGCCGACCGGGTGCCCCAACGAACCGCGCACGGCCGCGAGGTTCGAGACGAGCTGACTGCGCGCCGCCGCCAGGGTGCGCTCCGGGATGTCCTCGTACCTCACCGTTCGGGCCCAGGCGGCCAGTCTGGTGGTCAGGCTCGCCCCCGGATCCTCGTCGGGCGCGGCCGGCGCGGCCGTGACGGGCGTGGTCGACGTCATGTGCGGGTACCCCCGTCGTACGGCGGCACGGGCGGCGCGCCCCCCGTGCCGCTCGTGGATCCGGCCCGTTCCTCCAGCGCGCGGTAGGCGCGCTCGTGCCACAACAGCGGTCGTCCGTCGCCGACGCGCACGGCGGTCAGCCGTCCGTACACGACGACGTGGTCGCCGACCTCGTCGAGGGAGTACACGTCGCACCAGCCGATCGTCAGCGTCCCCGCGATCGACGGGGCGCCGCGGATCAGCCGCACCTCGTGGCCCAGGTCCTCGAACCGCGAACTGTCGCTCGGCGGCCGGCTGAACCGGTCCGCCAGGTACGGCTGGTCCTCCGACAGCAGATGGACGGCGAACCGGCCGGCGTGCCGGATCGCGGCCACCGTGCGCGAACCCCCGGAGACGCAGCACAGCACGATGGGCGGCTCCATCGACACGCTCGTCAGGGTGCTCACGGTCGTCCCCGACCACCCGGAGTCGCCGCACGCGGTCACGACGGCGACGCCGGCCGTCAGCTTGCGGAAGTACGCGCGGCACGACGCGTCGCTCGGCGCCGCCTCCGCCGTTCGCAGGGAACCGACTCCCACCACCGGTCAGCCCTCCTTGAACCACGGCGGCGCGTCCGCCGCCGTCAGCACGGTCAGCGCCGCGGGCACGACGTGGATGTCGTAGGAGGGCGTGTTCCGCGGCATGACCTCGCCGTCGTGTTCGAACAGCACCGCCCGTCCGCCGGTGTCCGCGACGGTGATCCGCTCCCCGCGGCCCCACAGGATGCCGGGGACGTCGTACACGTCGCCGAGGACGGCGGCCTGCGCGAAGGCCGCCATGTCCACGGCCGAGGTCACCACCGTGACGTCGAGCAGTCCGTCGTCGACGATCGACGCCGGGACCAGGTTCAACAGCCCGCCGCGGTAACGGAATCCGCCGACGATCGTCTCGACGACGCCGCCCTCGTGGAGCACCTCCCCGTCGACGGTCACCCGCCCCGGGTACGGCTCGTGGTCCTCCATCGCGGCCAGCGCGGCCGCCATCAACAGGTCCCGGCCCTTCTCCGGCCGGTTCCGCGCCGCCAGCAACGTCGCGGCGAACAGTCCGCTGCCGGAGCCGAGGACCACCACGTGGTCGTTCTGCTCGATCCGGGCCAGGTCGATCGTCCGTACGGCTGCCCGGCCGCGCAGCGCGAGCGCGGCCACCTTCTCCCACGGTTCGTCGTTCCACAGCCCGCGGTACACCGAGTTCCCGGTGCCGCCCGGCGCGACCAGCAGCGGCGGGACCGCGCCGGCGCCCGCCTCACCGGCACGGAAGAGGCCGGCGGCCACCTCGCAGACCGTGCCGTCACCCCCCACGCTGACGATCAGGTCGGGCGGCTCCGCCGCGCCCGCCAGCTTGTACGCGATGTCGCGGGCGTCGCCCGGGGCGGTCGTCCGTACCGTGTGCACCTCGGCGGCCCCGACCGCCTCCAGGGCGGCCACCATCCCGTCCCCGTCGCCACCCGCCGCCGGATTGACCACCACGGCGACCCGCAGACCTCGTGTCATGCTCCCACCTCTCCTGATACTGCTTCTCGACACGCCGTTCCCGACCGGTGACGGCGCTACGGACGGAGCCTGCGCACGACGCTGACCCGCGCCCCCCGCTTGGGGATCATGGTGATGTGGTTCATGGCGCTGCCCTCGTCCCCGGGATCGACGGCCCGCAGCTCCACGGCCCGCAGCATCCCCGCCATCACCGTCTCGACCTCCACCTGGGCGAACATGGCGCCGATGCACCGGCGCACACCGCCCCCGAACGGGATCCAGGCGTTCTGCGGCGGCGAGCCCTCCAGCCACCGCTCCGGGCGGAACCGCCTCGCGTCGGCGCCCCACAACCGGGGATCGCACTGCACGGCCCCGACGGACGGCAGCACCGCGACGCCCGCCGGAAGGCGGTAACCCCCCAGCTCGATCGGCTCGGTGAGCCGCCGGGCCACGTTGTGGATCACCGGCCGGACCCGCAGCGCCTCCTTGAAGACCGCGGTCCGGTACGCGTCCTTGGGATCGTCGAGCCCCTCGCGGACCCGCGCCAGGACGTCGGGGTGGCGCAGCAGCCGCTCGAAGAGCCAGGCGAGCGCGACCGCCGTCGTCTCGTGCCCCGCCACGAGCAGCGTCATCACCTCGTCGCGCACGACCTCGTCGTCGGGCTCGCTCTCCACCAGCATCGACAGGACGTCCGTGCGCCCGGGCCGCTCGGGGTCGCGCCGACGTCGGGCGATCTCCGCGTAGATCAGCGCGTCGGCGCGTTCGAGGTTGCGCACGACGTTGCGCCACGGCCAGACCTTGCCGAGCTCGGGGCGGATCCACACCAGGATGTCCGACAGGCCGATGTCCGACACCCGGCGCAGGGCCTCGCTCAGCTCCGCCGCCCGCCGCAGGTCGTCGACGCCGAACACCACCCGGACCATGATCTCCAGGGTGAGCGCGTAGGCCCGGTCCAGGAACCGGACCGGCTCCCCGATCGGCCAACTGCGCGCCTCCTGCTCGGCCATCTCCCGCATCGTCGTCGTCAGCGCGGCGATGCGGTCGTGGTGGAACGGGGGCATCATCCGCTTGCGCGCCGGCTTGTGGTCGGGGGCGTCCAGCGTCAGCAGCGAGTGGCGGCCGACGATCGGTACGAGGAGCGAGTTCCCCTCGCCCGCGTGGAAGACCTCCGGCGCGCCCCGGAACACCTCCTTGATGTGGTCGGGGTTGCGCAGGATGACGAACGGGCCGCCCGGCACCACCCGCAGGGTCACGATGTCCCCGTACCGGTCGTGCATCAGCGGCAGGTAGTGCTGGCGCCCCCGCCGGAACCTGATCGTCTGCCGCAGCACCGACTCCGACGGCCCCGGAGGCATCCGGTCCATCGACTCGGTGATCGACACGTTGCTGATCGACGCCGACGTCATCAACCGCTCGTTGGCGCTCGCGTTGTCGCGCCCGACCCTGCTCATGTGCTCTCCGTCCGTCGTGCGTGGCTGCTCCGCCCGGCCGGCGCGGCGCTCGGGCCGGGACCCGGCGCCGACGACCGTCCGGCCTCGGCGCCCAGATGGGCCAGGTAGCGGTCGAGCACCCGGTCCGCGAGGCGCCCCCGGGGCACCCACGGGCCCTTCGACCGCACCCACGGCAGGGCGAACGGCAGGTCGTTCCCGGCGCCCTCGACGATCCGGCGCGCCAGTTGGGCGCCGTTGTACGCCGAGACCGCGAGCCCGTGCCCGTTGCACCCCCCGGCGTGGAGCAGGCCCGGATCGTCGCGGTGCCGGCCCACGATGGGGAGCCCGTCGCGCGTCATGGCGATCGGACCCGCCCAGGAGGACTCGATCTCCACGTCGGCGAGCGTCGGGGACAGGGACCGTACGGCCGCCCGCAGCCGGCCCGGCGCGGGCGCCACGGAACCGAAGGGCCCCCGCCGCACCGCACCGCCGCCGACCACCAGCCGCCCGTCCAGCGTGAGGCGGAAGTACGGCGACAGCTCCCCGTGCTCGATCAGGGGCTCGGTGTGCAACCCGTCCAACGCGGAGAGGGCCTCCGGCGGGAGCTTGCGCGTCACCCCGGCCTGCACCCGCAGCCCCACCACCCCCGCCGGCGCGCCGGGCGCCGCGCCGAACGCGTTGACCGCCGTCACGACGTGATCGGCGACGATCTCGCCGTCGTCGGTGGCGAGCGTGGTCAGCAGCCCCCGCCGCACGGCGCGCACCGGACTGCGTTCGAAGACGGTCAGGCCGCGCTGCTCACCGATCCGGGCGAGCTGCCCCGTCAGCGCGGCCGGATCCAGCGTCGCGGCCTCGCCGTAGCGCAGTCCGCCGAGATGGCGGGCCGCGACGGCCGGCAGCTCGTCCCGCTCGACCAGCGCGACGGGCAGCCCCAGCGCCCCGGCGGCATCGGCCTCCCGCCACTGCTCCTCGGCGGCCTTCTCGTCGCGGGCGACGACGAGTTGGCTCCCCGGGGTCAGGTCGCACGCGATCTCGTGGCGCCGCACCAGGTCCAGGACGTGCCGGACCGCCGCGATCGACCACAGGTGCGCGGCGCGCGCCACGTCGTCGCCGTACCGCCGGCGGGCCACCCTCAGCGGCGGCCCCACCCGGGGGCCGAGCAGCCCGGTGCCCCGCCCGCTCGCCCCGGCCGCCACATGGTCGGCCTCCACCACCACGACCCGCAGGTCGGGGTCGAGTTCGAGCAGTTCGACCGCGGTGGACAGCCCGGTCAGCCCCGCGCCGACGACGGCGACGTCGCAGCGCCGGCGGCCGTGCAGGCGGGGGCGCGGGGCCGTGTCCTCGCCGCTCGCCCAGGGGGTCCCGGAGCCGTTCACCGGAGCCTCCCGCGCACGCCGGCGAGGGAGAACCGGCGGCCACCGGTGACGGCGCGGGCGATGGCCCGCGCGTCGACCGCCATGTCGGGCAGCTGGCCGGGCGGCAGCCGGTAGCCCTGGAAGTACATTCCGGGGGCGTGCGGCGCGGTCCGGCCGCCGTGCACGACGGGACGTCCGCCCGGCTGCGCCAGGACGCCGAGGTGCCCCAGGAAGCGTTCCATGTCGGGCCGTTGCCCCGTCGAGGCGATCACGACGTCCGGCTTGATGCTCGCGCCGCCTTCGAGGAGCACGGCCTTCTTGTCGAACCCGGTGACCCCGGTGACGACCTCGATCGACCCGTCCCGTACGGCGGGTATCAACCCGCGGTCGATGGCCCCGTACGCGTGCCCGATCCGGGCCACGCCCGCCATCGTGCCCTCCTTGGGGGCGGCCAGACCGTATTCCGACAGGTCGCCCCACTGCATCTTGTGCATCAGCAGACTGGCCCGGTTGACCAGCGCGTGCGGCAGCGGGCCGTGCTTGATGGCCTGGCACAGCAACGACGTGGTCGGGCTGAGTTTGAACAGCACCGGCATGTTGCGGATCGACATCCGCACACGGGACGCGCCGGCGTTCGCCACGGCCACGGCGATGTCGATCCCCGTCGGGCCGCAACCGACCACCAGGACGTCCTTGCCGACGAAGGAATCCGGCACCGTGTACGACCGGGCGTGCAGGAACTCGCCCTCGAACTCGTCCAGTCCGGGCCAGTCCGGCACGAAGGGCTTGCGGTGCAGACCCGTCGCGACGACGACGTTGCGCGTGTGCAGGTCCCCGCCCGACGTCCGGACCACCCAGCGGCCCGCCTCCCGGTCGACGCGGTGCACCTCCGTTTCGTAGCGCACGTCGGGGTCGAGGACCTCCACGTACTTCTTCATGTAGGCGAGGAAGTCGTTGCGCATCGGCCACGGGCCGAACTCCGCGGAGAGCCGCATGCCGGGCAGCGAACTCAGCCGGCGCCACGAGTTCATCCGCAGCGACGGGTAGTAGGCGTGCCAACTGGAGCAGGGGATCTTCTCCCGGTCGATGAGCAGGGGATCGAGACCGGCCTCCTTCAGCGTCCAGGCCACCGCGAGGCCGCCCGGCCCCGCGCCGATGATGATCGGGCGTTCACTGCTCACGGACATGTGTTCCTCACCTCAGACCCGTTCGGGCGTCGAATGGTGCGCGGTGTGCTGCGCGACGACGCGCTCCTCGAACTCCACGAACGCGGGGACCGCCACCGGCTCGAACCGCACGTGGAAGGACTTCAGGAAGTTGCCGAAGAGCGCGCGATCGCCGCACAGGTGGATCGGCACGGCGAGGAAGGCCCACTCGAAGCCCGCGACCGCCGCCCAGCCGCCGAGGACGACGGCGTGCGTGACGAAGCTGTGCATCGTGTTGTAGAGGACGTAGTAGACCTTCGGGATCCGACCGTTCTCGGCGCGCCGGAACGCGATCGCCCCCGGGATGTAGCCGATCAGGTCGATGTAGACGAACAGCAGCACCGCGACCCACCAGCGCACTTCCGACAGGTGCAACAGGAAGAGCACCGCGCTCACGACGAGCGCGACGGCGTACTCCGCCCGCAGCAGTCGGAAGGTCACCCGGCTCTCGAACCGGTTCACGTGATCCATCGCCGGCCCCCGAACTACGCCGACAGCGCGGTGTCGGGCTCGCGCCGGGCGCCCAGCCGCGCGGTCACCGCCATGGCCGTCGCCGGATCGCCGACGACGTGCGCCTCCCCGAGCAGCCGGTGCACGATGGTGGCGATGGCCTCCTTGAGCACCTTCGTCGCGATGGGCTCCAGCACGCCGGCCAGGCTGGGGATGCCGAAGTCGAAGGTTGCCTCGAACGTCACCTCGCAGCCACCCGCGATGGGTTCCACCCGCCAGGACCCGCGGAAGACGTCGAAGTCCCCGGCGGTCTGCTCGAAGACGATCCGACGCAGGTCGGGCTGGAGGTAGTCCACCTCGGACCAGCGCAGCGGACCGTTGCGGAAGAGGATGTCCCACTCGCTGACGAGCGGCTCGTCGCCCTTGTTCCCGTGGACGACGACGGAGCGCACCTCGTCCACGAACTCCGGGTACTTCTCGAAGTCGGTGATGCGCCGGTACGCGAGGTCCGCGTCCGCGGTGAACGACTGCAACTTCAATTCCAGGCTACGCATGGGCCGGCACCTCGTACTCGGGGTTCCGCTCGGCGACCGACCTGGCCGCCCGCTCGAACCGGTCGAAAAGAAAGGCCACGTCGGAATCGGTCATCGTCGCGGGCGGCGTGAGCCGCACGACGTGATCCGAGTTGAGCGAGAGGTTCGCGATGACGTCGTGGGTGACGAGCGCCATGAACAGGTCCGCCGCCATGGCCGGGTCCGCGAACTCGATCCCGATCAGCAGGCCCGCGCCGCGCACCTCGTACGGGTGGTGCGGCAGGTACGTGGCGATGATCCGCTCCAGCTCCGGTGTGAGCAGGGCGCCGAGCGCCGCGGCCCGCTCCACCAGCCCGTCCTCCCGGATCGCCAGGATCGCGCCGCACACGGCGGCCATCGCGATCGGCGCCGCCGAGAACGTCGAGGTGTGCAGGATCGGGTCGCGGTCCAGGACGGAGAAGGTCGCCTCCGTCGCGATGGTCGCCGCCACCGGGATCACCGCACCGCCCAGCGCCTTGCCCGAGAGCAGGATGTCGGGGCTGACGCCCTCGGCATCGCACCCCCACCACGCGCCGAGCCGGCCGAGACCCGACTGCACCTCGTCGACGACGAGCAGCGCGCCGTACCGGGTGCACACCTCGCGCACGGCCCGGAGGTAGCCCGGTGCCGGGATCACCACCCCGGCCTCGCCCTGCACCGGTTCGACGATCACGCAGGCCTCGCCCGGATGCCGGCTCAGCGTCCGCGTCAGCGCCTCGACGTCGCCGAACGGTACGTGTTCGACGTCCGGCAGCAGCGGCCGGAACGGCTTCTGGAACGTCTCCCGCGCGGTCACCGAGAGGGCGCCCATCGTCTTGCCGTGGTAGCCGCCCGTCATCGACACCAGCCGCCGGCGGCCGTTGAGCCGGGCGAGCTTGATGGCCGCCTCGACGGCCTCCGTCCCGGATCCCGAGAAGTGCACACGGTCCAGGCCCGGCGGGGTCACCGACGTCAGCAGGTCGGCCGCCCGCGCGGCCGTCGGGTCGAGGAAGATCCGCGTGCCGATCGGATGCGTCCGCAGCTGGCGCTCGACCTCGCGCACCACGGTGGGGTGGCGGGCACCGGTGATGAAGACCCCGTACCCCCCGACGTTCAGGATCCGCTGCCCCCGGCTCGTGGTGATCCACGCGCCGGACGACTCCACCTCCACCTGACCGCCCAGCACGTCGGCCAGGCGGGCGCGGCCCGAGCTCATCGTGCGCCGGTACGCCGACGCCACCCACGCGTCGTCCGTGACCGGCCCGTCGTCCGTCACCTGTGCGTTGTCCGTGCCTGTTCTGTCGGGCATCTGGTACCTCACTCGAACCTGAGTACGTCGCCGGCGAAATTCGCGGCCAGCGCCCGGCTGGTGCCGGCCTTGGACGGCGGATGGAAGCTCACGCAGTGACAGGCTGCGGCGAGGTACGCCACGTCGGGCGAGGAGATGAACGCCATGCCGCCCAGGGCCTCGACCGCCCGCTTCGCGGTGTCGACGATCGCCTCCTGGGCGCCGTACCGGGCGATCATCGCCTTGGTGAGGGCGGCGTTGTCGCCCTCCTTCGCGACCAACTGCCGGGCGATCCCCTCCAGCAGTTGAGCCGCGCTCTCGACGCGCACGCCCAGGTCCGTCACCTGCTCCGCGCTGAGCTTCCGGCTCGCGAACGCCCGCTCGACCAGGGCGCTGGCCATGCCCAGGTAGCAGGAGGTGATCAGCATCTCGAACCACATGAACCCGACGGTCTGCAACTCGTCGAGCTCGCCCTGCTCACCGATGTCGGTGGGCACGAGCAGCCGGTCGTCGACGAAGACGTCCGTCAACCGGACCTCGTCGCTCTCCGCCCCCGCCAGCACGTTACTGGCCCAGAACGGATGGACGGACACACCGGGCGTGTCCGCCGGCACGAGCATCAGCACCGTCTCGGATCCGCCGTCCTCCGCCGGCACCGAGACGCTGGCCGACAGCAGGTCCATGGAACGCGAGATGCTGCACGGACGCTTCGACCCGTTGACGACGATCCCGCCGTCCTTGCGCACCCCGCCGACCGTGGGCGACAGGATCCCCTGACCGGGGTTGCCCTCGGCGAACCCCGAGGACACCAGCAGGTTCTGCGTGGCGATGCCCTCCAGGAGCGCCCACTCCACACCGCTGGAGCGCAGGCTCTCGGCGAGCGTGAAGATGGTCGCCACCGAGAAGTGGTGCATCGTCGAGGCCACGGCCAGCGACGGCGCGGCCGCCCCGATCGCGCGGGTGACCTGGATCGCCTCCAGCGGTGTGGCGCCCGAACCCGAGTAGCTCTTCGGGATCACCAGCGCCGGACCGCCACTCGCCCGGAACAGCTCCAGGCCGCGGTTGCCGGGCTTCTCCAGCTCGGCGAGGGGGATCTCGGACAGCTTGCCCAGGAGACCCGGCAGGTACTTCTCACAGACCTCGCGGGCCTCGTCAAGCGTGCGCATCGCGCTCCTTCTCCTCGGACGGTCGCGCGGAATCGGTCGCGACGATGGACACCCCTTGGAGGTGCGTGGTCCGCAACACGGGGTAGTTGGCCTCGCCGAACGCCCCGCCCGTCAGCCCGGTGCCGCCGTGCGAGGGCAGCGGTGCGGTGAAGGCGATGTGCGAGTCGTTGACCTTGAGCAGACCGCCCTTGACCGTCTCGGACACGAACCGGTCGATCACCGACTCGTCCCGCGCCCACAGCGAGTTCCGCAGCCCGTACAGGTTCGTGTTCACGAACTCGACGAAGCCGTCGAACAGGGTGTCGTCGTCGGCGTGTTCGGGGACGACGATCGGCAGCAACGGGAAGAACGTCTCGTGCTTGACCACGTCCGCCTCGCGTGCCCCGCGCAGACCGTCGACCCGGAGCACCGTCGGTTCGAGGAAGAACCCGGAACTGTCCCGGGTCCCGTCGATCTGCATGCCGTGGCCGCCGGTGACGACGGTCGCGCCGTGCTCGACGGCGTCGGCCAAGAACTGGTTGAACTTGTCGTGGCGCAGCACGGGGGAGAGCAACACGCCCTCCTCGTCCGGGTAGCCGGGACGCAGCGCCTTCGCCCGCTCCACGACGCGGGCGATCAGGTCGTCCGCCACGTCCGGGTGGACGACCGCCTGGTTGGGGATCATGCAGAGCTGGCCGGAACCGTAGAAGCTCTCGACGAGCGCGTCGGCGGCCCGGTCGAGGTCCGCGTCCTTCCAGACCAGGACCACGTCGTTGCCGGCCAGTTCGAGGATCGGCTTCTTGCCGGCCTCGATGCACCGGCCCTCCAGCTTGAGGCCGCTGGGGACGTCACCGAAGTACATGATGTCGTCCACGTGCGGGCTGTTGATCCAGGCGTCCAGCATCGGCCCCGGATGCCCGCACACGATGTTGAGGAGGCCCGGCGGGGCGCCGATCTCGTCCAGGATCGGCGCGATCAGGTGCCGCAGCGCGTACGTCACGCCGAACGGCGCGGTGCGCGGGGCGCGTACGACGGCCGCGTTGCCCCCGGGAATGCACATGGTGCCCAGGAGCGCGCTGACCAGCGGCGCGTTGGCGGGCGGCGTGATGCACACGACGCCGTCGGCCTGCCGGCGGACGATGTTGCGACGCCCGTCCACGGCGAACTCCTGCCACAGTTGCCCGCGCAGGTACTGCGTCGTCTCCTTCCGGGTCAGCTCGCGCATCCCGGAGATCTCCCACTTGGCGAGCTCCAGCGGATGACCCTCCAGGGTCAGCAGCCGGACCAGCTCGTCGCCGTGTTCGTCGATGGTGGCGCGCAGCAGCTCCATCCAGCCGTCGAACCGCGTCGCGAGCGGTACCGAACGCCAGATCCGGGTCGCCTCGGCCGCGGCGGCCAGCGCGTCCAGGGACGTCTCCTTGTCGGCGACCGCGACCCGGCCGGCGATCACGCCCTCCGGAACCTCGTCGGGCGAGATCCTGCCCGACTCGAGTTTTCGCTTCAGGCTCAGGCTCGCGAACGAATCGTCCAGGACGGCACGTGTAGAGAGCACGTACACCCACTGGCCGCTCTCCACGTCCTTTCCGCGGACGTAACTGCTCAGAGAAGGTATGGGTCGGGAATCGACGTTCGCTGTCAAAGTGACCTCTGCAATCTGGATTCCGATGACAACTCGGTGGCGGTGGGCCGCCTGCGTCAGTGGTGCGTCATCGCAGTATCGACGGCCGCTCTGAAACGCCCCTGACGTCTCCCGGGACGTGACGTCGGACGGGCGTCAGAGGGGGTCGCTAACGTCTGTTCCAACGCATCGCCGATCGTGGGGACAGCGCATGAAGGTGCCCGATTCGCTCCAACCGCAGGACCACGCCTCGATGGTTTCCGCCCTTGAGCGGTACGCCGACAATCCGAGCGCATTCCTCGCCCTCAACCGCGGCAACGAGTACTTCACCTTCACCGGCATCGAGGGATTCATCTGCTACCGGCCGCACGGCCGGCGGTGGATCCAATTCGGGGGACCCTTCACCGGGGAGCCGGGCCGCAGGGAATTGCAGTCCCGGTTCCTGGAACACGCGCACCGCAAAGGCCGCAGGGTCGTCGGTGTGCAACTCCAGCGCGAGGACGCCGAACTGTTCGCGGAACTGGGACTCACCGTGAACCAGGTCGGGGCGTCCTATGCCGTGGAACTCACGGATTTCAGTCTGCGCGGCAAACGCTTCGTACGACTGCGGAACAAGATCTCCCGCGCCCAGCGCGCGGGGCTGGAGGTCTCTGCGGTCGATGCAGAGGCCGACGCGGTCGCCGGCGAGATCGCGGACATCGACGCGAGGTGGCTGCGGGAGAAGGGGAAGCACACCAAGGAACTGACGTTCCTGATCGGCGAGATCGGCGGACCCTGGCAGCCCCTGCGGAAGCTGTTCGTCGGCAGGATCGACGGCGCCGCGATCGGCTACGTCTCCTACGCCCCCGTGTACGGATCACGTCCCGGCTGGCTGCACGACCTGAGCCGGCGGCTGCCGGACTGCCCACCGGGTGTGATGGAGGCGATCAACTCCCACGCCATCGACCACGTCCGGGCCCTGGGGGCGCCCTGGCTGCACTTCGGGTTCACGCCGTTCACCGGCCTGGACGAAGCCCACCGACTGCCGACCGCGAGCCGCGCCGCCACCCGGATGATCCGTCTGATCGCCGAACACGGTGACCGCGTCTATCCCGCCAAGAGCCAACTCGAATACAAGTCGAAGTGGTATCCGAACGCGGTGCTGCCCGAATACTTCGCCTTCGACGGGGGGATATCGCCGCGTTCCCTGTGGAGCGTGGTGCGTGCGACGAACATCCTGTGAGAGAACGACCCTGGAAGGGTACTCGAAGCGGCCGAACGAGGTCCGGGGAAACCCGGTCGGGCTCACGCCCACGCAGGTTCGAATCCTGCTCCTTCCGCTCCGCCCCCACCGAGCACAGAACGGATCCCGCTGTGACCGAAGTCCGTTTCGTCGCGACCTGCAATGCCCCGCTCGACGTCACCTTCGCCTATCTGGACGACTACCGGAACGTGACCGAATACTGGCACGGGATGACGAGTTACAAGCCGGTCGGAGCCCTCGACCACGGCCCCGGGTCGATCTACGAGGCGATATCGAAGATGGGTCCGTCCACCCTGAAATCGACCATCGAGACCGTCGAATGGGAGAAGGACGTCCGGATCGCCTACACGTCGGTGTCCGGCATGGACTCGAACACGACCTTCGATTTCGCCGCCGTCGACGCGACCCACAGCACGGTGGAATTCCGCATCGAGTTCCGGCTGCCCGGTGGAATCGCCGGCAGGGCGATCGAGAAGACGCTGGAGCCCTTCGTGGCCACCGCCGCCCGGAACACTGCGGCCAACATCTCCAAGCGGGTCGCCGAGTACTACGAGGTGGTGCGCGCCGACACCGGACGCGGGGCCGCCGACCTCCCGAAGTAGTGGCGACGGCCGCACGGCCCCGCCCCGGCCCGAGGCCGGAGGGAAGGGAGCGTCACGTGGTCGAACCCGCCCCGACCCCCGGGAGCCGGGCACCGCGCCGCCCGGTGACGCAGCCGCCACCGCCCCACGCGCCCGACGTGCTCGCCCGGGCCTGGCGGCTCGACCACGCGCTGGACACCGACGCGTTGGGGCGGGCCCTCGGCGCGCTCACCCCCCGGGCGGGGGAGGAGGCGTCCGAGCCCCCGACCGTCGTCGACGTACCGGACCTGTCCGCGCTCCGCGACCTGTTGGCCGCGCGCGCGGCCGCCCGCCCGGACCCGTCGGCCGCACGCGCGGCCACCGGGACCGATCCGTCGGCCCCGCCGCGCCCGCGCGTCGAACTGTTCCGGCTCGGGACGCGGGACCACGTCCTCGTCGTCTCCGCCGGCCGCGGCCCCTGGGACGGTTGGGCCGAGGGCGTGTTCCGCCGCGAACTGGGCGCGCTGTACGCGCGCGAGGCGCACGCGTCTCCCCCGTCCGCTCCGGCGCGCCCGCGCGGCCGGGCGGCCCGGCGCCGCGTGACTCCGGAGGCACCACCCCTCCCGCGTCCCGCGGCGGATCGTTTCACCGCCGCCGTGGTGCGCCACCGGTGGGACCCGGCGGTGCTCGCGGGCGTCGAAGCCCTCGCGCGGCGGTGCCGGGTACCCCGGTTCGTCGTCCTGCTCGCCGGACTGGAGGTGCTGCTCGCCCGCTGGTCCGGGGCTCCGGAGGTCACCGTCCTCATGGCGCACCACGGCGCCGTCGATCCGATCCCGCCCGAGCGCGCGGGCCGCCGCCCGGCCGACCCGGTCGCGTTGCTGCGCCGCGCCTACCGTCCCGACGAGCCCTTCGACGCGCTCGTCGTGCGCGAGGCCGCCCGGCCGGGACTCGACCCGGACGGCGCGCCGGCGTCCCCGACCCGGTTCTCCTTCCGGGTGGTCGGCGAACCGGCGCCCCTGACCCTGCCGGGGGTCGCTGTCACCGAGGTCACCCCGCTGCTCGCGCACGGCGGCCCGAGGCCCGCCCCGTGCGACATGTCCCTCGACGTGACCGCGACGGACCTCGTCCTGCGCTACGCCGAGGAACTCTTCGACGAGGCCACGGTGCGCCTGCTCGCCCGCCACTACGGCGACCTGCTGGCCGCGGCCGTCGCCGACCCGTCCGCCGCGGTCGGCTCGATCCCCTTCGCTCCGCCGGCGCGTGCGGTGCGCGCGCCCGGCGCGCTCGCCGCACTGCTGGGAACGCTGCCCGACGCCCCGGGCGGCGCCGCGACCGGAGCCCGGATCATCGACGACACGGACGGGACGCGGCTGCCGGTCGGCCTGCGGGGCCGGCTGCAACTGGAGGTCCGCAGCGCCGCCGGCGCCCGCCGATGGGTGGACACCGCCGCGTTCGGCTGGTGCACCCCGCGCGGCGGCATCCTGCTCGACCGGCTCCCGGCGCCCCCCGAACCGGCGCCGTCGCCGCCCGCGCGCCGAACCTTCCGCGGCGACGCCGCAGCGGGCATGGCCTCGCAACTCGCCGTGCTGTGGGCGCAGAAGCTCGGCCTGGCGCCGGCGGGACCCTGAAACGCGGGTGGGCCCCGCCCCTCGGCCGTCATCCGGCCGAGGGGCGGGGCCCACCCGCGTTTCAGGAGGAGCGCACCGCATCGCGACCGGCGGCCTCCGCCTGCCCGCGCGACCAGTTCGCCGTCAGGAAGTCGCCGATGTCGCGCAGCGACGCGGCCGCCTCCGCGACCAGCCCCGCCTGCGCCTGCGCCGCGTGCCACAGGACGGCGCTCTCCGCGTAGCGCAGCCGCACGCCCGCGCGCCGCAGGGCCACGGCGAGGTCGAGACACTGGGAGTACAGGAGTTCGCGGGTGTTGGTGTGGAGGTAGGTCGGCGGCAGCCCCGCCATCGGACCGAGCAGGGGGGCGTACCGGGGGTCCGCCGGATCGCCGGTACCCAGGTAGGCGGCGGCGCAGGCGAGCGCCCACCGGCGGTTGATCACGAGATCGCGGCTCCGGTCGGCCACCAGGTTCGGGTTCGCCCAGGGGGAGACCAGGACGAGGGCCGCCGGCCGGCGCCCCGGGTCGGAGGCGAGCAGTTGGGCCGCCGCCAGGGCCACGGCCCCGCCCGCCGAGTCGCCGGCCAGGACGATCGTGTCGGGGGCGTGGCCCTCCGAGGTCGTCAGCGCGTCGAACGCGGCGAGCGCGTCCTGCGTGGACGCCGGGCAGGGGTGCTCGGGCGCCAGGCGGTAGTCCGGCAGGTAGACGGGCCGCCGGATCTCGCGGGCCAGGTGCGCGGCCAGCGAGCGGTGGGTGGCGGGCGAGCCCACCGTGTGTCCGCCGCCGTGCAGGTACAGCACGGCCCCGGTCCCGGACGTCGGCCCGACGGTGACCCGTTCGGCGGGCCGCCCGCCCAGGTGGAGGGCCTGTACGGAGGTGTCCGGCGGCAGCGGTTGCAACCGCGCGAAGCCGTTCAGCAGCGCGCGCTGCGCCGCGTACGGCAGCCGGTGGTGGAAGGCGAGCCGGAAGCCGGGGTGCAGCAGTACCCGCGCGAGCGGCAGCGGCAGGGTCGGCAGCGACCTCACGACGTGCTCCCGGGCCGCGGGGCGATCCTGATGAGGCGGGACATCCAGGTCCCGAACCGTTGGGAGCCCGTCGGACTGACGCGGCCCAGCAGGTCGAGGGCCTTGGCCTCCGCGCCCACCAGGACGCGCGCCCGCCCCCGCGCGACGCCCTCGACGATGGTGTCGGCGGCCATCTCCGGGCTGTGCAAGGCCAGCCGCCGGTCGAAGGCGCGCGCGATGCCGGCCGCGTCCAGTCCCGCCGCGGCCGTGGCGTTGCGCGCGACGGCGGTCTTGATGCCGCCGGGGTGCACACAGGTCACCCGGACCGGATGCCGGGCCAGCAGCATCTCCTGACGCAGGCACTCGGTGAACCCGCGCACCGCGAACTTGGAGGCGTTGTAGGCGCTCTGCCCCGGATAGGTGATCAGCCCGAAGAGGCTGGAGACGTTGACGACGTGGCCGTCGCCGGACTCGATCAGATGGGGCAGGAAGGCCTTGGTCATGTTCACCACGCCCCAGAAGTTCACGTCCAGAACGCGTTCGATGTCCTTGAACGACTCCCGCGCCACCTCGCCGTAGAAGGCGATGCCCGCGTTGTTGTACATCTGGTTGACCCGGCCGAAGTGCGCGCGGACCTCGTCCGCGTACGCCAGCACGGCCTCCCTCTCGGTCACGTCGAGCCGGTCGACCTTGACCCCGACGCCCTTGGCCTCGCACCGCACCGCGGTCGCCTCGGCGCCGTCGACGTCGATGTCGCAGAGCGCGAGATCGGCGCCGAGGTCGGCGAGGCGCAGCGCGAGCGCGCGACCGATCCCCGATCCCGCACCGGTGATGACGACGACTTTCCCTGCGAAGCCGGCGGCTTCCGCTTTCCTGGTCATTGTGGTCCTCGGGTCGTGACGTGGAAGGCGTCGATGTCGAACTTCCGCGTGATCCGCCGGAATTCGTACGAGAAGCCGGGCCACATCGTGGTGTTGTCGCCGTGCTTGTCCAGGTACCAACTGGCGCAACCACCGGTGTTCCAGACGGTCCGGGACAGTCGGTGGCGCAGCATCCGGGAGAAGTCCTCCTGCGCCTCGGCGCGGACCTCCAGCGAGCGGACGCGCCGTCGCCGCATGGTCGCGAGGGCATCGACCAGGTAGTTCACCTGGGACTCGATCATGAAGATCATCGAGTTGTGGCCGAGGCCGGTGTTGGGGCCGACCAGCAGGAACATGTTGGGGAAGTTCGCGATCGCCGTGCCCTTGTAGCACTGCCGGCCCACGGTGTCGAAGACCTCGCCGAGGCTGCGGCCGTCCTTGCCGCGGATCCTGCGGTAGGTGGGGGAGTCGGTCACCCGGAACCCGGTGGCCAGGACCAGGGCGTCCACCTCGCGGACCGTTCCGTCCGCGGTGACCACGGACTTCTCCCGGATCTCCGCGATGCCCTCGGTGACGAGCGAGACGTGGTCCTGCCGGAAGGTCGGGTAGTAGGTGTTGGAGAGCAGGATGCGCTTGCACCCGGCGCGGTATTCGGGCGTGAGCCGGCGCCGCAGGGCCGGGTCCGGCACCTCGCGCCGCAACTTGGCCCGGGCGAACGCCCCGACGGGCCGCATCAGCGCGGGCCGCTTCGCCAGGGCGACGGCCTGCGCCTCGTGCGCCCAGTAGATGCCGCCGCGCACGAGCCGCTGGTAGAAGGGCACGTACCGGCACGCGAGGCGTTCGAGCGCGGAGTACGGGCGGTCCATGCGGGGCAGCACCCACGGTGCGGTGCGCTGGTACACCTGGAGTTCGGCGACCCGGGGGGCGATCGCGGGGACGATCTGGACGGCCGACGCGCCCGTTCCGACGACCGCGACCTTCAGGCCCTCCAGGTCGCTGCCGTGGTCCCACCGCGCCGAGTGGAAGATCTTCCCTGCGAAGGTGTCGATCCCCGGTATGTCCGGCAGCGACGGCTCGCACAGGGCGCCGAACGCGCCCACCAGGACGTCCGCGACGAACAGCCCCCGGGAGGTCTCGACCTCCCACCGGGCGGAGTCCTCCACCCAGCGCGCGGCGAGCACCTCGCACCCGAAGACGTGCCGGTCCCGGACGCGGTACCGCCTCGACACCCGGGTGATGTACGCCTGGATCTCCGGCTGGGTGGAGAACGACCGGCTCCAGCCGGGGTTCAGGGCGAAGGAGTACGAGTAGAGGTGCGACGGCACGTCGCACGCCGCACCGGGGTAGGTGTTGTCACGCCACGTGCCGCCGACGTCGTCGCCCCGTTCGAGGACCAGGAAGTCGTGCCACCCCTCGCGACGGAAACGGATCGCGGCGGCGAGCCCCGCGAGCCCCCCGCCGATCACGAGGATCTGCGTGCGCCGGCCCGGTGCGACCGGGGGACCGGCCCGCCCGGACGCCGTGGGCGCGGCGTCTGTCGTCTTGTTCTGGTTTGTAGGACTCAAGGGGGGATCAGATCTCCCGTCACACCCGTCCCGAACGATGGACCCGGATGGTCCCAGATGGCATCTGACGGGCCTCTGAACCGGCCCCGTGCGCAGGGCAGAACGGTGTCAGAGCCGTTCCGGAGGATGAATCGTCCGCTCTTGGCAATCGAGCAGGTAAGGAGACGCCTGATGGCTTCCACACCGGCGACATCAGAGGCAGTCGAAACGCCGGACGTGCTGATCGTGGGAACCGGGTTCGCCGGCCTCGGCATGGCGATGAAACTGCTCGCGGCCGGGCACTCCGACTTCGTGGTGCTGGAGAAGGCCGACGACGTGGGCGGCACGTGGCGGGAGAACACCTACCCCGGCTGCGCCTGCGACGTCGCGAGCGTCATGTACTCGTACTCCTTCGCCCCCAACCGCGCGTGGAGCCGGATGTACGCCTCGCAGCCGGAGATCCTCGACTACATCAAGCGCGTCGTCAAAGACCACGCCCTCGAATCGCACATCAGGTTCAACACCGAGGCGGTCTCCTACGAGTTCGACGAGGCGAGCGACCGGTGGTCCGTACGGACCCGGACGGGCCGCGAGTACCGGCCGCGCGTCGTCGTCCTGGCCCACGGATCGCTGCACCAGCCCAACATCCCCGACCTGCCGGGCATGGGCCGGTTCCAGGGCACGCTGTTCCACTCGGCGCAGTGGGACCACTCGGTGGACCTGTCGGGCAAGCGCGTCGCGGTCGTCGGCACCGGGTCGAGCGCCGCCCAGTTCATCCCGGAGATCGCCGGCACCGCCGCGCACGTCGACGTCTTCCAGCGCAGCGCGCACTGGGTGCTGCCGAAGGCCGACCGGCCGCTGAAGGCCCTGGAACACAGGCTGTTCAAGTCCCTGCCGTTCGTGCAGCAGTTGTACCGGCTCACGGCCTACTGGACGCACGAGCTCCCCGTGCTCGCGTTCCTGAACCCGAAGTTCCTCAAGGTGCTGGAGGCGGCGTCGCTGCGCATGTTGCGAAAGCAGGTGCCGGACCCGGAACTGCGGGCGAAGCTGACGCCCGACTACACCATCGGGTGCAAGCGCATCCTGCTCACGAACGACTACTACCCGGCCCTGCAACGCCCCGACGTGGACCTGGTCACCTCTGCGATAGCGGAGTTCACCGAGACCGGGATCCGGACGGCGGACGGGGAACTGCACGAGGCCGACGTCGTGATCCTGGGCACGGGATTCGCCACGGACAACCGTTGCGCCACGGAGCACATCGTCGGCCGCGACGGCGTCACCATCCAGGAGGCGTGGCGGGACGGCATGACCGCGCACCTGGGCACGACGGTGTCGGGGTTCCCCAACATGTTCATGCTGATGGGCCCCAACTCGGGCGGCGGCGCCCAGTCGATCCTGTTCGTCATCGAGGCGCAGCTGCACTACGTCGTGGAGTGCCTGCGCCTGATGAGGACGCGGCGGGCCACCCGGATGGAGGTGCGCGCGGACGTCCAGCGCGCGTTCAACGCCCGGCTGCACGGCAAGCTCGCCGGTTCCGTGTGGAACACGGGCGGCTGCCACAGCTGGTTCCTGGACCACACGGGGCTCAATCGGCAGTCGTGGCCCGGGACCGGCACCTCGTACTGGCGCGCCACCCGACGGCCGGATCCCCGGGCGTTCACGCTGACGGGCCGCCCCGCCGGCCGCCGGCTCGCCTCCGTCCCTCACCCCACCGACGCGGCGTGATCCGCGGTACGGATTGAAGTAAGCATACGGTCGTGCGTACACTCATCTCACAGGTATCGGCCCGGGCGGTCTCGACCGCGTCCCGCCGGGCCGTCATGTCCAGCGCGGAGTGGAAAGACGAGAAGGGGATGCATTCGTGACGAATGCCAAGACAGAAGCCGTCGCGGTGGAGCCGGAGGCCGTTCCGGCGGTGCCGTGGCCCGCCGTGTCCGTCGTCATGGTCGGCATGTTCATGGCGATCCTCGACTCGTTCATCGTCGTGGTGGCGGGCCCCGCGATCCAGGCCGATCTGGGCGCCTCCGTCGGCCAGTTGCAGTGGATCCTCGCGGGCTACCAGCTCAGCTACGCGGTACTGATGATCACGGGCGGCCGGCTCGCCGACCTCTACGGACGCAAGCGGATCTTCATCACCGGCACCGCGGTCTTCACCCTGGCGTCGCTGGCCTGCGCCATGGCGCAGGACCCCGGCACGCTCATCGGGGCCCGCATCGTCCAGGGCCTGGGCGCGGCACTGATGGTGCCCCAGGTCTTCGCGGTCATCACGCTCGTCGTCGCGGAGAAGGCGCGGCACCGGGTCTTCGGCACCCTGGGCATCGTGATCGGTCTGGCGACCATGAGCGGGCAGCTCGTCGGTGGTCTGCTGATCGGCGCCGACCTGTTCGGGACCGGCTGGCGGTCGGTGTTCTGGGTCAACGTGCCGATCGGCATCGTCACGATCCTCTGCGCGGTGAAGTACGTGCCGGAGTCCCGCGCGGCGGGCACCCGCAAGCTGGACATCCCCGGCGTCCTCGCGCTGAGCGCCGCCCTGCTGCTGCTCACGTTCCCGCTCATCCAGGGACGTGAGGCGGGTTGGCCGTGGTGGACCTGGGCCTGCTTCGTCGCCAGTGTCGTGGCCTTCGGCCTGTTCGTCACGCTGGAACGCGCCGTCGACAAGCGCGGCGGGGACCCGCTGATGAGGCTGAGCCTGTTCGCGCAGCGCTCGTTCTCGCTCGGAATCGTCCTGGTCCTGGCCGTGTACGCGCTGCTGACCTCCTACTACCTCGCGCTGTCCATCGCGATGCAGGAAGGGCTCGGCATGTCCGCGCTCGGCGCGGGGCTGGTCTACACCCCGGCCGCGGTGACCTTCTTCGTCTTCAGCAAGATCGCCGGCCGACTCGTGCCGAAGTACGGCCGGCGCGTCCTGGAGATCGGGGCGGTCGTCCTCGCGTCCGGGTACCTGGCGACCGCGATCGTCCTGCTCTCCGGGCCGAGGCTGACCCCGGGGCTGATCATCCCCACCCTGATGCTGCAGAGCGTCGGCGGCGGACTGCTCATCACGCCGCTGCTGAACACGGTCCTGAGCAGGATCGCCCCGGAGACCGTGGGCATGGCGTCCGGGGTCCTGTCGACCGCCCAGCAGATCGGTGGCGCGTTGGGCGTCGCCGTCATCGGGGCGATCTTCTTCAACTCGTTCCGTCCCGAGACCGACGGACGTGTGGAGGCCGCGGGGCACGCGTTCGCCATGTCCTCCCTGACCACGTTCGCCATCGCCGTCCTGGCGGCCGTCCTGGTCTTCCTGCTGCCGAACAAGAAGGCGCAGGCCGGCGGCTGACACCTCGTCCGTCGGAGGGGAACGCGACGACGCCGATGCGGCGGACCGATCGGTCCGCCGCATCGGCGTGTGTCGTGAGGGAGGCGTGCGCCCCGAGGGGCGGAGGGGAGATGTCAGCGCGGAGGGACGAGCAGACCCTCGATGATGCGGCGGGCCTTGCCCACCGCCTCCGCGTCACCGGTCTGGAACGCGGTGTTCGCGGCACACAGCAGGGCGTCGATCTGGAAGACAGCGAGTTCGATGTCGAGTTCCGCGATCTCACCCGATTCCACCGCGTGGCGCAATTCGACCGCGATGACTTCGCGCCATTCCCGCTGATCGTGGAAGAGCGCGTCACGGACCGGCCCGGGGCGGCTGTCGAACTCCGCGAGGTTCGCGGCCCGGAAGCATCCGCCGGCGAAAAGCGGGGTCTCCGCGTAGACGATCCAATGGTCGAGCAGGGCGCGCAGTCGGGCGACGCCGTGGGGCGCCGACTTCGCCGGCCGGATGACGGCGTCGATGAAAAGCCCGCGCGCGAACTCGACGGCGGAGAGCTGCAGGATTTCCTTTGTCTTGAACAGGGTCTGGATGCCCGCTTTGCTCAGCCCCGTGTCGAGCGCGAGACGGCCGAAACTGACACTCCCGAGACCCTCCAGCGAGGCGACGTCGACAGCCTGGCGGAGCACGATCTTGCGTGTACGGGCGCCCCGCAGGAGGCGCTTGTCCGTGACCTCGGTCTGCTCCTGGGGCAGGAGCGCAGACGACCCGGGGCCACTCGAAGGCGAGGTGACCGGCTCTGTAGCACTACCCATACGGTCGATCGTACAGCATTTGCCGGCCGATGTGCCGGTTCGTGCGTCGTGCGCCGGTCGAGTGGGTCCGGTCGATCGGGGCGCGGGTGAGTAGGGCCCCTACTCGAACGAGGGGGGCGCACGCCGAGTAGGCCCCTGCTCGAACGTGCGGCTGCATATGCAACTTGAGCACCAATAGGATCTCCCTCGGTCGTCTTCTTGGCGATTCCGGACAAAAAGCGTCAAGCATTCGGGCGGCCTCGACGGTGCCCGCATGTGTCTCTGATCTCTTACAACAGGGGGAGAAGAACAGTGACCGTCGCTGGAATACATATTCTGGGGCCGCAGCGGATCGAGCTCAAGAACACTGAAATCATGTTGAGTGGCGCGAAGTTGAGAAGCATTCTGGCCGTTCTCGCGCTCCGCGCCGAGAACGAGGTCCGCCGTGACGAACTGATCGAGGAATTGGACCTGATCCGGACGGCGGGCGACGCCGTCAACGCGGTGCACGCCCATGTGGCCCGGCTGCGCCGCTGGCTGCAACGACACGGCGGGAACGCCGACCTGCTGGAGACGGTCAATTCCGGCTACCGGCTCAACATCGACCGGGACGCGGTGGACGCCCACCGGTTCGTGCGACTGGTGGAGCGCGCACTGAACCTCGCGCCGGGCACTCCCTCGGTCGTGGCGACCATCCTGGAGGACGCCCTCTCGTTGTGGCAGGGAGACGCCCTGATCGACGCCCTCGAAGGGCCGCTGGTCGCCACGGCGGCCGACGAACTCCACCGCTGGCGGGCGGCGGCACGGGAAACGCTCATCGACGCCTGGCTGACCCTCGACCACAACCAGAAGGTGGTGCTGAACGCCAGGAAGTTCATCTCCGAGGACCCGCTGAACGAGTCCATGCGCGCCCGACACATCATCGCGCTCCAGCGGATGGGACGCCACGCCGAGGCGACCGAGGCCTACAACAACGCGGAGACCGTACTGAGTCGGGAACTGGGCATCAGGCCCGGCACCGAACTCCGGGCCACCTCCGATCCCGCCACCCGCTTCACGCCGATCTCGGGCGGACGGCAGCGTCAACGGGAACGGATCATGATCGGCGCGCCGTCATAGCGGATCACCCCCGGGCCCGGCGCGGCCGCCGCGACGACGACCGCCCGGCCGTCGCCACCGACCGGGCGGCCGCCCCCGCCGAGTACCGCGCGGAGGAACTGGCCGGAAAAGCGGGGATCACCGTGCGCACCCTGCGCTTCTACCGCGAGCGCAAGCTGCTCCCGCCGCCCCGGCGCGAGGGGCGGATCGCCTGGTACGACGATCACCACCTGGCCCGGCTGCGCACCGTGATCGGGCTCCTGGAGCGGGGCCACACCCTGAGCACCATCGTCGATCTCACCGAGGCCTTCGAATCGGGGCGCGACGTCGGCGAACTCCTCGGGCTGGACCGGCCGGCCGAGGAGGATCCGGTCCGTCTCGCGCCGGAGGAGCTGGCCGACCACTTCGAGGGCCAGGTCACCCCGGCGAACCTCGCCGCCGCCCTCGACCTCGGCTACATCCGCACCGACGGCGACGCCCTCGTGCACGTCAGCCGCCGGCTGCTCGACGTCTCGGTCTCCCTGGTCCGCGAGGGGGTTCCGCTGGCGGCGGTCCTGGAGTCCGCGACCCGGGTCCGCCGCCACGCGGAGGCGCTGGCCGACATCTTCGCGACGACCGTCCGGGCGCACGTCACGGACGCGGACGCGGAGCGTCTGCGTCCGCTGGCCGAGCGCGTGGTCGAGGCCGAGTTCTCCATGGCCCTGGACCGCCGGCTCCGCACGGCCGGCGGGGAGGGAGCCGGCCGGGGAGACAGCTGACCCTTGCTTCTACATACGATCGACCGTACTCTTTTCTCATGACTTCGACGCGCCTCACTGAGGAGTCCGACCCCTTCTGCCTGCAGCCGCTGGACGCCGCGGCGCTGCTCTTCGACGCCCCGTGGCACCGCTTCGCGGTGATCGGGGACAGCCTGTCGGCGGGCACCGGCGACGCCAGTCCCGGCTATGTGGACAAGGGCTGGTCCGACCGGCTCGCCGACGTCCTGCGCCGGGTGCGCCCGGACCTGGCGTACCTGAACACCGCCGAGGACGGAGCGACGACGTCGCAGACCCTCGAAAAGCAGATCGAGCACGCGATCGAGTTCGCACCCGACCTGCTGCACCTGCCCTGCGGTGCGAACGACCTCGTGCGACGCACCCCGGACTTCGCCGAGATCGAGCGGAAGCTGCGCCGCATGTACGAGCTGGCGTCGGGGACCGGTGCCCAGCTGACGACGTTCACGCTGGGCAGGGCGTACGTGATCCCGGTCTTCCCCGACTGGAGCGAGCGGGTCGCCAGGATCAACGACATCACCCGCGGTCTGGCCGCCGAGTACGAGGCCGTCGTCGTGGACATGTGGCACCACCCCGTCAACGACCGGGACGACCTCCTGAGCGAGGACCGCATCCACTTCTCGACCTCGGGACAGGCGGTGATGGCGACGGAGATGGTCAAGGGCCTGAGCCACGTCCTCAGCCGGACCACGCGCGCCTGAGGCGACGACCGCCCCGGGGGATTCCCCCGGGGAGCGCGGCGCCGAGATCCCGCCGCGGCGCCCACCCGCGGCCCGCGCCCCGATGACCCGCGCCCCGATGACGGGCGCCTCGACCTGACCGGAGACTCGACCCGGTCGGCGGCCGGCGCGCGGACCGGCCGACCCCCGCGGCCGGTCTCGCGCGCCCTCGCGCCCTCCCGGGTCCCGGCCGGTGGTCCGGCGGGATCCGGGGGAGCGCCGCGAAGGAGCCGGCCTCGCGACACACGGCACCGGACACCGAGGGCCGGACGAACCCCGACGACAGGTGTCAGGTGCGCGGGGCCAGCGGCAGGTGGATCTCCACGAGCGTGCCTCCCTGTTCACCCGCGGAGATCCGCAGCCGGCCGCCCAGCTCCTCCACGCGCTCGGTCATCGAGCACAGTCCGTACGCCGGACCGGGCGCGGCCGGCACCTCGCCCCCCGGACCGGGGCCGAAGTCCTCCACCTTGGCGTACAGCCAGCGGCGCGTGGTGCGCACGCCCACCTCGACACGATCGGCGGCGGCGTGCGCGAAGGCATTGCGCAGCGCCTCGCGCAGAACCAGGAACAGCTCCTGTCGGAACCGCTCGGGGAGCAGCGTCTCGTCGCCCGTCACCCGCACGCTCACGCTCGCCGCGGGCCGGGCTCCCGCGAGGAAGGAGTCGAGGGCCTCGCGGAGCGAGGGCAGTCGCGCACGCCTGCGCAGCCCGTCGACCAGCGCCCGGTTCTCCTGCCCGGCCTCGTCCAACGCCCTTCCTGCGGCGGCCAGATGGGAAGCGGCGGCCTCCGGCTCGCGCGCGGCCAGGGCGACGCTGCGGCGGGCCGCGGCGAGTGCGCCGCCGAGTTCGTCGTGCAACTGCCGGGCCAGCCGGCGGCTGTCGCTCCGGCCCCCGTCGCCCTGCCAGAAGTCCGTGCCCGCGCCGGACATGGCCTCGCCGAGGCTTCGTACGACGGCCACCGCGCGCAGCAGTCCGGTGCCGGTGTGGGCCGCTCCGTGCTCCATGACGTGCAGCAGGGCGCACTCCAGGAGCAGCGAGGCGGCGCCGACGAGGCGGTGCGCGGCGGCAGCGGGCGGGACGGCCTCCTCGGCGCTCCGCGGGAGGTCCGGATTACCGGCGCGCGACAGGACGGTCCGGGCGAACGACTGCAACGTGGCCCGCAGTTCGGGCAGTTCCGCCTCGGCGGGCGTCAGTACGGAGGGCAGCCGGGTCGCGAACCGTTCCAGGACGGCCTCGGTCTCCCAGCTCGCCAGTACCGGGGCCGTGGTCCCCGCCGGTGCGACGGGCGTGGCCGGGAGTCGACGCAAGCCCGTGCCCACCGGTGCGGTGCGCGGGCGGTACAGACGCGGTGCGGCGCGCAGCAGTCCTTCGTTCAGGGCCTCGCTGAAGCCGCTTCCCGCGAGGGTGGCGGTCGAGCTGTGCATCGGAACTCCTCGACATTCGGGGCCGCTGACGACGGCCCGAACATAACAAACAGACCTGTCTGATTGTCAAGGCCTCACAGGATGCAAGTCGCGGCGGGGAAATCCGTCAAGTCGGCTTCTGTGCTCTAAAACTGACGCATTCTTGGTGGAGTGGGCCGGATGATTCGCCTAGGGGGTGTCAGTCGAAACAGGCAGGGTTGTATTGTTCCGCTTGGGTGGTGACGCCGGTCCGTGCGCTCCGACCCCCATGAATGGTCATGTCGAGGAAGAGGCAGGCACAGCGCGATGCAGAAGCGGTCAGAGCTGACCCGCCAGGCCCTCGTCCGGGCGGCGACGGAGCTCATCGCGAACGGCCGGCTCGCCGACGCCGGCCTGGTGAACATCTGTCGCATCGCCGGGGTGAGCCGGGGCGCGCTGTACCACCACTTCTCCTCCACCGCGGAGTTGGTGGCCGAGGTGTACGCACAGGCGCACGCGCGGACGGCCGCCCTGGCGGAGGACAGTTTCGAGGGTTCCGCCGCCGGCGCCCCGGCCCGGTTCAGTGCGGCCCTCGGCACGGCGATGGGCGAGGACCGGTTGGTGCGCGCGGGCATGCGGTTGAGCGCCGAAGGCTCCGAGGAGCCGCCGTGGTTGCGCGACGAGCTGCTGGACCGGGTGCACGCGAAGGTGGTCGAGGGGGCCCGTCCCGGCGGGGAGACCGGTGCGCGCGGCCCGTCCGACAGTCGTCCGGAAGACCTCGCGGACCTCGCCGTCGTGGTGACCGCCGGGCTGGAGTCGCTGGGTTACACCGATGTCCGGTGGTGGGACCCGCGGACGGCGCGGCGGATCTGGGCCATGGTGCTCCCCCTGTTCGGGGAGGCGGCCGGGGCGGAGGCGGTCGGCACCGCTGAGACGGACGCTTCCGGTTCCGCTTCCGTCCGCGCCATCGGTACCGCCCGGGCGGACGGCACCGATGGCGCGGACGGCACGGGTCAGGACTGAGCGGGGATCCGCGGGCTCGCCGGATCGGATCCGGCGGTCGGCGGCGGAGTGACGCGCAGCATGCCGATCATGCCCGCGCCGGCGATGCCGGGCAGCAGGAACCGCCACAGCGTGCTGACGCGTTCGATCAGATCGCGTCGGTCGGTGTACACCTGCGACATCACCTGCATGCCGGTGAACGTCCCGACGATGATGTCCGTCGCCTCCGGCAGGTTCAGCCCCGGCAGCGTCTCGCCCTGGTCCCGGGCCTGTTCGAGCAGGCCGAGGATGGCCGCGCTCGACTGCTCGTAGGGGGTGATCGGAGGGCGGGGGAAGGAGGTCTGCTCCACCGCCAGTCGCACGCTGGCGCGCAGCACCGGGTCACGCTGTAGCCGGCAGGCGAACTCCAGCGTCAGATCGATGATGGCCTGCAACTTCACCGGTTGCTCCGGCACCACCAGAGCCTCGCTGTGCGCGGCCATCAGGGCGACGGCGATGGCCTCCTTCGAGGGGAAGTGGTGATAGAGCGCCCCTCTGGTCAGCCCGGTGCTCGACAGGATCTCGTTGGTGCTCGCGGCGTCGAATCCGCGTACGTCGAAGACCCGCGCCGCAGCCTCGAGAATCGAGCGCCGCGACCGCGTTCCGCGTTCCTGCTGTCCCATCCCGGACCCTCGCACTCGCCTGGATATCGAAACCGACTTGTCTGCATCCTATTGCCAGATGGGCGAGGCGGGAGCATCGGGCGCCGGCGAACCGGAACGGCTCTCCCGGGCGAGGCGCCTCCAGGGAGCCCCGGCCGGGGCCGTCCGGACGCGTCAGGGGTGCCCGAGGCGGAAGCCGACTCCGCGGACCGTGATGATCCAGTTGCTCGAACCGAGCTTGCCGCGGAGGCTGCTGACGTGCGTGTCGATGGTGCGACCCCGGTGCGACCAGGCGTCTTCCCACACCTGGGTCATCAGCTGGCGCCGCGAGAGCACGGCGCCGGGCTGTGAGGCCAGCGCGTGCAGCAGGTCGAACTCCTTGAGCGTGAGGTCCACCGGGCGCCCGTGCAGGGTGGTCTCGCGGGTCGTCGCGTCGATGTGCAGGGGGCCGTGGTCGATGGCCCGGGCGGCGCTCTGACGGGGCCGGGCCCGCCGCATCACCGCCTCGATGCGGGCCAGGAGTTCGCGGAATCCGTACGGCTTGACCATGTAGTCGTCGGAGCCGGCCTGGAGGCCCAACACCCGGTCCAGCTCGCTGCCGCGGGCGGTGACGGCGATGATCGGCGTGTCGCTGACGGCCCGGATGCCCCGGCAGACCTCCAGGCCGTCCAGGTCCGGCAGGTCGAGGTCGAGCAGGACCAGGTCGACCTTCGGGTGCGACTGCAGGGCTTCCCCGCCCGTGGCCACGCTCTCGGCCAGGTACCCCTGCCTGAGCAGGCCCTGGACGAGGGCGTCGGCGGCGCGCGGCTCGTTCTCGACGACCAGGAGGCGCAGTGGGGCGCGCTCGGCGGTGGCCGGGGCGGCCTGCGGAACGGGTGCGGTGCGGTGCGGCTGGTGGGTCAAGGGGTGATGCCGCTCTGTGCGGGGTTCGAGTAGCTCTAAGGCCTGCCGGTTCATCTGTTCCTCCTGAGGCACGGCGTCGCATCACGGCCTGCTGAATGCTCGCGTTTGTCGAAGATACCAAACAGACTTGTCTGATTGTCAACGTGCCTCACACGCGCCGATGTCATCCCTGACGGCTCGTCATATGCCGCTTGCTGGGAGGCCTTTGACTGATATCAGCAGGTCCTCGGGGGTCTTCGAGGGTGATTCGGTCCTCTGGTGCACCGTCCCGTAACCCCGGGGAAATCGAGCAGCTTTGTATGTTTAACGCGGTCGGGCCGCTCGTGTTTCCAGCCGGGTGGCTGGTCGTGGGGTGGCCGAAACGCGCACGTCAGGACGTATCCACCTCCGTCCGGAATGCTCTGCGAGAGTCTGGGGGTGAGCGGGTGAAGAAGATGTGCACTGCACGGGTTCTGGGCGGTTTGCAGACCAAGCCTTTACTTGACCTACCGAACCGACCTGTCTGTATCTTGAGGCCGCAACAGAGCGTCAGCCACGGGGGGTGGCTGCTGGTGTTTGGCTCGCCGACCCCTGCCCAGCATCAGATCAGGAGTGCTACGCATGCCGTCTCTTGCGTCCACGACCCGCGAGCCCGTTCGGAACAGCGCCTTAGTTCCGCAGCCTCGCACCGCAGTCCCGCAACCTCGCACCACCACCGGGCACGCCGGTCTCACCACGACCGTTCCGCGTGAGTACGTCCACCGCGCCGCCGTCTCCGAGGTCCTGCTCACCGGCTGGGAGCCGGCCGCCGATGCCTCGCCCGCCCACCGCTCGGGCCCGCGACCCGGCATCGAGAGCGTTCCCGACGGGCCCGACGCCTTCGTCGTCCGGTCCCAATGGCCGCGGGGGCACTCGCTGTTCTCCCAGACCGGGGGCTACCAGGACCCGATGCTGCTGATCGAGTCCGTACGCCAGATCGGCGCCCTGCTCTCGCACGCCGAGTTCGACGTCCCCTTCGGTCATCAGTTCCTGATGTGGGACATGTCGTTCGCCACCACCAAGGATCTCCTCGTGGCCGGCCCCGCCCCCGCCGAGGTGGAACTGCGCACCGTGTGCCACGACGTGGTCCGCCGGGGCAGGGTCCTCTCCGGGATGCGGTACGACGTCACCGCCCTGGTCGACGGCGTGCCGCTGGCCACCGCGGGCGCGGCGTTCAGCTGCACCAGCCCGGCCGTGCACCGAAGACTGCGAGGCGACCGCCCCACCAGCACGGACCGGGTCCCCGGCCGCCCGATCGACCCGGCCCTGGTCGGCCGCACCGCCCCCACGCACGTGGTCCTCACCGAGGACCCGACGGCCGAGCGGGACCACCAGTGGGAGTTGCGCGTCGACAGCACGCACCCGATCTTCTTCGACCACCCGGTCGACCACGTCCCGGGCATGGTGCTCCTGGAGGCGGCCCGGCAGGCCGCGCACGCCTCCACCGGCCTGCCCGACGCCCTCGTCATCAGCCTCGACAGCACCTTCGCCCGCTACACCGAACTCGACAGGCCCTGCCGCATAGTGGCCCATCCCGGTCTCGTCGACGCCGCCGGCCACATCCTCGTACAGGTCTGCGGTTTCCAGGACGACCAGACCGTCTTCGCCGCCGACCTGGTGCTCAGTCCCCGCAACGGTTGATCCCATCCTGACGGGAGTCCGCGTGCTCACGATCATGATCACTGGTTCGGCCGGCTTCGTCGGAAGCCATGTCACACGTGAAGCCGCCCGGCACGGCGCGGCACTGACGGTGATGACCCACCACCGCCCGCCCTCGGCATCCGCCCGCTCCTCCTCCGGCCCCGTACGTGTCGTACGGGCCGACCTCGCCGACCCGCGCTCGCTGCGGGGAGTGTGCGAGGGAATCGACGTACTGCTGCACTGCGCCTCCCGCATCGGCGGGACGGCCGAGGACAACGAGGCCGTCAACGCCCGGGGCACCGCCGCCCTGGTCGCCGAGGCCCGGCGTGCGGGAGTGTCCCGCATCGTGTACCTCGGCACCGCGTCCGTCTACGGGCGGGGCACCTACCACCGTGCCCGTCCGGAGCGGCTCACCCGCCGCCCGTCCTCGCCCACCTCCCGAACCCGGGCGGCGGCGGAGGACACGGTGCTGGACGCCGGCGGGATCGTACTGCGCCCCCACCTCGTGTACGGCCGGGGAGACCGGTGGGTCGTGCCGGGCCTGGCCCGGCTCCTGGGCGCGTTGCCCGGCGGCGTGCCGGACTGGAACGCGCGCATGTCGATGGTCTCCGCGACCGAACTGGCCACCCTGCTGGTGGGGGTCGCACGCGCACCGGCCACGAGCCTGACCGCGTCCGTCTACCACGCCGCCCACCCCCGCCCCGTCACCGCGGCGGCGCTGCTGGCCGCGGTGGCCCGCTGCGCCGGGCTGCCCCCCACGAGGGGAGGCCCGACGGTCGACGAAGCACGCGCCCTCATGGCGGGGGACGCGTACGCGACGAAGGCGATCGACATGCTGGCCACCAGCCACTGGTTCGACTGCGCACCCTTGTGGACCGATCTCCGCAGGGTGCCCGGTCCGGGATTCGAGGAGGAGTTTCCCGCGGCGGGGGAGTGGTACCGGGAACTGGTCCGGGCGGCCTGACCGGATATCGCCCCGCGGGTGCGGCGGCCTCGTGCTGCCGCACCCGCACACGATGCACGTGTTCGCTTCCTCGTCCTACCGGTTTGACGCACACCTGGCCGTTTCTTTCCCAAATTCCGACACAGGCGCCTCACGGATGTATGCGTCTTGGCGATTCTGACGCAGTCCTGTAAACGGGCTCATTGAACAAATGGCCGAACACCGCACAGTCTGGTGACTCCGAATGAGTCAGGAGACGTTCATCGTGCGCAAGGTGCTCATCGCCAACCGTGGTGAAATCGCTGTCCGCGTTGCTCGGGCTTGCCGGGATGCGGGGATCGGGAGTGTGGCTGTTTACGCGGATCCGGATCGGGACGCTCTGCATGTGCGTGCGGCGGATGAGGCGTTCGCGTTGGGCGGTGACACCCCGGCCGCCAGCTATTTGGACATCGCGAAGGTCCTGCGGGCGGCGGCGGACTCCGGCGCGGACGCGATCCATCCCGGGTACGGCTTCCTGTCGGAGAACGCCGAGTTCGCCCAGGCCGTCCTCGACGCCGGCCTGACCTGGATCGGCCCGCCGCCGCAGGCCATCCGTGATCTGGGTGACAAGGTCGCCGCCCGTCACATCGCCCAACGCGCCGGCGCGCCGCTGGTCGCCGGCACCCCCGACCCGGTCTCCGGGTCGGAGGAGGTCGTGGCGTTCGCGAAGGAACACGGCCTGCCCATCGCGATCAAGGCCGCCTTCGGTGGCGGCGGTCGCGGTCTGAAGGTCGCCCGGACCCTCGAAGAGGTCCCCGAGCTGTACGACTCCGCCGTGCGTGAGGCCGTCGCCGCGTTCGGCCGTGGCGAGTGCTTCGTCGAGCGTTACCTCGACAAGCCGCGTCACGTGGAGACGCAGTGCCTGGCCGACACCCACGGCAACGTCGTCGTGGTGTCCACGCGTGACTGCTCGCTCCAGCGCCGGCATCAGAAGCTGGTCGAGGAGGCCCCGGCGCCGTTCCTGACGGACGCCCAGAACGCCGAGCTGTACGCCGCCTCCAAGGCGATCCTGAAGGAAGCCGGCTACGTCGGCGCGGGCACCGTGGAGTTCCTGGTCTCCGCCGACGGCCTGATCTCCTTCCTGGAGGTCAACACCCGCCTCCAGGTCGAACACCCCGTCACCGAGGAGGTCACCGGCCTCGACCTGGTGCGGGAGATGTTCCGCATCGCCGACGGCGAGGAACTCGGTTACGGCGACCCGGTCCTGCGCGGACACTCCTTCGAGTTCCGCATCAACGGCGAGGACCCCGGCCGCGGCTTCCTGCCCGCCCCCGGCACCGTCACCCGCTTCGCCCCGCCGTCGGGCCCCGGCGTCCGCCTCGACGCGGGCGTCGAATCCGGCTCGGTCATCGGCCCGGCCTGGGACTCCCTCCTGGCGAAGCTGATCGTCACCGGCGCCACCCGCGAACAGGCCCTCCAGCGCGCGGCCCGCGCCCTCGCCGAGTTCGAGATCGAGGGCATGGCCACCGCCCTGCCCTTCCACCGCGCCGTCGTCACCGACCCCGCCTTCGCCCCCACGGAAGGACCCTTCACGGTCCACACCCGCTGGATCGAAACCGAGTTCGTCAACGACATCAAGGCGTTCGTGGCCCCGGCCGCGGAGGACGCCGAGGACGAACCCGGCCGCGAGACCGTCGTCGTCGAGGTCGGCGGCAAGCGACTGGAGGTCTCCCTCCCGTCCTCGCTGGGCATGACCCTGGCCCGCACCGCCGCCGCCGGCGGCGCCAAGCCCAAGCGCCGCGCCGCCAAGAAGTCCGGCCCGGCCGCCTCCGGCGACACCCTCGCCTCCCCGATGCAGGGAACCATCGTCAAGATCGCCGTCGAGGAAGGCCAGCAGGTCAACGAAGGCGACCTGATCGTCGTCCTCGAGGCCATGAAGATGGAACAACCCCTCAACGCACACCGCTCCGGCACCATCGTCGGCCTCAAGGCCGAAGTCGGCGCGTCCCTCACCTCCGGCGCCGGCATCTGCGAGATCAAGGACTGATACATGGCATTCCGCTGAATTCGTCTGCGGAATTCTTGCGAGTCCTGACAATTCCCTGACGTAATCGTCGTTGAAAACGTCATTCGGGCCTCGCATACTTAATTCCAATTCATGGGTCGTGAGGAGAGGGAACGAATGCACAGCACTCTGATCGTGGCGCGGATGGATCCCGGTTCCAGCATTGACGTCGCCAAACTCTTCGGTGAGTTCGACGCCACCGAGATGCCCCACCGCATGGGTACGCGTCGCCGGCAGCTTTTCGAATACCGGGGGCTCTACTTCCATCTGCAGGACTTCGACACCGACAACGGTGGCGAGCTGATCGAGGCCGCCAAGGGTGATCCGCGCTTCGTGGGCATCAGCGAGGACCTCAAGCCGTTCATCGGGGCCTACGACCCCGCCACCTGGCGTTCCCCCGCCGACGCGATGGCGAAGCGCTTCTACGACTGGGAGGCGTCCGCGTGACCGGACGACGTGTGGTCATCACCGGCATCGAGGTGCTCGCGCCCGGTGGTGTCGGGACCAAGAACTTCTGGAACCTGCTGAGCGAGGGCCGCACCGCGACCCGCGGCATCACCTTCTTCGACCCCAGCCCCTTCCGCTCGCGGGTCGCCGCCGAGATCGACTTCGATCCGCAGGAACACGGCCTGACCCCGCAGGAGATCCGGCGCATGGACCGGGCCGCGCAGTTCGCGGTGGTCGCCGCCCGCGGCGCCGTCGCCGACAGCGGCATCGACCTGGAGACGTACGACCCGTACCGCGTGGGCGTCACCATCGGCAGCGCCGTCGGCGCCACGATGGGCCTCGACGAGGAGTACAACGTCGTCAGCGACGGCGGCCGACTCCACCTCGTCGACCACGAGTACGCGGTCCCGCACCTCTACAACTACCTGGTGCCGAGCTCCTTCACCGCCGAGGTCGCCTGGGCGGTCGGCGCGCAGGGACCCAGCACCGTGGTCTCCACCGGCTGCACCTCCGGCATCGACTCGGTCGGTCACGCCGTGGACCTGCTCCGCGAGGGCTCGGTCGACGTGATGATCGCCGGTTCCTCGGACGCGCCGATCTCGCCGATCACCATGGCCTGCTTCGACGCGATCAAGGCGACCACCCCCCGCCACGACGACCCCGGTCACGCCTCCCGCCCCTTCGACGGAACCCGCAACGGCTTCGTCCTGGGCGAGGGCGCGGCGGTGTTCGTCCTGGAGGAGCTGGAGCACGCCAAGAAGCGCGGCGCGCACATCTACGCCGAGATAGCCGGCTACGCCACCCGCTCCAACGCCTATCACATGACCGGTCTGCGGCCGGACGGCAAGGAGATGGCGGAGGCCATCCGGGTCGCGCTGTGCGAGGCCAAGATGAACCCGACCGAGATCGACTACATCAACGCGCACGGCTCGGGCACCAAGCAGAACGACCGCCACGAGACCGCCGCGTTCAAGCGGAGCCTGGGCGACCACGCCTACCGGACCCCGGTCAGCTCGATCAAGTCGATGGTCGGGCACTCGCTCGGTGCCATCGGCTCCATCGAGATCGCCGCGTCCGCGCTGGCGATGGAGAACAACGTCGTCCCGCCGACGGCGAACCTCCACACCCCGGACCCGGAGTGCGACCTCGACTACGTCCCGCTGGTCGCCCGGGAGCAGCTGACCGACGCGGTCCTGACCGTCGGAAGCGGCTTCGGCGGTTTCCAGAGCGCCATGGTGCTGGCGCGTCCCGAGAGGAGCGTGGCATGACCACCTCGGTTGTGGTGACGGGTCTGGGCATCACGGCGCCCAACGGCCTGGGCACGGAGGACTACTGGGCGGCGACCCGGACGGGCAAGAACGGCATTGGCCGGGTCACCCGGTTCGACCCCGCCGGCTACCCGTCCACCCTCGCGGGCGAGATCCCCGGCTTCTCCGAAGAGGAGCTGCTGCCGAGCCGGCTGCTCCCGCAGACCGACCGGATGACGCGCCTCGCGCTCGTCGCCGCCGAGTGGGCGCTGGCCGACGCGGGCGTCGACCCGCAGAGCCTGCCCGAGTACGACATGGGCGTGGTCACGGCCAGTTCGTCGGGCGGCTTCGAGTTCGGGCAGAACGAGCTCCAGAAGCTGTGGAGCCAGGGCGCGCAGTACGTCAGCGCGTACCAGTCCTTCGCCTGGTTCTACGCCGTCAACAGCGGCCAGATCTCCATCCGCAGCGGGCTCAAGGGCCCCAGCGGAGTGATCGTCAGCGACGAGGCCGGTGGCCTCGACGCGTTGGCGCAGGGCCGCCGGCTGATCCGCAAGGGCACCCCGATGATCGTGTCGGGCGGGGTCGACGCCTCGATCTGCCCGTGGGGTTGGGTCGCGCAGCTCGCCGCCAAGCGGCTGAGCACCAGCGACGAGCCGACCCGCGCGTTCCTGCCGTTCGACGCGGACGCCTCGGGCTACGTGCCCGGCGAGGGCGGTGCCATCCTGATCATGGAGTCGGCGGAGTCGGCCCGTGCGCGCGGCGCGAAGATCTACGGCGAGATCGCCGGCTACGGGGCCACCTTCGACGCGGCGCCCGGCAGCGACCGGGAGCCCGCGCTGCGCAAGGCCATCGAGTTCGCCCTCGACGACGCGGGTGTCCGGCCCGAGGACGTGGACGTGGTCTTCGCGGACGCCGCCGGCGTCCCGGAACTGGACCGCGTCGAGGCCGAGGCCATCGGCGCCGTGTTCGGCGAGCGGGGCGTCCCGGTCACCGCGCCCAAGACGATGACGGGCCGGCTGTACTCGGGCGCGGCGCCCCTGGACGTCGCGACCGCCCTGCTGGCGATCGAGGAGGGGCTCATCCCCCCGACCGTCAACGTGCACCCGGCCGAGGAGTACGCGCTCGACCTGGTCGTGGACCGGCCGCGCACCGCGCAGGTCCGCACCGCCCTGGTCGTGGCCCGCGGTTACGGCGGCTTCAACTCGGCCGTCGTCGTCCGCGCCGCGGACTAGGCGAGGCCGCCCGCCGGCTCCCGTACGACGGCCGGCCATGAACCCGGCGTCCTCCGCCGCCACCCCCCCGACCGGCGGCGGAGGACGCCTTCCCTCCACCGCCTCACATCCCACGGACCCCCCCACGCCATCCCCACACCACCGATCCACGAGCCATGAAGGGCCCCACGTGTCCACTCAGACCTTCACCCTTGACGACCTGCGGCGGATCCTCCTCGAAGGCGCCGGCGCCGACGAGGGCGTCGACCTCGACGGTGACATCCTCGACGTCCAGTTCGAGGCGCTCGGTTACGAGTCCCTCGCCCTGCTGGAGACCGGCAGCCGCATCGAGCGCGAGTACAAGATCGTCCTCGACGAGGACCTGCTCACCGACGCGGACACCCCGCGCGCGCTGATCGCGGCCGTCAACGGCCACCTCACCGCGGTGCCCAGCGCCGCCTGAGTCGCCCGCCGCACCAGTTCGTTCCCCGGGCCGGGCGGACGCGATTCCGCCCGGCCCCGCCGAATCACCCCCGGACACTTACGGAGTAGACGAATCATGTCGACGCAGGAGAAGCGGATCGCCCTGATCACGGGCGCCACCAGCGGCATCGGCCTGGCCGCGGCCCGCGCACTGGGTGCCCAGGGGCACGCGGTCTTCATCGGCGCGCGCAACGCGGACAATGTCGCCGCCACGGTCAAGGAACTTCAGGCGGAGGGCCTCGAAGCCGACGGAACGGTCCTCGACGTACGCGACTCCGCCTCCGCCGCCGCGTTCGTCCAGGCCGCGGTCGACCGCTTCGGCAGCGTCGACGTCCTGGTCAACAACGCCGGCCGGTCCGGTGGCGGCGTCACCGCGGACATAGACGAGGAGCTGTGGGCCGATGTCATCGACACCAACCTCACCAGCGTCTTCCGGCTGACCAAGGAAGTCCTCAACACCGGCGGGATGCGCCACAAGAACCGCGGCCGCATCATCAACATCGCCTCCACCGCCGGCAAGCAGGGCGTCGTCCTGGGCGCCCCGTACTCGGCCTCCAAGCACGGCGTGGTCGGCTTCACCAAGGCCCTCGGCAACGAGCTCGCCCCCACCGGGATCACGGTCAACGCCGTCTGCCCCGGCTACGTCGAGACGCCCATGGCCCAGCGCGTCCGCGCCGGATACGCCGCCGCGTACGACACCTCCGAGGACGCCATCCTCGACAAGTTCCAGTCGAAGATCCCGCTCGGCCGGTACTCCACCCCCGAGGAGGTCGCCGGCATGGTCGCCTACCTCGCCTCCGACACGGCCGCGTCCGTCACGGCGCAGGCGATCAACGTCTGCGGCGGGCTCGGCAACTTCTGATCCGCACCCCTTGCCACCAGGGTGCGGACGCGCCCGAGTTCTCGAAGAGGAAGCCGTCATGACAACCCGCGAGGTTGAGCACGAGATCACCATCGCCGCGCCGGCATCGGACGTGTACCGGCTGCTGGCCGACGTCGTCAACTGGCCGCGCATCTTCCCGCCCACCATCCACGTGGACCGGGTGGACTTCAACGGCACGCACGAGCGGATCCGGATCTGGGCCACCGCCAACGGCCAACCGAAGAACTGGACCTCGCGCCGCGAACTCGACCCGCAGGGCCTGCGGATCACCTTCCGCCAGGAGGTCACCACCAAGCCGGTCGCCTCGATGGGCGGCGCGTGGATCATCGAGCCGCTCGACGAGAACTCCTCGCGGGTCCGGCTGCTCCACGACTACCGGGCGATCGACGACGACGCGCACGACCTGCTCTGGATCGACGAGGCCGTCGACAAGAACAGCCGTTCCGAGTTGGCGGCGTTGAAGCGGAACGTGGAGTTCGCCCACGGCGCCGAGGACGTCACCTTCTCCTTCGAGGACACCGTCACCATCGACGGCTCCGCCAAGGACGCCTACGACTTCATCAACGAAGCCCACCTGTGGTCCGAACGCCTGCCCCACGTCGCCACCGTCCGCCTCACCGAGGACACCCCCGGCGTCCAGACCCTGGAGATGGACACCCGCGCCAAGGACGGCTCCGTCCACACCACCAAGTCCCACCGCGTCACCTTCCCCCACCACAAGATCGCCTACAAACAGGTCACCCTCCCCGCCCTCATGACCCTCCACACCGGGTACTGGACCTTCCGCGACACCGACCACGGCGTCACCGCCGGCTCCCAACACACCGTCACCCTCAACACCGACAACATCACCCGCATCCTCGGACCCGACGCCACCGTCGCCGACGCCCGCGCCTACGTCCACACCGCCCTCTCCACCAACAGCCTCGCCACCCTCAACCACGCCAAGACCCACGCCGAGAAAAAGAACTGACATGGCATCGGACCACCCGGACATCGCGCGGGGACCCCTGGACACCGACGTCCTGGTGGTCGGAGCCGGCCCCGCCGGACTGATGCTCGCCTGCGAGCTCGGGCTCGGCGGGGCCGAGGTGCTCGTCCTCGACCAGCGCCCCGGCCCGACCACCGAATCCCGGGCGACCACCCTGCACGCCCGCACCATGGAGATCTTCGACAGCCGGGGTCTGTTGGCCGAGTTGGGCACCCCGCCGTGCGAGCCGCGCGGGCACTTCGGCGGCATCGGGCTGGACCTCACCCTGCCCGGTTCCCACCCCGGCCAGTGGAAGGTGCCCCAGCGGCGTACGGAGGAACTCCTCCAGGACCGGGCCGTCGAGCTGGGCGCGGGCCTGCTCCGCCGCCACCAACTGGTCGCTCTGACCGTCGGACCGGACGGGGTGACGGCCGACGGCATCGGCCCGGACGGCCCGGTCCGCATCACCGCCCGGTACCTGGTCGGCTGCGACGGCGAGGACAGCACCGTACGGCGGCTCATCGGCGCCGACTTCCCCGGCCGCGACGCCGAACGCGAACTGCTGCGGGCCGACGTCGGCGGAGTCGAGACGCCCGACCGGCGCTTCCTGCGGCTGCCCGACGGCCTGGCCATCTCCGCCACCCGCGACGGCGTCACCCGCGTGATGGTGCACGAGTTCGGCAAACCGGCCGTCCCGCGCTCCGGCGCCCCCGCGTTCGACGAGGTCGTCGACGCCTGGCAGCGGGTGACCGGCGAGGACATCGCCCACGGCAGCCCCCTGTGGGTCAACGCCTTCGGCGACGCCAACCGGCAGCTCGCCCGGTACCGGCACGGCCGGATCCTGTTCGCCGGCGACGCCGCGCACCAGCAGATGCCCAGCGGCGGACAAGCCCTCAACCTCGGCGTGCAGGACGCCTTCAACCTCGGCTGGAAGCTCGCAGCCGAAGTGCGCGGCGACGCCCCCGACGGGCTCCTGGACAGCTACCACACCGAACGCCACGCCGTCGGCGCCGCGGTCCTGGCCAACATCCGGGCCCAGACCCTGCTGCTGCTCGGCGGACGCGAGGTCGAACCGGCCCGCACCCTGCTCACCGAACTCGTCGCGCTCGACGGGGTACGCACCGAACTGGCCGGCGCCGTCAGCGGCCTCGGCATCCGCTACCCCGTCACGGACGACGCCGACACCGGGCGCCCGGGCACGGACCACCCCCTCCTCGGCCGCCGACTGCCCCCCTCCGCGCTGGACGGACCGGCCGGCGACACCACCGCCGCACTGCTGCGCACCGGCCGCGGCCTGCTGCTCGACCTCGGCACGGGCGCGGACCCGGCCACCGTCGGCCCCTGGGCGGACCGGGTCGACCACGTCACCGCCCGCCCGGCGACCGGCAGCCCGCTGACCCCCGGCGAGGCCCTCCTCGTACGGCCCGACGGGCACGTCGTCTGGGCCGGCGACCCCGGCACCGACCCGCGGGGCCCGCACACCGCGCTGCGCCGCTGGTTCGGCGCACCGGCCACCGCGCCCGCCGGCACGGACGGCGCGCACCCCACCCACCGACACGCCGCGACCGCCGCCGCCCGCTGAGGCGGCGGCCGGCGCCGGCAACCAGGAAGGCACACTCATGGCCAAGGACGTCGACACCATCGACGCGGACGTCATCATCGTCGGCGCCGGCCCGGCGGGCCTGATGCTCGCCGGCGAGCTGCGCCTGGGCGGCGCGGACGTCATCGTCACCGAACGCCTGGAGCGGCCCACCGGCCAGTCCCGCGGCCTGGGCTTCACCGCCCGCGCCCTGGAGTCCTTCGACCAGCGGGGCCTCGTACCCCGCTTCGGCGGGCTGGAGACCAGCCCGTTGGGCCACTTCGGCGGGGTGCAGTTCGACTTCACCGCCCTGGAGGACGCCCACTTCGGGGCCCGCGGCATCCCGCAGTCGCGGACCGAGACCGTCCTGGAGGACTGGGCCCGCGAGCTGGGGACCGACATCCGGCGCGGGTGGGAGTTCCTCGACCTGGAGCAGGACCCGGACGGGGTCACCGCCACCGTCGCCGGCCCCGACGGCGAACAGCGGCTGCGCGCCCGCTGGCTGGTCGGCGCCGACGGCGGACACAGCCTGGTCCGCAAGGTCGCCGGGTTCGCCTTTCCCGGCACCGACGCCACCCGGGGCATGTACCTCGCCGACGTGGTCGGCTGCTCGATCCCGCCCCGCTTCCTCGGCGAGCGCGTCCCCGCCGGCATGGTGATGGCCGCGCCGCTCGCCGAGGGCGTGGACCGCATCATCGTGTGCGAGCACGGCGCCCCGCCCGCCGACCGCAGCCAGACCCCCGACTTCGCGGAGGTCGCGGCAGCCTGGCAGCGGCTGACCGGCGAGGACATCTCCGGCGGCGGCGCCGACTGGGTCAGCTCCTTCACCGACGCCACCCGGCAGGCGAGCGAGTACCGGCGCGGGCGCGTGCTGCTGGTCGGCGACGCGGCCCACATCCACCTGCCCGCCGGCGGACAGGGCCTGAGCACCGGCGTCCAGGACGCAGTGAACCTCGGCTGGAAACTGGCCGCGACCCTCGCCGGCTGGGCCCCCGCATCGCTGCTCGACACCTACCACGACGAACGCCACGCCGTCGGTGCGCGGCTGCTGACCAACACCCTCGCCCAGGGCACCGTGTTCCTCGGCGGCGTCGAATCGGAGCCGCTGCGGGCCCTGTTCACCGAACTGATCGCATGGGACCCGGTCAAGCGCCACCTCGCCGGGATGGTCAGCCACCTCGACGTCCGCTACGACGTCGATGCGGCCCCGGCCGCCGGCGAGGACCCCGCCGCGCCCGGGGACCGCCACCCGCTGCTCGGCCGCCGGCTCCCGCCGCGCGACCTGATCACGGCCGACGGTCCCGTGCGCACCGCCGACCTGCTGCACCCCGCCCGCGGCGTCCTCCTCGACCTGGCCGACGACCCCGACGTGCGCGAGGCCGCGGCCGGTTGGAAGGACCGGGTCAGCACGACCACCGGCGTCCCCCGGGACCCGGCCGTCTTCGCCGGTGCCACGGCCCTCCTGGTCCGCCCCGACGGCTACGTCGCCTGGGCGGGCACCGACCCCGCCGAACTGGCCCCGGCCCTCCGGCAGTGGTTCGGCGCCCCCGCCTGACCGTGCCAAGGCCCCGGGGGCCGCAGCGGCCGGGCACCTCGGCCGTGCCCGGCCCCCGGGGCCGCCCCGCCCACCGTCCCAGGAAGAGACCATGAGTCGAAGAACCCACCGGCCCGCCCACGCCCGGGGGGCCCAGTGAGCGCCCCCCTGCTCCTGCCCGTCGGGGCGGACGAGACCGCGCCCGGCATGTCGCCGGGCGTCCGGCCGATCACCCTGGAGGCAGGCGCCTTCACCCTGTCCGCGCTGATCGCCCAGCCCGTCGGCCCGCCCCGCGCGACCATCGTCGCGGTGCACGGAGGCGGCATGAGCGCCGGCTACTTCGACGGTCAGGCCCACCCGGACGTCTCCCTCCTCACCCTCGGCGCCCGGCTCGGCTACACCGTCGTCGCCGTGGACCGGCCCGGCTACGGCCTGTCCGCCGCGCACCTGCCGCGCGGCCAGAACCTGTCCGAACAGTCCGCCGCGCTGGGGACCGCGATCGCCCACCTGGCCGACCGGTATCCGTCCGGCGCCGGGGTGTTCCTCGTCGCGCACTCCTTCGGCGGCAAGCTCGCCCTCACGTACGCCGCCGAACAGGCCGGTCCCGGAACCGCCGGGCCGGCCCTGCTGGGGCTGGACGTCTCCGGCTGCGGCCGCGACTACGCGGTCGATCCCGGGGACCTCCGCGACCCGCACCGGCACGGCCACTGGAAGCGGAACTGGGGCGCCCTGCGCTTCTACCCGCCGAACACCTTCCGGGACGCCGCCGCGCTCGTCGCCCCCATGCCGCTGCGCGAGCGCGCGGAGGCGGCACGTTGGCCCGAGAGCTTCACCGCTGCCGCCGCCCGGGTGCCCGTACCGGTCCGCCTCACCTTCGCCGAGCACGAACTGTGGTGGCGTAACGACGAGGAGGACCTCAACGAGATCGCCGAACTGTTCACCGCGGCCCCGTTCGTCACCATCGACCGGCAGCCCGACGCGGGACACAACCTCAGCCTCGGCTGGGTCGCCCGCTCCTACCACCTGCGCGCCCTGGCCTTCCTGGAGGAGTGCCTGGCCCGGGCCTGAGACACGGCACACGGGACGGCGCGCGACCACCACGACCACACACGACACGGGACACGGCGCACGGCACGGCACAGGCAGACCACGAGAGGCGAGGCGTACCACCCCCCATGGACAAGACACGCTCCAAGCCCTTCCGTTCCCTCGCCGTACGCAACTTCCGGCTGTTCGCGGCCGGGCAGGTGGTGTCCGTGGCGGGGACCTGGATGATGGTCGTGTCCCAGGACTGGCTGGTCCTGGACCTGACCGGGGACTCCGCCACCGCCCTGGGCACCCTGACCGCGCTGCAGTTCACCCCGATGCTGCTGCTCACCCTGTACGGTGGCCGGCTCGCCGACCGCCACGACAAGAGACTGCTGCTCACCCTCGCCAACCTGGCCTCGGGCGCCCTGGCCCTCGCCCTGGCCGTGCTGGTCCTGGCGGGTGACGTGCGGCTGTGGCACCTGTACCTGTTCGCGATCGGGCTCGGCACCGTCAACTCCTTCGAGGTGCCCGCCCGGATGGCGTTCGTCGCCGAGCTGGTGGGCCCGGACCTGCTGCCCAACGCCTCGGCGCTGAGCGCCGCCTACTTCAACACCGCGCGGGTGGTCGGCCCGGCCCTGGCCGGCCTGCTCATCTCGGCCGTCGGCACCGGGCCGGTGATGCTCCTCAACGCGGTCAGCTACCTCGCCACCGTGGCGGCCCTGCGGCTGATGCGGCCCGCGGAACTGCTGCGCTGCGAACCCTCGGGCCGCGGATCGGGAGTGGCGGACGGGCTGCGGTACGTCCGCGCCCGGCCCGACCTGCTGGTCCCGTTGGCCCTGCTGGCGGTCGTCGGCCTGTTCGGCTTCAACTTCCAGCTCACCCTGCCGCTGCTCGCCAAGACCGTCTTCCACGCCGACGCGACCGCGTTCGGCCTGCTCACCACCGCCTTCGCGGCCGGCTCGCTGCTCGCCGCGTTCGCCACGACCGCCCGCAGCGGGCGCCCGGCGGCCCGGACCGTCACCGGCTCGGCCCTGGCGTTCGGCGTGAGCGAGACGGCCGCCGGATGGGCCCCGGACTACGTTTCGGCGGCCGTCCTGCTCGCCCTGACCGGTTTCGCCACGATCTACTTCGCGCAGGCGGCCAACCACCGGATCCAGCTCGGCAGCGACCCCCGCTACCGGGGGCGGGTGATGGCCCTCTACACGCTGATCCTGCAGGGCCTCACCCCGCTGGGAGCCCTCCTCGTCGGCTGGCTGACCAGCCGTTACGGGGCGCGCTCGGGCCTGTGGGTCGGCGGATCCGTGTCGCTGCTCGCCGCCCTGGCGGCGCTGCCCGCGGGCCGGACCCGGCGCGGATCCCGGACCGCCACGGACACCGGTTCGCCGTCCTGCGGACCCACTCCCCTTCCTCCCACCCGGTCCGCCGGCCGCCCCTGACACACGGCGGACCCCGGCGCGCACCCGACGAAAGGCACCGACATGACCGACGACTCCGCGCACGGCTCGATCGGGCACCTCCCGGACCTGTCCGAACTGCGCGTCATGAGCCCGGACGTCCTCACCGCCACCCTCGCCCACTGCCTGCGCCTGCACCTGGACCAGCTGCTCCAGGTCCCGCCGGGCCACCGGACCAGCCCGCACCAGCCCCTGCGCACCCAGGGGCTGGACCTGCTCAACGCCCTGCACCTGGCCCGGGGGATCCGCCGGGACCTGGGCGCGGAGGTGGCCGCCCAGACGCTGTTGGACGGCACCCTCACCGAACTCGCCGAGCTGCTGGCCCCGCTGCTGGCGATCGCCGGGGCGCCGCCCGTCGAGCAGCCCGAGACCGCCACCGTCTGAGACACGGGCCGGCCACCGCCGGCCCTGCCACCGCCGGCCGTACCGCCGTCATCCGCACCGCCCCGCACGCCGACACCGGACAGGAGACCCACCATGCCGCCCGCGATACCCGAGGCCCTCACCGCACGGCTCGATGAACTGGAGGCCCACAAGGAGGAGGCACGCAACGGCCCGGACCCCAAGGCCACCGAACGCCAGTACGCGAAGGGCAAGTTGACCGCGCACGAGCGGATCGCCCTGCTGCTGGACAAGGGCAGTTTCAGCGAGGTGGAGCCGCTGCGCAGACACCGGGCCACGGGCTTCGGCCTGGAGGCGAGGAAGCCGTACGGCGACGGTGTGATCACGGGTTGGGGCACGGTCGAGGGTCGTACGGTCTTCGTGTACGCGCACGACTTCCGGATCTTCGGCGGTGCGCTGGGCGAGGCTCACGCCACGAAGATCCACAAGATCATGGACATGGCCATCGCGGCCGGTGCGCCGCTGGTCTCCCTGAACGACGGCGCGGGTGCCCGTATCCAGGAGGGCGTCTCCGCGCTCGCGGGCTACGGCGGCATCTTCCAGCGGAACACCAAGGCCTCGGGTGTCATCCCGCAGATCTCGGTCATGCTCGGCCCGTGCGCCGGCGGCGCCGCGTACTCCCCGGCCCTCACGGACTTCATCTTCATGGTCCGGGACATCTCGCAGATGTTCATCACCGGCCCGGACGTGGTCCGCGCGGTGACCGGCGAGGAGATCACCCAGAACGGCCTCGGCGGCGCCGACGTGCACGCCGGCACCTCGGGCGTCGCCCACTTCGTCCACGACGACGAGGAGACCTGCCTGGCGGAGGTCCGCTACCTGATCTCCCTGCTGCCCCCCAACAACCGCGAGCTGCCGCCCCGGGTGCTCAGCGGGGACCCCGCCGACCGCCTCGGCGACCGGCTGCTGGAGCTGGTGCCGGCCGACGGGAACCGTTCGTACGACATCCGCGGCGTCATCGAGGAACTCGTCGACGACAGCGAGTTCATGGAGGTCCACGCGGCCTGGGCGCAGAACATCGTGTGCGGACTCGCCCGGATCGACGGCCACACCGTCGGCGTCGTCGCCAATCAGCCCGCCTCGACCGCCGGCGTCCTCGACATCAAGGCGAGCGAGAAGGGCGCGCGGTTCGTGCAGTTCTGCGACGCCTTCAACATCCCGCTGGTCACCCTCGTCGACGTCCCCGGCTTCCTGCCCGGTGTGGACCAGGAACACGAGGGCATCATCCGGCGCGGCGCCAAGCTGCTGTACGCGTACTGCAACGCCACCGTGCCGCGCGTCTCCGTGGTGCTGCGCAAGGCCTACGGCGGCGCGTACATCGTCATGGACTCCCGTTCCATCGGCGCGGACATCGCCCTGGCGTGGCCCACCAACGAGATCGCGGTGATGGGCGCCGAGGGCGCCGCGAACGTGGTCTTCCGACGGGAGATCGCGGCCGCCGACGACCCGGAGGCGATGCGCCGCGAGAAGATCGCGCAGTACAAGGAGGAGCTCGTCCACCCCTACTACGCCGCTGAACGCGGCCTCGTGGACGACGTCATCGACCCGCGCGACACCCGTTCCGTGCTGGCCCGCTCGCTGGCGATGCTCGCCGCCAAACACGCCGACCTGCCGCGGCGCAAGCACGGCAACCCGCCCCAGTGACCGCGCCCACCAGAGGAGAAGCCGCCGTGAACGGACCGGCCGACGAACAACTGCTGCGCATCGTCAGGGGCAACCCCTCCCCGGAGGAACTGGCCGCCCTGACCGCGATCCTGCTCGCCCGCGCCGCGGGCGCCGGCGTCGAACCCGACGACGTGGCCCGCCGTCAGCAGGTCGTGGCCCTCTGGCGGCGCCCGGACCGGGTCGCCGGCTTCGACGGGCCGCGCACCTGGCGCTCGCCGGCGCGGCCCGCGCCACGCGCCGCCTGAGACACCGGGCACACGCGACACCGCTCGCGACGGACCAGCACGGAGGGGCCGGGGAGACTTTCTCCCCGGCCCCTCCGTGCTGTCGTCGTCCCTTCCTCGTGTCGTCCTGCCGTCGTGTCCCGGCTCAGGCCGCCCGGGCCGACGGCGAGGGCCGGGTGCGGTGGTCCCGCAGGACCGTGCGCAGCCCCGGCTCGACGCCGGCGAGGCGTTCCGCCGCCTCCTGCGCGTACAGCAGGGTGTCCGGTACCGCCCGCATCACGATGCGGTGGTCCCCGCCGCCCAGGATCGCCACCGCGGCCACGTGGCCGTCGCACAGCGGGAGGTTACCGACCACCCAGCCCTCGGGCCGGTCCCGCGCCCGCTGTTCGCCCAGGTAGTCGAGGTGGGTGCCGCGGGCCAGCCCGGTGCCGATCCCCTTGAGGTAGGCCTCCTTGCGGGTCCACAGCCGCCCGAAGGCCGCCGTGCGGCGGTCCTCGGACAACTGTTCCAGTTCCTCCCGTTCCACCGGGTGCAGCGCCGGCAGACAGGCCTCCGCGGTCCCGGCCGAGGGAATGCGCTGGACGTCGGCCCCCACCCGGGTCTCCGCCACCGCCACCAGGGCCAGGCCGTGGCTGTGCGAGAGGGAGAACTGGGGGGCGCCCGGCACGCCGAGCACCCGGGGCCGGCCGTTGCGGCCGCCCGACCCGTCGTAGCGCTCGCCGGCGATGGCGAGGTTGCGGGGCGCGATGCCGGTGTACACGGCCAGGACCCGGCGCAGACCCACGTGGGCGGCCGCGTACATGCGCTGGTCGTCGGAGCGGCGGTACGCCTCCACGCGCCGCAGCTCCCGGTCGTCCAGGTCGCCCATCGGCACGTCACGGGGCGACTCGGGGGGTGGCAGCAGCCACACGTCCAGCTGCCCGTCGTCGAGGGTCAGTACGTTCGCCACCGCCATCAGCGCTTGTTCCCGGAAAGGGTCTCCGCGCGGGTTTCGGTGTGGCTCTCGGCGTGGGTCTTGGCGTGGTTGAGGGTGGCGAGGCTGTTGGTGGAGAGGGCGGTGTGGACGTAGGCGCGGGCGTCGGCGACGGTGGCGTCGGGTCCGAGGATGCGGGTGATGTTGTCGGTGTTGAGGGTGACGGTGTGTTGGGAGCCGGCGGTGACGCCGTGGTCGGTGTCGCGGAAGGTCCAGTACCCGGTGTGGAGGGTCATGAGGGCGGGGAGGGTGACCTGTTTGTAGGCGATCTTGTGGTGGGGGAAGGTGACGCGGTGGGACTTGGTGGTGTGGACGGAGCCGTCCTTGGCGCGGGTGTCCATTTCCAGGGTCTGGACGCCGGGGGTGTCCTCGGTGAGGCGGACGGTGGCGACGTGGGGCAGGTGTTCGGACCACAGGTGGGCTTCGTTGATGAAGTCGTAGGCGTCCTTGGCGGAGCCGTCGATGGTGACGGTGTCCTCGAAGGAGAAGGTGACGTCCTCGGCGCCGTGGGCGAACTCCACGTTCCGCTTCAACGCCGCCAACTCGGCCTCGGCCTCCCGGGCCACCCGCTCGCCGATGCGGTCGAGCGCGGCCGGGTCCTCGCCCTCGGCCCGGAACTCGTGGAACAGCCGGACCCGCGAGGAGTTCTCGTCGAGCGGCTCGACGAGCCAGGCGCCGCCCATCGAGGCGACGGGCGCCTCGGTGGCCAACAGTTCGAAGTTGACCCGCAGGTCGGCGTCCTGGACGATGCGGCGCAGTCGCCAGGTGCGCAGCGCCCCGCCGGCGCCCGCGGTGTCCCAGACGCGCAGCCGCTGCTCGCCCTCCGGGGCCTCCTCGTGGGAGACGTGGACGGTGGCGGGGAAGGTGCTGGGCCAGTTGTCGACGTCGGCGATCAACCGGTGGACCGTGGCCGCCGGGGCGGCCACGGTGATCTCGTGCGCCGTCTGGCGCACGCCCGCTTGCTTCATGTTCGGACTCCTCGTCCTTGAAGGGCGCGGGGAGTTGCGGGAGCCGGGTTCGCCGCATGTGGCCGTGTGGATGCACTGACGAGGGAACACGACGTCCCGCTTCGCCCGCGAGGTGAAATCTGTGGGTGCTGTCCGCGGACGGGACGGGTGGGGGAGCGGGGCGTACCCCGGGGGAGCGCAGAAGTGCCGCTGCCGGGCGGGGGTCCCGGCAGCGGCACTTCTGTCAGTGGGCCACCGCGTCGCTGTGACGGCGGCGGCCTGGTTCGGGGCCCGCGTGCCCGGGTCCGTACGCGGTCCCGGTGGGGGCTCCGGCCGCCGCACAGCCGGCCGGAACCCCCACCGGGACGCGGATCACTCGCCGGCGGCGCGGGTGTGCACGACGCGGTAGGTGTTCTCGTCCTGCCAGGTCTGCAGGGCGCTCACCCGGGCGTCGACCTTGCGGCGCTCGGGGGTGCGGTCGGCCTCGGCCTGCGCACGGAAGGCGTCGTACGCCTCCTTGCCGTCCCACTGCGAGTACGAGACGACGAACTTGCCCTCGATGCCGCGGGCGCGCAGGCCGCGCAGCACGGTGTGGCTGCGGTAGCCGGGCACGTCGAGCAGGTACTCCTGCGAGGCGCCGAGCGCGTCGACGAGGTCCTCCTGCTCCTCCTCGGCCACGCCGAAGAGCTCGATCGCGGTGTAGTCGTCGCGCTGCGGGGAGATCTCGACGCCGTCGAGCTCCGGCTTCGCCTGGACGAAGGCGATCTCGTTCTGGAGCAGCCGGATCGAGGTGGTGATCTCACCGAAGAGCGGCAGCGTACGGTGCTTGAACTCCTCCCCCGAGTAACGCACTTCGAGGTCCTCGGTGCTGCGCCACTGAATGAAGTTGGCGGTGCCCGGCTTGTCCTCGCCGGCGTGGACGGTGCTGGAGATCCAGCCGTCGTAGGCCGCGGAGTCCACGATCTCCCGCATGGCGGCGAGCAGCTTGACCTGCTTCTCGGGGGCGTCGGTCGAGAACAGGTTGAGAACAGTCAGGTGCTGACCGTCGGCTGCAATCTTCGGCATTCTCTTCTCTTCCATTCGAGGAAAATGATGTACGAACGGCCATCACTGCCCGGCCGGTGTTCCCAGTGCATCCTGCTCAATGAAAGGGCCATGGGAAAAGGCCTGTTGCGTCAGAATTCGGATCCGCTCTGTCAAGCTCCGGAAAGCCATTCAAGGACTTCTCACGACTTTGTCAGAGGTCTGAAAAACATCGTGGTTCGCCAAGGGGCGGGCGCCATGCTCGCCTCATGCATCCAGGACAGGCAACCGCCGACACACGTACTCTGCTGGACCGCTATCTCATCGGTCTCGACGACGACGAACTGGACGACGCCTGGGCGGCGCGCCTGTTCACGCGTGACGCCCGGGTCGAGTTCCCCATGAGCGGTCACAAGGGCCTCGAAGGCCTCGCCGCCTACCACCGGGACGCCCTGGCGGCCTTCGCCGCCACCCAGCACCTGGGGTCGCCCGCGGTCGTGGACCTCGTCGACGAGGGCCGGGCCGTGCTGCGCGCCAACCTCGTCTCCACGCACGTCCACCACCCCGGGACCCCGGGCCGGCCGCTGTTCACCGTCGGCACCCTGGCGAGGGGCGAGGCCGAACTCACCGACGAGGGCTGGAAGCTGGCCGCGCTGTCCTTCCGCGTCCTGTGGACCGAGGGGAACCCGCCCGTGCCCGAGGAGTCCCGATGATGACCTTGGCGGCCGGGCTCAAGGAGTCCACCCTGGCGATGATGCTGCTCGACATCGGCGTGGTGCTGCTCGCCGGCGCGGCACTCGGCCGTCTCGCGCAGCGGCTGCGCCAGCCCGCCGTGGTCGGTGAGATCGCCGCGGGCATCCTGCTCGGACCGAGCATCCTGGGCCTGCTGCCCGGACACCTGACCGAGCGTCTCTTTCCGGCCGAGGTGCGCCCGCTGCTGTCGGCGGTCTCCCAGGTCGGCCTGATCCTCTTCATGTTCGTGGTCGGCTGGGAGTTCGAGAAGCGCCTCATCAAGCCGCACGCCAAGCTCGCGGCCGGGGTCTCGCTGTCGTCCATCGCCGTGGCCTTCGGCCTGGGCGTGGCGCTCGCGCCGTTCCTCTACCCCGAGCACATGGTCGTGGCGGGCAAGGAGATCTCCTTCATCGCCTTCGCCACCTTCCTCGGCACGGCCATGTCGGTCACCGCCTTCCCGGTACTGGCCCGCATCCTCACCGAGAACCGGCTGATGGAGACCAAGGTCGGCTCGCTCTCCCTGGCCAGCGCCGCCATCGACGACCTGCTGGCCTGGTGCCTGCTCGCGTACGTCTCGGCCCTGGTGGCCTCGGACGGCGACTATTCGAGCCTGGCCCGGATCGGCGCCCTCAGCGTCGGCTTCGTCGCCCTGATGTTCCTGGTCGTCAAGCCGCTCGTGGCACGCCTGGTGTGGCGCTGGGCCGCCGCCGAACGCTGGCCGGCGCTGCTGTCCGTGCTGTGCGCGGGCGCGCTCGGCTCGGCGTTCCTGAGCAGCTGGATCGGCATCCACGCGATCTTCGGGGCGTTCCTGTTCGGCTTCGTGATGCCGCGCGAACCCTCCCGGGTCCTGGCGGAGCACCTGCGCAAGCCCATGGACCACGTCAGCGTCGTGCTGCTCCCGGTGTTCTTCATCGTCACCGGTCTCGGGGTGGACCTCGGCGCGCTGACCGCGTCGGACTACGTCGCGCTCGCCCTGATCATCCTGGTGGCCTGCGCCGGCAAGCTCGTGGGCGCCATCCTCCCGGCGAGGCTGGCCGGGTTCTCCTGGCGGGAGTCCAGGGACCTGGGCCTGCTCATGAACACCAGGGGCCTGACCGAACTGATCATCCTGAACGCCGCCGTCAGCCTCGGCGTCCTCGACGGACGCATGTTCACCATGCTGGTGATCATGGCGCTGGTCACGACGGCCATGGCGGGCCCCCTGCTGTCGCGCCGCCGTCCCGCACCCGCCGCCGAACCGCTCGCCGGCGCACAGCCGTCGGACGCGGACGACGCCCTGTCGCCGACCGTTGCCACGCCGGCCGCGGACTTCATCGCACCCCGTACCTGAGAGCCGAAGGCCGAAGCCGAGAGAGAGGCATGTCGTGATTCCCGTTCAGTCAGCAACCACCGAGAACCGGGCTCCCGTCGACGGACGCGCGCTGCGCGACGTGTGCGGGCACTTCGCCACCGGTGTCACGGTCATCACCTCGGGCGGCGGCCAGGACGCCGCCGGGACCACGGTGAACTCCTTCACCTCGGTCTCGCTGGATCCGCCGCTGGTGCTCATATGCCTGCACCAGAACTCCCGGCTGCTGCCGGTGGTCCAGGAGAGCGGCGGCTTCGTCGTCAACTTCCTGACCCAACAGCAGCAGTCCATAGCCTGGGCGTTCGCCGGGCGGCAGTCCGCCCGCTTCGAGGACGTGCCCCACCACCGCTCGGAGGCCGGACTGCCGGTGCTCAGCGAGGCCCTGGCCTTCCTGGACTGCCGACTCATCGCCGAGTACGACGGCGGCGACCACACCATCCTGCTCGGCGAGGTCGTCGAACTCGACGCACCCGGCGCCGAGGAGGACCCGCTGATCTTCTTCCAGGGGAACATGCGCGAGCTGGACCGCGAACCCGCGGACCTGCCCGCGCGCTGACCCCGGCCGGGCGACCCGCATAGGTCAGCGGGCGCTCCCGTCCGCCGCGTCGAACTCCTGTCGCGCGCGCTCCACTCGGGGCAGGTTGTCGGCCGACCAGTCCGCGAGGTGGGAGAAGAGCGGCGCCAGGCTGCGTCCGAGCTCGCTGATCTCGTACTCCACCCTCGGCGGCACCTCGGGGTGGTAGGTGCGCACCACGAGCCCGTCGCGCTCCAACTGCCGCAGACGCTGCGTCAGCACCTTCGGCGTGATCGTGCCGATGTTGCGGTGCAGTTGCACGAAACGCTGGACCCCGAACTCGTTCAGCGTCCACAGGATCGGCGTCGTCCACCGGCTGAAGACGATGTCGAGCACCGGGGCGATGGGGCAGGCCTGTTCCGACGTCACCCGTGCGGCGTGCGCCGCCGCTTCGCCCGACAAGGCGGTGCTGCTGTTCATGCGAACCCTCCAGGAAGTCACTTTCCTCTAGGTACCTACTTTACTGGGGATGCTAGCTTCCCGAAAGCCACCAGAGAGCGCCGGTGTTGCAGGCCGACGCCCCTCCCGCCGTCCCCGTTTTCCCTCCCCCGTTCTCATCCCGCTTCGAGGAGTGGCATGTCGATCCAAGAGTCCCTGCGCACCACCACAACGCCGGAGGCCGGGCCCGCCCGGCGTCCCGGCCTCATCCTGGCGTTCCTCTGCCTGGCCGGCTTCATGACCTTCCTCGACGTGTCGATCGTGAACGTCGCGCTGCCGACCATCGAGGACGAACTCCACATCTCCCAGACGGCACTCCAGTACGTCGTCACCACCTACGGCATGGTCCTCGGCGGCTTCCTGCTGCTGACCGGCCGCCTCGCCGACACCCTCGGCCGCCGTCGGATGCTCCAGACCGGCCTGCTCCTGTTCGCCGCGTCCTCGCTGCTCGCGGGCCTGGCCCAGAACTCCTCCATGCTGATCGGCGCCCGCGGCGCCCAGGGCCTGGGCGCGGCCTTCATCGCCACCGCCGCCCTGAGCCTGCTGACCAACAACTTCGAGGAAGGCCCGGCGCGCAACAAGGCGCTCGGCGCGTGGGGCGCCCTCAGCGGCGTCGCCGCCGTCGCCGGCGTCACCCTCGGCGGTCTGCTCACCGACGGCCCCGGCTGGCGCTGGATCTTCTTCCTCAACGTGCCCATCGGCATCGTCGGCGCCCTGATCGCCCCGCTCGTCGTCGGCGAGAGCCGCGCCGCCGAGCGCACCCGCAGCTTCGACTTCGCCGGCGCCGTCGTCCTCACCGCCGGTCTGATCCTGCTCATCTTCACCCTCGGCCAGACCATCGACGACTCCGACGTCCCGGCCGCCCGCATCTACGGCGGCTTCGCACTGGCCGCCGTCCTGCTGATCGCCTTCCTCTTCATCGAACGCCGCGCCAAGGCCCCGCTGATGCCGCTCGGCATCTTCCGCCGCCCGTCGCTGCGCGCCGCCAACGTCATCGCGATCCTGCTGCTGGGCACCTGCGTCAGCCTGTTCTTCTTCGCCAGCCTCTTCATGCAGCAGGTGCTGGAGTGGTCCGCCATCAGGACCGGTCTCGCCTACGTGCCCCTCGCGCTGACCACCGCGGTCGGCGCGGGCGTCGCCTCCCAGGTCGTCACCAAGGTCGCCGCCAAGCCCGTCCTGATGGTCGGTCTGACGCTGGTCAGCGGCGGCATGCTGCTCCTGTGGAACGCCCCCTCCGACGCCGCCTACCTCACCGACCTGCTCCCCGCGTTCATCATCTGCGGCCTGGGTCTGGGCGCCTCCTTCGTCCCGCTCCAGATCTCCGCCTTCGCCGGCTCCGAGGAGCAGGAGGCGGGCCTGGCCGCCGGCCTCATCAACACCGCGCAGGAGATCGGCGGAGCCCTCGGCCTGGCCGTCGCCGCCACCTTCGCCTTCCGCCGGATCCCCGAGCTGACCGCCAAGGCGCACGGGGTCCCGGAACTGGTCCGCGAGGCCCGCACCACCGTCTTCCACGACGCCTTCCTCATCAGCGCCGGATTCGCCGCGCTCGCCTTCCTGGTGACCCTGGTGCTGCTGCCCCTGACCAAGGCCAAGGACCAGCCGGCCGGCACGCCGGTCCACTGAGAACGGAACCCCTCCATGGCACCCACACGCACACCGGCACTGCGGCTCTCCGCGGAGGCCGAGGCCTTCCTCGCCGAGAACCACCTGTGCACCTTCACCACGCTGCGGCCCGACGGCAGCCCCCACACCGCGCCGGTGCGCTTCACCTGGGACGGTGACGCGGGCCTCGCCAGGGTCATGACCACGGCGACCCGGCGCAAGGCCAGGAACCTGCTGGCCAACCCGGGCGGGCGGGTGTCGGTCTGCCAGATGGCGGGCTGGCAGTGGCTCACCCTGGAGGGGACGGCCACCGTCTCCACGGACCCCTCCCGGGTCGCGGAGGGGGTACGCCGCTACACCGAGCGGTACTGGTCGGCGCCGCCGCAACCGCCGGGTCTGGCCGTCGTCGAGATCCGGGTCGACCGGGTGCTCGGCGGCTGAGAGGACACCGCGGACAGCGGTACGCGCGTCACGAGGGTGCCGGAAGCAGTGCTTCCGGCACCCTCGCGCGTCCGCCCGCGCCCCCTCTCACCTCCCCGGAGCGGTCCCCTGACACTGCTGCCGGGGATCTGACGAACTTGTCAGAGCCCTGTATCGGAGACCGTTCAGCTTCCCGCGGCCCCTCGGAATACTGGAGAAAACGCCAGCGGGAGAGGGAAGATGGAAAGCTTGAACGCCGATGTCATCGTTGCCGGAGCGGGCCCTGCGGGACTCATGCTCGCAGGAGAACTGCGCCTTTCCGGTCTCTCCGTGATCGTCCTCGACCGGCTCACCGAACCGATGCGCCAATCCCGCGCACTCGGATTCTCGGCCCGCACCATCGAGGAATTCGGACAGCGCGGTCTCCTCGCGGAATTCGGGGAACTCGACACCATTCCGGGAGGCCACTTCGGCGGCCTTCCCATCGACTACCGCATCATCGAAGGCGGGAACTTCGGCGTCCGCGGGGTCCCCCAGTCCCGCACCGAGGCCATCCTCCACGACTGGGCCGTGGGCCTGGGCGCGGAGATCCGCCGCGGCCACGAGGTCGTCGGCCTCACCGACGGCGAGGACGCCGTCGAGGTCGAGATCGCCGGCCCCGAGGGCGTCGAGCGCCTGCGCGCCGCCTACCTGGTGGGCTGCGACGGCGCCCGCAGCACCGTCCGCCGCCTCTCCGGCATCGACTTCCCCGGCACCAGCGCCACCATCGAGATGAAGATGGCCGACGTGACCGGCGTCCCGCTGCGGATCCGCCCCACCGGCGAGGTCGGCGAGCAGGGCATGGTCGTGGTCCTCCCGCTCGGCCCGCACGCCACCCGCGTCGTGGTCTTCGAGCGCGGCGCCGGCGTCCGCCCCACCCAGGAGCCCCCCACCTTCCAGGAGGTGGCCGAGTCCTTCCAGCGGGTGACCGGCGAGGACATCAGCGGCGCCACCCCGCTGTGGACCAGCTACTTCACCGACGCGAGCCGGCACGCCGCCGAGTACCGCAAGGGCCGCGTCTTCCTCGCCGGCGACGCCGCCCACATCCACCTGCCCATCGGCGCGCAGGGCATCAGCGCCGCCGTCGGCGACGTGGTCAACCTCGGCTGGAAGCTCGCCGCGGCCGTCAAGGGCACCGCCCCCGAGGGGCTGCTCGACACGTACCACACCGAGCGCCACCCGGTCGGCGCCCGCATCGTCGCCAACACCCTGGTCCAGCGCACCCTCTACCTCGGCGGCCCCGAGGCCGACCCGCTGCGCGAGCTGTTCGCCGAGCTGGTCCGCATCGAGGAGGTGCGCACCCACCTCGTCGGGCTGGTCACCGGCCTCGACACCACCTACGGAGCCGCCCCCGGCGACCACCCGCTGCTCGGCCGCCGCCTGCCCGACCAGGAGCTCCTGGTCGACGACGCGAAGACCAGCACGTACGAACTGCTGCACCAGGGCCGCCCCGTCCTGCTCGACCTGCACGACAACGCCGAACTGCGTGCCGCCGCCGCCGGTTGGACGGACCGCGTCGACGTGGTGACCGCCACCCGCAACGACGCCGACGCCCCGGCCGCGAGCCTGCTGGTGCGCCCCGACGGCTACGTCGCCTGGGTCGCCGCCGACGGCTCTCCCGAGGGACTGGCCCAGGCCCTGACCGACTGGTTCGGCGCACCGCGCCACACCGCCTGACCCGATGACCGGCCGGCGTCCACGCAAGCGCCGAGTGAAATCGACAAAGAGGAGTACGGTCTTGCCCACCAAGGCTGAGGCAACGAAAGAGGCCCCCAAGGCCGAAGAGTGGAACGAGTGCGACGTCCTGATCCTGGGATCGGGACTCGCGGGCTCGATCACCGGCGCGATCCTGGCCCGCCAGGGCGCCAACGTCGTCCTCATAGACGCCGGCCAACACCCGCGCTTCGCCGTCGGCGAGTCGCAGAACCCGCAGCTCGTCGAGTGGCTGCACATCCTCGCCACGCGCTACGACGTCCCCGAGATCAAGCACATGCTCGACGTCAAGGCGATCACCGAGCACATGGGCCCGCACCACGGCCGCAAGCAGAGCTTCGGCTTCGTCTCGCACGACAAGAACCGCGAGCCGAACCCGGCCGAGGCCACGATGTTCGTGATCCCCAAGATGCTGACGGAGGCCGTCCACCTCTACCGGCAGGACACCGACTCGTACTACCTGAACGTCGCGGCCAAGTACGGCTGCACGATCCGGCAGAACTGGCGCGCCACCGACCTCGACTTCGACGAGGACGGCGTCACCGTCACGGGCCACACCGGTGAGGTGTTCCGCGCGAAGTTCCTCATCGACGCGAGCGGGTTCCGTTCCCCGCTCGCCGAGAAGTTCGCCCTGCGCGACAACCCGCCCCGCCACAAGCACCACTCGCGGTCGCTCTTCACGCACTACGTCGGCATCAAGCCGTACGACGACGTGTGCAACTACCCGGAGGCGCTGCGCCCGCCCGCCGAATCGCCCTTCCACGGCGGCACGCTCCACCACCTGATCGAGCGCGGCTGGTTCTGGATCATCCCGTTCGACAACTACAAGGACTCCAAGAACCCGCTCTGCAGCGTCGGACTGACCTTCGACGAGCGGCTGTACCCCAAGCCGAAGGACATGACCCCCGACGAGGAGTTCAACCACTACCTCGACATGTACCCGGCGGTGAAGCGCCAGTTCGACGGGGCCAAGCGGGTCCGCGAGTGGGTCTCCACCGACCGGATCCAGTACTCCTCCAAGCAGACCATCGGCCACCGCTGGTGCCTGATGTCGCACGCCGCGGGCTTCATCGACCCGCTGTACTCGCGCGGTCTGTCCAACACCTTCGAGGTCGTCGACGCCCTCGCCTACCGGGTGCTGGACGCGCTGCGCGAGGACGACTTCTCGGTCGAGCGCTTCGAGTACGTGGAGCGCCTGGAGCAGGGCCTGCTGGAGTACAACGACAAGATCGTCAACGCCTCCTACATCGCCTTCAGCCACTTCCGCCTCTGGAACGCCGTCTTCCGGGTGTGGGCCTGCTTCACCACCCCGGCGACGATGCGCCAGATCATGGCGCGCCAGAACTTCACCCTGGACGGCGACGACCGCCACTTCCGGGAGATGGAGAAAGCCCCCTACACGGGCCTGTGGTGGCCGGACAGCCACGCCTTCAAGCACCTCTTCGACATCACCGCCGAGACCTGCGAACGGTTCGAGGCCGGCGAGATCGACGGGGACAAGGCGGCCGACATCGTCTTCCAGGCGATCCGCGACTGCGAGTCGGTCAACACGCCGTTCGGCTGGAAGGACCCCGAGGACCACCGGTTCTTCCGGGCGACCACCCCCACGATGATGAAGTTCATGTGGTGGGCGAGCACCTCCGGCCCCAAGGAGATGCGCGACCTCGGACGCTCCATGCTCAAGGGCGTCGTCCGACAGGGCGTGCGCGGCCGCAAGGTCTCCTAGCCTCGGCCCCTCCCGGCTCCACCGGCCCCGCCGCCCCCTCCGGGCGGCCGGGCCGGTGGCCCGCCGCCGCTCCGCCCCCCACAGCCTCGTCACACCGCCTCGTCACACCCCTGTCGCCTCGACCCATGGGACAACCGTGATCACTCGTAGAGCACTCATCGGCGCCGGCACGGCCGCGGTCGGCCTGACCGTCCTGCCCGCCGCGAACGTCACCGCCGCGGCCGAGGCCGGCCGCGCCCCCTGGAGCCAGCTCGCGCGCAACCTCCAGGGCCGGCTCGTCCTGCCCACCGACGCCGCGTACGGCGTGGCCAAGCAGCTCGAACTCGCCCAGTTCGACGCCGCCAACCCCAAGGCCGTCGCCTACTGCGTCAGCTCCGCCGACGTCTCCGTCGCGCTGCGCTTCGCCCAGGACAACTGCCTGCCCGCCGCCGTCCGCAGCGGCGGCCACAGCTTCGGCGGGTACTCGACCACCCCCGGCCTGATCATCGACGTGTCCGGGCTGAACGCGGTCGCCCTGGCCGCCGGCAACGGCTCGGTGAACATAGGCCCCGGCGCCAAGAACGTCGACATTCTCAACGCCCTCGCCCCGCACGGCCTCGTCGTCAGCGAGGGCGGCTGTCCGACCGTCGCGGCCGGCGGCTTCCTCCAGGGCGGCGGCTACGGGTTTCTGACCCGCCCGATGGGCATGGCCTGCGACGCCGTCACCTCGGCCGAGGTGGTCCTGGCCGACGGCCGCGTGGTCACCGCCTCGCCGACCCGCAACAGCGACCTGTTCTGGGCGATCCGCGGCGGTGGCGGCGGAAACTTCGGCGTGGTCACCCGCTTCACGGTCACCCCGCACGTCGGCGACCAGATGGCCATCACGAACCTGATCTTCCCGTACGACCGCGCCGCGGACGTCCTGGACGCCGCCACGACCTGGCTGGTGGACGCGCCCCGCACCATCGGCGGCGGCGGGTACGTCGTCCAGCCGGACGCGGCACCCGGCTCCGTCCCCAACGTCAACATCATGCTGGCCTCCCGGGGCACTCCGGCGGAACGGGACGCCGAGGCGGCCCGACTGATCGCCCTGACGGGCGCGCCGTTGGCCCGCCAGGACGCCGTCATGACGTACCAGCAGCTCATGATGATGATCTTCGGCTGTGGCACGCTCAGCCAGGACCAGTGCCAACGCGCGGGCAAGTCCCCGTCCGGTGTGCTGACCCGACCCGAGTTCGGCCTGGAGCGCACCCGCCTGGCCGGTCGCCCGCTGGGGCACACCGGCTGGACGGACGTGATGACGGCCTTCGACGCCGAGCGCAGGGCCGGCCAGGCTCGCTACCTCGACCTGCACTTCTTCGGGGGCGCGGCCAACGACCCGGGGCGCACGGACACGGCGTACGTCCACCGGGACTCGCTGTTCTCGGTCAACTACCGGGCCCTGATCAACGATCCGCAGCAGAACACCGCCGACGCGCGGGCGGTCGCCACCCACTGGGTCGACAACGGCTTCCGGACGATCGACCCGCTGTCCAACGGGGAGACGTACCAGAACTGGATGGACCCGGCGCTCACGGACTGGAAGCGGTCCTACTACGGCGAGAACTACGCCCGCCTGGCCAGGGTCAAGACCAAGTACGACCCCGCGCGGTTCTTCTCCTTCGCGCAGGGCATCGGGTCCGCCGGCTGATCCGGACCCCGATACGGGCCGGGCAAGATCCGGAAGAGACGGCCTGGGGGCCGCCGTCCCGGGACGGCGACCCCGTGACCCGGGCGGCCGTCAGGGACGGCGGCCGTACCAGCCGACGAGCCTGTCGATCGCGGGAGCATCCTCGTGCACCTCCACCACCGGACCGAACGGAACCTGGCCGCCACGCGGCTCGGCCGGCACGGCGCGGTGCATGTTCGCCAACGGCGCGGCGAGCATCTCCGGGTCCCACGTCGGGTTCTGGCCGGTGGCCTTGGCGAGGTCCCAGACGTGCAGGACGAACTCGTTGGTGTAGATCACCGAGGCGACCACACCGGGCACCGGGCCCCAGGGCAGACCGATCTGACGACCCAGCACGGCCGGGTCGGACCAGACGGCGTCGAACTCCTTGACGGAGACCGCCCAGGCCTCGGCCCAGTCACCGTCGGCGACGTCCTCCGCGAAGTGCGGAACGCTCATGAAGGAACCGCCCGCACCGAGCACGGCGACCCGGCGCAGCACCGACACCAGGTGGTTGGCCATGTCCCGGACCGAATAGTCCGGACAGGGCGTGACCTCGTCGTACTGGTCCGGGCGGATGCCGGCGAGGACCTCGTGGGCCAGTGCGACGACCTTGAAGAGGCCGCCGCGGGGGTCGGTGGACGGACGGGTGGCAGGGGCGCCGGAAACATTCACAGTCTCTGTCATGACTCCATCTTCCCCACCAAACAGGTCATCTTATGGCCTATTAGAAAGAACGTGGGCAAAATGAAGGCTGATCGTCTGGTCGCCACGCTGCTCTTCCTCCAGGCGCGCGGACGCGTCACGGTCAAGGAGGTCGCGGGCGAACTCGAAGTCTCCGAACGCACCGCCCGCCGCGACCTGGAGGCGCTGACCCTGGCGGGCGTACCCGTCTACTCCCAGCGCGGGCGCGGCGGCGGCTGGAGCCTGGTGGGCGGATCCCGTACCGACCTCACCGGCTTCACCCAGCGCGAGATCGGGGCGCTGTTCCTCGCCGCCGGTCCGCTCTCGGCCTCACCCGAACTCCGCGCCGCCCTGCGCAAACTGGTCCAGGCACTGCCCGCCCCCATGCGCCCGCACGCCGAGGCCGCCTCCAAGGCGCTCGTCGTGGACGGCCTCGACTGGTCCCGGGCCGCCGTCCGCACCGCCGGCGGGCCGCACCACGACGCCCTGGAACAGGCGGTCCTGGACCGGGTGCGGATCACCCTCGGGTATACGGACCCCGACACCCCGCCCGGCCGGTGGACCGTCGATCCGCTCGGCCTGGTCTGCAAGGCCGGCCAATGGCACCTGGTCGCCGCCACCGAGGACGGCCTGCGGTCCTTCCGGCACACCGGGGTCACCTCCGTCACCGCCACCGGTGAACCCGCCCGCCGCCCCCAGGACTTCGACCTGGCCACGGCGTGGCAGGCGTTGACCGACGGCGTCGAACGGGGCCTGCGCACCACCACGGTGCGCGCGGCGGTGCACACGGACGTGCTGCCCGCCCTGCGCGAGCTGTTCGGCGACCGGCTGCGCGGGCCGCGGCCGCGCGCCGACGGCCGCCACGACATCGAGGCCGACGGGCCGTCACTCGACGTGCTCACGACCCGACTCGCCGGCTTCGGCGCCCGCGTCGAAGTACTCGGCCCACCCGAGGCGCGTGCCCACCTGGCGCGCCTCGGTCGCGAACTCGCCGCCGTTCACGGGCAGTCCGCACCTTGCCCTGCCGTCCCGACCGGGGACAGCACCTCCCGGAGGGATAGTCACTTTCCCCTAGGTACTTACTATGTCGAGGATGCTAGCGTCCCCGGTATCACGGCGAAGGACACCGTCCGGCCACCGCGGCGCCGCCCCCGACAGCGGCTTTCTCCCACCATGAACCTTGATGAAGGAGCATTCTCATGATCGTTGTCACCGGAGCCACCGGAAACGTCGGCCGCCCGCTGATCGCCACCCTCACCGCGGCCGGCGCCGATGTCACCGCCGTCTCCCGCAACCCCCTGCCCGCCGAACTCGCCCAGGACGTACGCCACGTACAGGCCGACCTCGGTCGGGCGGAGAGCCTGCGCGAGACCCTCAAGGACGCCGACGCCCTGTTCATCCTGCTCGCCGGCGAACTGCTCGGCGGCGGCGAGAGCGCCGAGACCCTGCTGACCGTGGCCAGGGAGTCCGGCGTGCGCAAGGTCGTCCTGCTCTCCTCGCAGATCACCGCCACCCGTCCGGACGCGCAGTCCCACAACCGGCTCCGCGAGTTCGAGGACGCCGTTCGCGGTTCCGGCCTGGAGTGGACCGTCCTGCGCGCCGGCGGTTTCGCCTCCAACGCCTACGCCTGGGTCGAGTCGGTCCGCGCGGACCGCACCGTCCTCGCGCCGTTCGCCGACGTCGCGCTCCCCGTCGTCGACCCGGCGGACATCGCGGCCGTCGCCGCCGCCGCCCTGCGCGAGGAGGGCCACGCCGGCCAGACCTACGAGCTGACCGGCCCCGCCGCGGTCACCCCGCGCGAGCAGGCCGCCGCGCTCGCCGAAGTCCTCGGCGAGGAGATCACCTTCATCGAACTCAGCCGCGAGGCCGCCTACGCCCACATGTCGCAGTTCATGCCGGAGGGCGTCGTCCAGGGCACCCTCGACATCCTGGGACAGCCCCTCCCGGCCGAGCAGCGCGTCAGCCCCGATGTGGAGAAGGTCCTCGGCCGCCCGGCCTCCCCCTTCGCCGCCTGGGTCGAGCGCAGCCTGCCGGCCTTCAAGTAGGCCTTCGGGCCCACCGAACCCGCGGGCCTCCCCGCCGCCCGCCCGTCCCCCGCACGGGTCGGCGGGGAGGCCCGCGTTCCCGCTGTCCGGAGCCCGTGCCGCCCCACGCACGGGGCCTGTGCCGCCCGACGTACGGGCCCACGTTCCCGACGTACGGGGCCCCGCGCGACGCGGCGGGCACCCTTTCAGGCGAACGAAAACCGGTTCGCGAGTCACCGGTCTCCCGCTCACTCGTTCCCTTCACGTGATCCGTACTGGTGAAGGGACGCGAAGCCTGTGAGCAAACGTCAAAAGGGCCGAAGGCACCGCACCGTGAACATGACGCCCCGGCCGGTCGGACCGGCCCGGGGCCGTCCCCTGCGCGTGCCGGCCACCGTGTCCGTACCCGCCCCGGGGCCCGACCCCGTGTCGTCCTCCGCGACCGCCCCGGCGCCGACCCCGAAGACCCACCCCGTGTCGTCCCCGGAGACCGACCCCGTGGCCGCCGCGGCGGATCCGGGTGGGCCGGAGCCGCACCACGACCTGTTCCACACCTCCGCCAGCAACGGCGGCCTCGGCCTGCCCGCGGCGCGCACCTGGGACGGACTGAGGGCCACCGCCCCCGCCGGGGCCACCCTGGAAGAGCTGTCCGCCGCCGTCGGGTTCACCCCGCCGACGATCGCCAAGCACCTCAAGGCGCTGGCCGCCTTCCGACTGGCGGAACAGCGCGGCCCCCGCTGGCACCCGACCGACGCGCACCCCACCCCGTCGGGAACGGCCGCCGCCCCCTGACGTCGGACCTGAAGGGGCCCTGCTCCGGCCCGACACCGGCCGGAGCAGGGCCCCTTCACGCCGTTCGCGCGTCGGGCACGTCCGGTTCCCGCGTCGGGCCGGCCGCGGGTGGTGGACGCGGCCCGCGGACATGGCCGACCATGGTCCGATGCCGCTCCGCACGCACGAGGTCGATCTGTTCGAGAACTCCAGGGGCCGTCTGGAGGCGATCGCCTACCGACTGCTCGGGTCGGCCGGAGACGCCGAGGACGCGGTACAGGACGTGTTCCTGCGATGGCACGCGGCGGACCGGGAGCGGATCGAGACGCCCGAGGCCTGGCTGACGAAAGTCCTCACCAACCTCTGCCTCAATCAGCTCACCTCCGCGCGGGCCAGGCGGGAAACGTACGTGGGGCAGTGGCTCCCCGAGCCGGTCCTGGCCGGAGACCGGATGCTCGGCCCGGCCGACACCGCCGAGCAGCGCGAGTCGGTCTCCGTCGCGATGCTCACCCTGATGGAACGGCTGACGCCCAACGAGCGCGTGGTGTACGTGCTGCGCGAGGCGTTCGGGTACGCGCACCGGGAGATCGCCGAACTCCTCGACCTCACCGAGTCCAACTGCCAGCAGATCCACCGGCGTGCCAAACAGCACCTCGCCACGCATCGGCCGCGCACCGAGGTGGACGCGGTCGCCGCGCGGAAGGTCGTCGAGGAGTTCCTCGCCGCGGCTCTCAGCGGCGACACCGATCCGCTGATCCGGCTGCTCACCGACGACGCGGTCAGCGTGGCCGACGGCGGTGCGAAGGTCCAGGCCCGCAGGACCCCCGTCATCGGTGCGCTCCGCATCGCGCGCTACCTGCGCTCCCTCTTCCGGCCGACCCCGGCCAAGCGGGCGCGGGTGGGAGGCAGCGCCGCCCTGCACGCCGCCGTCGTCAACGGCGGTCCGGCCGTGCTGATCGCGGCCGGCGAGCAGATCCTCGGCGTGATCTGCCTCGGGACGACCCCCGACGGCGTCGAGGAGATCCACATCCTGGTCAACCCCGACAAGCTGGACCGCATCACGCGCCGGTGGGCGGCCGCCGGCCCGCATCAACCCCTCGCGCAGGTGTGGTGACCCACATCACATGTGAAACCTGTCAGGGATCGAGCGGCTGTCCGGTTCAGGAGGTGAGTCCCACCGGATAGGAGCCAGCCATGAAGCACCGCATTGTCGTCCTGGGCGCCGGGTACGCCGGAGCCACCACCGCCGGTCGCCTCGCCAGGCGCCTGCACCGCGACGACGTCGAGATCACCCTGGTCAACGCCGACCCCGAGTTCGTCGAGCGCGTGCGCCTGCACCAGCTCGCCACCGGCCAGGACCTGCGGCCCCGCCCCCTGCACGCGCTCTACGCGGGCACCGGGGTGCGGCTGCGGACGGCGCGGGTCGCCTCGGTCGACGCGGACCGCAAGACCGTCGCCCTCACCGGCGAGCAGGGCCCCGACGCCCTCGGCCCCGACACGCCGGGCCCCGACACCCTCGCGTACGACACCCTCGTGTACGCCCTGGGGAGCACCACCACCGACCACGGAATCCCCGGCGTCGCCGAGTACGCCCACAACGTCGCCGGGAAGCAGGACGCGCTGCGGCTGCGGGCGCGCCTGGCCGAGCTGGAGCCCGGCGCGACCGTGCTGGTCGTCGGCGGCGGCCTGACCGGTATCGAGGCGGCCACCGAGATCGCCGAGGCACGCCCGGACCTCCGGGTCTCCATCGCCGCCCGCGGCGGCGTCGGCGACTGGCTCAGCGACAAGGCCCGACGCCACCTGCACCTCGTCCTCGACCGGCTCGGCATCGCGGTCCACGAGCGGGCCGACGTCACGCGCGTCGAGACGGACGCCGTGGTCACCGCCGAGGCCGGACGGATCCCCGCCCGGGTGACCGTGTGGACCGCGGGATTCGCCGTCCACCCGATCGCCGCCGCCACCACCCTGACGGTCTCCGACACCGGGCAGATCGTCGTCGACGGCACCATGCGCTCGGTCTCGCACCCCGACGTGTACGCCGTCGGCGACGCCGCGCGCGCCGAAGGGGCGGGCGGCAAGCCGCTGCGGATGGCCTGCGCCACGGCGACCCCGATGGCCTGGCAGGCCGCCGACGCCCTCGCCGCGCGCCTGACCGGGCGCAAGGTCCGGGAGACCACGATCGGCTACGCCACCCAGTGCATCAGCCTCGGACGCCGCGACGGGATCCTCCAGCGCGTGACCCACGAGGACGAGGCCACGTCCACCGTCATCGCCGGCCGGAGCGGTGCCCGCATCAAGGAGCTGATCTGCTCGGCCGCGGCCTGGAGCATCTCGCACCCGACGATGCTGATGCCGAGTCGCCGCCGTCGCCTCGCGGCGACCCGTGAGGTGGAGACCCGACTCGTCACCACGTGACGCGGCAGCCGCGTCCGCACGGCCCGGCCGGCCCGACGCCTGCCCGGTCGTCCGCTCCGGTTCGGTTCGGTGCCCCGGTCGGCTCCGGAGCGGCTCCGGCCCGCCCGGTCCGCTCCGGCACGCGCCTCACACCCGGGAGGCGCGGCGACCGGGGTGTCGTTCCCGAGCCCACGTCGGCGTCCAGATCGCGGCGTCGGAGCGGTCGGGCCGGGTGGACCGCAGGTGGTCGCGGAGCATGGCGAGCGCGGGATGCGGGTTGTCGCCGAGCCACACCAGCGAGTGCGGGTACACCGGTGTCGGGTCCCGCACCTCGATGCGCCGCAGGTCGTGGTGGGCGGGGCCCACGAGCGGGTCCTCCTCGCCGACGAAGGTCGCCAGCGTCGAGGAGCCGGCGATCGCCTCCAGGAGGGCGTCGGAGCCGAAGTTGGGGCCGATCGTGTCGATGGTGAGCCCGAACTCGGCCGAGAGCTCGTCGTAGTACGCGGCCCATTCGGTGCCGGGAACGATGCCCGGCATCCAGATCTTGTGCCGGGCGAGTTCGGCGGGCGTGACCGCGCCGGCGCCCGCCAGGGGGTGGCCCGGCCCGGTGAGGAGCTGGAGACGGTCGTCGAGGACACGGGCGCTCTCGATCCCCTCGGGAAGCTCCCGGGTCGGCATCGTGAGGGCGCGGAAGGTGGCGTCGATCGTGCCCGACAGGACGGCGGCGATCGCCGAGTCGGCGTCGAGGAGGTTGGTCACGACGTCGAGTTCGCCCTCCGGATGCGCGCTGTGGAACGCGCGCAGCAGTCGCGCGGGAGCGATCCGCCGGTTGATCACGTCGACGCGCAGGGCGCGGCGGCCCGGACGCACGGAATCCGCCGCCCGCTCGGCGGCGAGCAGGAGAGCGCGTGCGTGCGGCAGGAAGGCCTGCCCGTCGACGGTGAGCCGGACCCCCTGCGGGGTGCGGATGAAGAGCCGCACCCCGAGATCCCTCTCCAGGGCGGTGACGCGCTTGGACACGGCCTGCTGGGTGATCGACAGGTCGTCGGCGGCCCGCTGGAAGCGGCCCGCGTCAGCAATGGCCACGAAGGTGCGTACGGCATCGAGATTCACGCCGACCCACCCTAGGCCCTGTCGTCCACGTTTCGCCTGACCCGCCGCGCCACTTCGACGACGGGACCCAGGCCCTGGCCGGTGGCACAACGCGTGGTTGTGAGCGCCGGTCGGCGGGTTGTTTGACCCGCCGGGGTGTCCCTCGCTTTGATTCCTCCGGTCAACACGAGGGTGTTCCACGGCGGGCGAGGGGTGGGTCGATCATGGCGGGTGGACGCTCGCTCGGCCGGCCGTTCGGGTGGCTCTGGGCGGCGTACGCGATCAGCACCCTCGGCACCTGGCTCGCGTTCGACGCGTTCCCCCTGATCGCGATCCTCGTCCTGCACGCCGGACCGACCCAGGTCTCGTTGCTGGCGGCCGCCGGACTGGCGGTCGGCGCGGCGCTGGCGCTGCCGCTGGGCCCGTGGCTGGAGTTCCGCCGCAAACGGCCCGTGATGGTCGCGATGGACCTGGTCCGCTTCACGGCGTTGATGAGCGTGCCCGCGGCGTTCGCGCTCGGTCGGCTCGGCTTTCCCCAGCTCCTGGTCGTGGCGATCGTCGTGGGCGCGGCCGACATCGCCTTCACGGCGGCCGCCGGCGCGTGCGTGAAGGCGCTCGTGCGGCCGGACGACCTGCTCGTCGCGAACGGCCGCTTCGAGTCCACGACCTGGACCGCCACCATGCTCGGCCCCCCGCTCGGCGGGGCCGCGATCGCCGCGTTCGGCCCGGTGGTGACCGTGGTCGCCAACGCGATCAGCCACCTGCTCTCGGCGGCGGGGATCCGCGCGATGGGCGGCCCGGAGGCGCGCCCCGCGCCCGCCGGCCAGGCGCCGTCCCGGTCGCGCGTCGGCGACGTGTTCGAGGGGTGGCGGTACATCCTGACCGACTCCGCACTGCGCCCGCTGTTCCTCAACACGGTCCTCGTCAGCGGCCTGATCATGGCGACCTCGCCGTTGCTCGCCGTGCTCATGCTCGGCCGGCTCGGCTTCGCGCCCTGGCAGTACGCCCTCGCCTTCGCCGTGCCCTGCGTCGGCGGACTGATCGGCTCACGGCTGGCCCCCCGGCTCGTCGCCCGGTTCGGCCGGCCCGCGGTCATGCGCACCGCCGGGACACTGCGGGCCTGCTGGTCCCTCGGGACGGCCTTCGTCGGCCCCGGCGCCGGCGGACTGGTGTTCCTCATGGCCGTCGAGCTCGGGCTGATCACCTGCATGGGGGTGTTCAACCCGGTGTTCGCCACCTACCGGCTCGAACGGACCCCGGCGGACCGGGTCGTCCGTACCCTGGCCGCGTGGTCGGTCACCAGCAAGGCCACCGTCGCCCTCCTGACCGCGCTGTGGGGCCTGTTGGCGGCCGTCACCGGCCCGCGCACGGCGATCGCGATCGCCGGTCTCCTCATGCTGACGACCCCGTTGCTGCTTCCCCGACACGACCGCACATCACGCCCCGAGAGGGAACCGGTCCGCGACCACGCGTGACGCCACCGGCCGCGCCACATGGCAGCCGGGGGCGGTGAGGTGGCCGTCGCGGGCGCGAACTACCGTGGCGGGCATGGGGATGGGATGGACGAAGAGACGCGGACCGCTCGTGTGCGCCGTGGCCGCCGCGTCCCTCGCCGTCGCCGTGTACGCCCGCGCCGACTACAGCGTGCCGGCGGGGCCCTTCGCCCGGACCGCTCCCTGCTCGGACGTGGTCGCGCGCCTTCCCGAGACCCTCATGGGACGTGGCCGTGACGACGTCGACGGCGCGGGGGCCGCCGGGTGGGGCGACAGGGCCGTCGTGCTGCGCTGCGGCGTGGAACCCCTCGCCCCGACCATCGACACCTGTGTGAACGTCAACGGCTTCGACTGGGTCCTCGACGACGCCGGGGTCGAGCGGGACGGGGCGTGGGTGTTCACCACGTACGGGCGCGAACCCGCCGTCGAGGTCGCGTTCGCGGGCGGCTCCCGGCCCGCGGGCGACGCCCTGGTCGCCCTCAACGACGCCTTGGGCGGCCTCGCCCGGAAGACCCGATGCCTGTCGACGAGCGACACCTGACGGCCGGCGGTCCGGCCCCGGGGCCGCCGCCCGAGCGGGCGGGGCGGCGGCCTTCGGAGGTCAGGGCAGCAGGACGGCCTTGCCCCGGTTGAGGTGGGCTTCCAGGTCGGCGTGCGCCCGCGCGGCCTCCGCGAGGGGGTAGGTGCGCCAGATCGGGACGGTGAGCCGACCGCCGGCGGCCAGGGCGACCAGCTCCGCCAGGGACGCTCCGGCGCTTTCGCCGCCGCCCGCGCTGAAGCGGACGCCGTGCCGCGCGGCGTCCATGTCGGCGATGGTGACGACGCGCGTGCTGTCGCCGGTCAGGGCGACGGACTCGGCCAGTACGCCGGCGCCCGAGGCGTCGAAGACGGAGTCGACGCCCTGCGGGGCCGCGGCCTTCACCCGCTCCACCCAGCCGTCGCCGTAGCGGACGGCCTTCGCTCCGAGCGCGGCCAGTCGCTCGATGTCGTGCTCGCCGACCGTTCCGACGACGGTGATGTCCCGGGCGACGGCGAGTTGGGCCGCGATGATGCCCACGCTGCCCGCGGCGCCGTGGACGAGCAGGGTCTGTCCGGCCCGTACGTCCAGTTCCGCCAGGACACGGGCGGCGGTCAGGCCGACCGTGACGAGCGAGGAGGCGACGTCCCAGTCGAGGGCGTCGGGCTTGGCCACCGGCCGGTCGAGCAGGGCGTACTCGCCGTAGCTGCCGCCCGAGGCCGAACCGAGCACCGCGTCGCCCACGGACGCCGCGGCTCCTTCGCCGACGGCGTCGACGACGCCGGCCGCGTCCAGGCCGGGGATCACGGGGAAGCGGGCCGGGGCGTTGCCGGCCATCAGTCCGGACCGGATCTTGATGTCGAGCGGGTTGACGGACGCGGCCCGCACGCGGATGCGGACCTGGCCGGGACCGGGCTCCGGAGGGGTGACCTCCGACAGCCGCAGCACGTCGGACGTGCCGTACTCGGAGAAGGTGATCGCTTGGGACATCGTGAACTCCCGGGTGAAGGCGTGGTCGACGACTGGCGGGGGCGTCAGCCGTTGAGGGCGGGGTAGTCGGTGTAGCCGCGGTGGTCGCCGCCGTAGAAGGTGGACTGGTCCGCGGTGTTGAACGGGCCGCCCGCGGCGAGTCGGCGGGGAAGGTCGGGGTTGGCCAGGAAGAGGGCGCCGTAGGCCACCATGTCCGCGCTCCCGTCCTCGATCAGCTTGAGCGCGTCGGGGCCGGTGACGTCCGGGTGGGTGAAGGGGTTGAGGACGAACGTGCCGGGCCACGCCTTGCGCAGCCGCGGCGCCGCCTCGGGGTCGGGGCCCTCCAGCAGGTGCAGATAGGCCAGGTTCAGCCCGGCGATCCGCCTCAGGAGCGCCTCGTGGACCTCGCCGGGGTCGGTCTCGGACATGTCGTTGTACTGGTTTCCGGGCGAGATCCGCAGGCCGACGCGCTGTGCGCCGATCGTTTCCACCACGGCGGTGACGACCTCGACGGCGAAACGGATCCGGCCCTCGATGTCACCGCCCCACGCGTCGGTGCGCCGGTTGGTGTGGTCGGAGAGGAACTGGTGGATCAGGTAGCCGTTGGCGCCGTGGAGTTCCACGCCGTCGAACCCGGCCTCGATCGCGTGGCGTGCCGCGGCGGCGAAGTCGGCGATGGTCTGCCGGATCTCGGCGTCGCCCAGCTCCTTCGGCGTCACGAACTCCTTGGGCCCTTCGTGGGTGAAGACCCGGCCCTTGGCGGTCACCGCGGAGGGCGCCACCGGCACCAGGCCGTCGGGCAGCAGGCTCGGGTGGCCGATCCGCCCGGTGTGCATGAGCTGGGCGAAGATCACGCCGCCCGCGTCGTGCACGGCGTCGGTCACCTTCCGCCATGCCCGTACCTGGCCTGCGGTGTGCAGGCCGGGGGTGTCGGGGTAGCCCTGGCCGACCGGCGAGGGCTGGATGCCCTCGGTGACGATCAGCCCGGCCGAGGCGCGCTGCGCGTAGTACGTCGCCATCAGCTCCGTCGGTTCCGCGTCGGCCCCGTGGGCGCGGCTGCGGGTCATCGGAGCCATCACGATGCGGCTGGCGAGGCGCTTGCCGCCCAGGTCGATCGGATCGAACGCGTTGGTCGCGGTAGTCATGTCGAGTCCCCTCGGAGTGGGTGGTGCCGCATGCCACGGGCACGGCAGGGTGCCCGCGTCCATGCAGTTGCCTGTCTGAACAAGTAAATCACCTGTCCGAACAAGTAACCAGCCCCGATCTATTCCCCGGCGTCATGGGCGAGGCGGGGTGATCTGTCGGCAACGGCTCAGGAGGTGTGCTCTGAGCTGGGCATATTCGCGAGGGCATCGGAGTGGCGCCGCCGACTTCAGGTGGCGGTAGGGTTACCTTGACCGGGCAGTAAAGCCAACCGAGCGGTAAGGGGAGGAAGACGATGACGCAGCTCACGCCGGACGCCGGAGACAAGCCCGAGGCCACCACGCCCGTGGTGACGCAGCAGGAGGCCACCGTGCCGATGCCGGCGGCGGCCGGCGGCGGACCCGTCAGTCACGCGATCTTCCGGCTGGCCCGCCTGCACCGCATGTTCGCCGGCCAGCTGCTGCGCCGCATCGGTCTGCACCCGGGCCAGGAGCTGGTCATGATGCACCTGTGGGAACGCGGTCCCCAGCGGCAGATCGACCTGGTGCGGCTGATGGACTCCGACGCGGCCACCATGACCCGTACCGTCCGTCGCCTGGAACAGTCCGGCTTCGTCCGCCGCCGGCCCTCGCCCACCGACAAGCGCGCGTCGCTCATCGAGCCGACGGCGGCGAGCCACGCCCTGCGCCGTCAGGTCGAAGAGGTCTGGACCCAACTGGAGGACATCTCGACGGCCGGACTCACGGACGACGAGCGCGCGGCTGCCCTGCACACCCTCGAACGCCTGGAGAAGAACCTCGTGGAGGCGGCCGCCGATGCCGCCTGCCCGGTCGACGTGGAGCGCTGAGGGCCGCCCCGGCCGTCGTCCTCGGCCGGCGTCCCCGAGGCGGTCGCGCGGGATGCGGTGGGCGAGGGATCGACGACGCCGACCGGTTCGTGACGACCCTCGCCGCCTTCACGGGGTGAACGGCGCGGCCCGGCCCCGGTCCCGCGTGCGACGGGCTCCGCCCGGTCGTGCGGTGGGCCGGTCAGTCGTCCGTGAGGCGGCCTTCGAGGTCGATGACCCACCTCCGGGCCCACTCGCGCAGGTCGGCGATGGCGTCCGCGTCGAGTCCGTACTCGGCGAACTCCTCGTCGTCGTACCACTCGGAGCCGGCCAGCCGGTCCCGGAGGTCGTCGAGGCGGAACTCGTCGCGCCCGTGCCGCGCGCCCAGACGCTCCAGTTCGCCCAGGCTGCGCCGGCGCAGGCGGTGGGCCGCCTGTACGTCGATGAGGTCGCGCGGTGCGCCCCGGTCGGCCAGGGCGCGGACCTTGGTGCCGATCACGTCATCGAGGGCGAGGACCGGTCCGTACTCGGTGTCCTCGGGCGCGGACCAGAGGTTCTCCTTGAGGACGTCCACCTCGCACCGCGCGCCGTCGGCGGGGTCGGTGACCATGAGGCGGGCGGCGAGCGGGTCCACGGCGACCACCTCCACGGCCCAGCCGCGCTTGGTCAGCTCGTGGACCAGGTCGGCGGCGATGTCCTCCATGGGGGCCGGGTTCTCGGTGGCGACGTCGAGATCCTGGCTGAGCCGGTCGACGAGCCCGTGGGCCTGCACCGCGTAACCACCCGTGAGGACGAGCGGGTACGGGGAACCGATGGCGATGACGTCGGCGAGGAGTCGGCGGTGCAGCCCGCTGAGGTTCACGCGAGCGTGGTGGTCCGGGTCGGGAGCTGGGGGAAGCGGTCCTCCCAGACCTGCCGGACGTGCCTGCTGACCAGGGTGCGCAGGACGGGCCACTGCGCGATCAGCAGGTCCCGGTCCAGGAAGGCGACCAGATCCTCGCGCCGGCCCTCGGCGAGGACGGTCCGGTACAGGCTCATCCGCTGGCGCGGGCGGTCCAGGTCGTACGTCCGCAGCCCGGACCACGCGACGTGCGGCGGCAGCGCCACCGGCCCGCGCACGGGCCCCGTCAGCTCGGCGAGGGAGCCGGGCAGGCGGCCGGCGTACCGCGAGCGGAGCACTTCGCCGACCGGTGCCGGCGGGACGGGAGAGGACAGCTGGACCATGGGGCCAGTATCGCGTGTCCCACCCGTCCCCGGCACGACGGGTGGGGGATTCCCCCGATGGTGTGGGGACAGCGCTCAGCTTCCGGCCCCGGACCGCCGGCCGAGGGGGAGCAGGTACTGCAGCGGCTGTTCGAGGTCGTCCAGGCCGAGGAGTTCGTGGGCCAGGTCGTCGTGGAAGCCGCCGAGGGGGGTCCCGGCCAGGCCCAGGGCCGTCGCGGTGAGCAGCAGCGTCTGCGTCAGGTGGCCGGTCTCCAGCAGGGCCAGCCGCAGGGCGCGCAGACCGTAACGGCGCCGCAGCAGGCCGAGGTCCGCGTAGACGGCCAGGACCACCGGCGCGTCGTCGATGCCGATCCAGTCCGGGTCCGTCGCGGGACGGGACAGGTACGTCGACAGCGCCTTGACCGCCTCCACCGGGGGGACCGGCCCCACGCGGCGCAGCGTCCGCGACTGCGGCACGCACTCCCAGGTGCCCGCGGGGACCCCGGCCGTGTCGAGGACCAGCAGCCGTACCCGGGCGGTGTACAGGGCGCCGGCGCTCGGGTGGGGGCGGTGGACGAGGGAACGGGTCGAGCCGTCCGCGAGGAGCTGCTCGGAGCGGCCGCTCTCGGACAGGGAGTGCCACAGCAACGCGCCCAGCGTGTCCGCGTCGAGCGGCCCGGTGAGCGCGCCGCGCAGCGAGGACCGGCCCGCGAGGACCTCGCGCAGCGACACCTCGGGCAGCGGACCCGTCGGCAGCGAGATCTCCGGCCCGGCGGTTCCCCATCCCGCCCGGCCGGTCGCCGACGGGGAGAGCGGCGCCGACGGCCGCAGGGCCGTGTCCTCGCCGCGTCCGATCTGGAACTTGCTGCGCTCCAGGTAGCGGAAGTCGGGCGCGGTGTGCGAGGACGGGAAGTAGTCGGCCGGCTCGTCCGTCGTCCCCGAGTCCGTCGTCTGCGCGTCCGTCGTCTCCAGCAGGGTGCGGGCGACCAGCCGGCACACCGCACGCTCCTCGTCGGGGGTGACGCCGAGCCGGTTGAACAGCATGTGGAGCTGCGAGGCCCACACCCAGGCGTACGAGGCCTCCGGCCCCCCGCCGGCCCGCAGCGTCGCATCGGCCTCCCGGACCCGGTCCGTCCACCGGAGCAGCCAGGGCGTCGCCGTGCCGTCCGCGAGCCGCCGACGCAGGTCCGCCGCGCGCCGCCCCAGCGTCGAACGCTGCGCCGCGTACACGGAGTTGACCCGGGCGTGCACCGAGGCGCCCGGCAGCAGCGGCACCTCGGTGACCCACCGCCAACCGGCCGCGTGCCCGCGCAGCCAGCGCGCCGCGGCGAGTTCGCCCATGCCCAGCGCGTACGCCGTCGCGTGCGCCAGGTCCGCCGCGACCGCCAGCCGCGTCGCGCCGCCCCCGCCCCGTACCTCCCGCAGGGCTTCGACGACCACCCCGGTGGAGGCGCCGAAGACGTCCTCGGCGACCGGCAGCGCGAGCGGGCCGCCGTACCGGTCCGTCTCGGGCACGTACGGCACGGACCGCACCTCCCCGTGGGCGGACGGCCACGGGCCCGGCACCGAGGGCACCTCCTTCGCGGCCCGCGCCAACTCCTCCGGCAGCCGCGCGGCCGCGGCCGGGTCCGCGCCGTGCACCCGGATCCGCAGGTGCGGGCCGTCCTCCCCGTAGCGGATGAAGAACCACCCTCCGGCCTCCCCGGCCGCCACCAGGCCGTCCAGCAGGGGGGCCACGTCCCGCACCAGGAACGCGTCGGCCTCCTCGGCGGTGGAGTGCAGGAACAGGTGGTGGCTCTGCCAGGTGTCGATCGTCGTCATCAGCGGTCCTCGTCGTGGGCCCGTGCCCGTCGTGGGCCCGTGTCCGTCGTGGGGTCAGGGGAAGGGGTGCGGGTGGACCGCGAGGTCCTCCGGGCGCAACGGCCTTTCCGTGCGCCCCAGTCGGTACGGCACCTCCAGCAGCCGGGGAAGTCCCCGGGTGCGGTGGTTCACGTGCCCGAAGGTCATCGGCAGGGCGCCCGGGACGACGACCTTCACCGCGTGCAGTCCGAGCCGCCGGCGCAGCCCCCGTTCGGACTGGTCGACGGCGATCACCTCCAGGCCGGCCCGGGACAGCCGCTCCACGCTCGCCCCGAGCAGGTCGGCGAGGTCACCCACCGGTTCCGGGGCCCCCGGCCAGGCCTCCTCGACCGACAGCCGGGGGGTGTCGGCGAACAGGAACTCCAGGCGCGGGCCGGCCTCGGGCAGGGTGTTCACGCCGACGTGGTCGTCCAGGGACACCACCAGGTCCGGCCGGTCCAGCATCGGCCGGAGCCGCCGCGGATCGCGCGGGCCGCCCTCGGCCAGGGCGCGGTGCCCCGCGTCCAGCACGTTGGTGACGACCTCGGCCACCGCGGAGCGGATCGCCGCGCGCGGGTCGTGGTGGGCGCCGGCCGCCAGGAACATCCGGGGCGCGTCCGGGTGGGAGCCCTCGTACCGGCAGACCGCCACGACGGCCGGGACGTCGAAGTCGTTCGTCGCGTCGAGGAGGACGAGCCGGTAGCCGGCCAGCGCCGCACGGTCCGCGAGCAGCGCGGTGTCCAGGTCGTCCGGCGGTGGCAGCACCCGGCGCAGGGGCGTCGCCGCGTACCAGGCCATCAGGAACGCGTCGCGCTCCGCGACCTCGAACAGCCCGTAGAGCGCAGCCTCTTCGGGGCTGTTGCCGAGTCCGCAGCCGTTCGAGGACTCGTACACCACGCGCGGCCGGTCGGCGCCGGGAACGTCCCAGTACGCCACGTGCTCGGGGACGGCCGTCGGCCGCCGCCGGGTGAGCGACCAGCCGTGCACCCAGTCCATGACCAGGTCAGGGGTGTAGGGCACGGTCGGTGACGACGGGTGGCCGTGGTGGGCGGGGTCGGGCAGGCCGAGCCGCTCCGGGTCCACGGCCCGTTCGGGCCCCAACTCCGCGAAGGAGGCGCGCAGCCCCGTGCGCCGGCCGGTCGGCCGCATGCCCGTGTACCGCTCCACGCTCTCGAACAGCGCGATCCGCTCGCTGTCGCCGAAGTCCCGGGACCGGCCGTACCCGCCGTCGTCCACGAGACGACCGTCGGTCACGAACGCGCTGGTCAGGCAGAACGCCGAGTCCTCGGACCGGAACAGCGCGCGCACCGGCCCGAACCGCTCGTCGTACAGGGCCTCGCGCAGCCGCGCCGGCGCGGTCAGCGGGTTGGGCGCGCGGAGCACGTACGGATCGGGGAGCGGCCGGGGGGCCGACGGCAGCGGGGCGACGTCGGACGCGGAGTCCGCGGGCAGCGGGTGACACACCGCGCAGCCGCCGACGGGGCGGACCCGGTGCGTGGACCAGGTGCCGCGCCCGAGGTGCACGACGTACACGACGGCCGACCCGGCACCCGGTTCCGTCCCCGACTCCGCACCGGGTCCGGTCCCTTCGGGGGCGGCCGGCTCCAGCAGCTCCAGCGCGAGGGCGCCCAGCGACTCCGACAGGGCCGGCGAGGGCACGCCGGCCAGCTCCAGGGTCGGGCTCCGCCACGGCACGCGGCCGCCCGCCGTGGCCAGCCGCTGGTACTCGGCGCAGCACAGGCAGGCCGCCGCGCCCGGCCGCAGCACCGGCCCGACCACCGCCAGCGCCCCGTCGAAGCGCACCGGTACGAACTCCACGGGGTGGTCGAGCGCGTGCCGGCTCAGTTCCTCGGCGAGGCCGAGCGTCCACCGCGGCAACAGGACCACGGCCGCGCCGGACACGGCCGCCGTCGCGGAACCGGCGTCGAGCACGGGCACCGGCAGCGCCCCGAGCGGACCGGCCGGGGCCGGGTCCGCGATCGGCGCCGCGATCGAGGTCGCGGTCGTGGTCGTGGTCGTGGTCGCCGAGGTCATCGTGTCTCCCGGGGGGTGTGCAGGACGGTGAACCCGAACGCCCGCAGCAGCGCCCCGGGTTCGCCGGCGTTCCCGGCGACGGGCGGGCCCGGGGCCGGGTCCGCGCCCGTCACCCGGCGCAGCGCGTCCTGGAACGCGCCCTCGCGCCCGGCCAGTTCCGCCACCCAGCGGCCGGTCCACCCCGAGTCCTCCCAGCCGGCCGTCCGCACCCCGGCGGCGGCCAGCGGTGCGACCGCGCCACCCGAGCCCGAGGCGAACCCGGAGTCGGGGTCGCGGGCGGAGTCGGGATCGGAGGCCGAGACGCGGGCGACGGCCGCGAGCGCGGCGAAGCCGGCCGCGTCGCCCGGCGTCCCCTCCACGGCGTCACCGAGCAGGGGAAGTTCACGCGGGCCCCACGAGGGCTCGCGGTGCCCGGTCGGGCGGACGACGGCGCGGTACACCTCCTCGCCCGGAGCGACCCGGACCACCTCCAGGCGCGCGGGGACGGCGAGCCGGTCGGTCAGCGTGGCCCACCAGTGGCGCACCTGGGGGTGCCCGGACCACCGGACGGCGGGCACGGCATGCGGCCCGCCCGCCGGCTCCGGCAGGCCGGCGGCGACCGCGCGCAGGGCCCGGCCCCGGGCGTGCCCGGGGTTCGCCCCGACGGTGAAGCCGTCGCCCCCGAGAAGGAGTTCGGCGGACCGGCAGAACAGGTCCAGGCGCGCCAGGTCCAGCCGGGGCGCACCGCCGACCAGGACGCCGTCAGGGCGGCCCGCCCGACGCAGGACGCAACGGGCGAGCGGCACGGGCAACTGGCGCAGGTCCCCCGGGAGCGGCTCGGGCAGCATCCCGCACCGTTCGTCGGTGAGGGCCGCCAACCGCCGCAGCGCCTCGCCGAGGGTGGTGGCCGCGGGCAGGAGCACCCGCCGATCGGCGTCGAGGCGGTCGGGCCCGAGCCAGCTGCGGTAGTCGGCCCGCGGCGGCCGGGCGTCCGCGAGCAGCACCGCCGGCAGCCCGGGCACCAGCCGGTCGTCCTCGCCCTCGCCCGCAGGGTCCGGCAGCCCGGCGGCCCCGCACAGCAGCCGGTGCGCCGCGGCGCCCGCGAGCAGCGGGAAGAACGCGGCGGGCACGGCGGGCACTTCGACCGGCGCGGGCACGATGGGCGTGGTGGACGTGGCGGACACGCCCGGCAGGCCGGGGTGGTCGAGTCGGGCCTCCAGGGCCTCCAGGGCCTCGGCCTCGGACCGGATCTGGGCGGGACTGCCGAGCGCGGTGGCGTAGCCGCTCCCGCCGCGTCGCCCGACCGCCACGCCCCGGACGGGCCCCGCCCCTCGGGCGTACAGGAGGACCCGGTCCCCGGGCAGATCCGGATCGACGGTGTACGCGACGGGCAGCCCGCCCGCCGCCAACGCCCGCCCGGCCGCCCTGGCCAGCGGGCCGTCGGGAGCGCCGGACACCACCTCGGCGCGGGTCCCGAGGAGCGCCGCCCGCGCGGTGTCGGGCCGCTCGGCCGTCACGCCGAGCCACTCCCCGACCGGACCGGTCGCGGTGCTCCGCACGGTGGTCGGGTGCGGCGTCGGGTCCGCCACGAGCAGGTCGTGCGCCTCCAGTTGCCCGACGAGCGTGTCCACGGCCCCGCGCAGCGCCGAGCCCGGCTCCAGGCCGTCCAGGAACTCCTCGAACCCCCCGTCGCCCAGGGGCCCCTCGATCATGCGCCACAGGGTCGGCAGCGCCTTGCTGCCCTCCAGGGTGACGCTCCCGCGCCGCCCGCGCAGGTGCAGGCCGACGCGCAACGGCGTCACGGCCACCCCGGGGCGCAACCGCCGCACGGCTCGGGAGCCCGTGTCCGTGTCCGTGCCTGTGCCGTCGCCCGGGCCCGGGCCCGGACCCGGGCCCGCGTCCTCGTCCGGACGCGCGTCGGCACCCGGGCCCGGGCCGATGCCCGGACGTGCGTCAGTCCGTGGGCCCGGGCCGGCGCCCGGCACGGTGGGGTGTTCGGCGCTCACGAGGCGCCCTCCACCGCGTCGACGGCCGCGCCGATCTCCGTACGCCAGTCGCAGCCGGTCAGACCGGGCACCGTACGGATCACCAGGTGCGCCGCCAGGTACCGCTCCAGCGGACGGACGTCACAGATGGCCAGGAGCCGGTAGAGGGCGTTCGTGGAGGCACGGTGGATCAGGTAGTCGGGGCGGCTCCACATCGTCCCCTCGGGGTCGGAGCGGCGCAGCAGTGCGTGGAAGGCGCTGTAGCCGGTGCGTTCCTCGTGGTTCCAGCGCCGCGCCGTCCCGGAGTCCCCGGTGGCCGCGGCCCGCGCCCGGTAGGCGTCCGGGGAACCGTGCAGGTCAGCGCCCGCCTCGTACCGGCTCCGGACCAGCTCCCAGGCGCCCGCCGAGTACGCGGACCAGGCCCGCTCCCACCCCTGCGCGCCGCCGCCGGAGATCCGCCCGACGAGAGCGGTCACCGCGTCGTCCACGCGCTCCGCGTGGCGCTCGAACCGGTCCCGCACCCGTCCGTCCGGATCCTCGTGGAAGAGGAAGTCCTCCAGGTGGGACACGTACGAGTAGTGACCGCCCGCCAGCCCGCCGGGGTGGGCGCCGGCGTGTGCGGCGAGCGCGACCACCGCGAGCTGGACGCGGGCCTGCGCGGAGTCGCCGTGCTCGTGGAGGAAGGCGGCGCCGGCGCGCAACGGGTTCAGGCCGGCGCGCAGCAGCTCGTCGCGCAGGTCGGCGCCGTCGTCGCCGAGGAGGCCGCGCAACGCGGTGCGGTCGACGGTCTCGACCCGGACGGTGTTGTCCGCGACGATCGGCCCGTAGGGACCGGCGACGAGTTCGGCGCGGCCGGCTTCCTCCGCCCGCTCCAACAACTCGGCCTCGGTGAGGTCGCCGTGCGAGGGGTGGACCCGGAGCCAGGCGCGGACGTCGGTCGCGGCGGACTCGGCAGCGGCCTCGACCCGTTCGCGCGGGCCCACCAGGCGCAGCCTCAGGTGCGGGCCGCGCAACCAGTGCCGCTCCACGTGGGCGGCGCACCCGTCCGCCGCGAAGGCCTCGGCGAGCGGCAACACCACCTCGCGCAGCAGGGGCGCCTTGACGGGGTGGTGGTGGTAGACGACCACGTCCCGGGCCTCCCGGACGTCCCCGGCCCCCGGGGCGTCGTCCTCGATGGATCGCACGGCTCGCACGCTCTCTTCCGGCTCTCGTGGTGCTCGTCGCTCTCGCGCCGTCGTCGTGTCCCGGTTCATCGCCGCCGCCCGGGCCGGTTGACCTCAACTACCAGTTCGACCGCGTGCGTCGGGGTGTCCAGGCCGCCGGGCGCGGGGAGCGCCTCCTCCAGGACCGCGCCGCCTTCGGTGTGCCGGGACAGCCACTTGGCCAGGCACCGCAGGTGCAGCGCGTTGCCGAGGTCCACCAGGTGCGGCTTGGGGCGGTTCAGCCGGTTGAGGAAGTCGGCGGTGGCCTGCCCGGTGGCGGGGCCGCCGACCGGGTGCAGGAAGAGCTGCTCGGGCAGGTCCAGCAGGGCGCGCCAGCGGACCGCGGCCGTGGCCGGCACCGGCTCGGAGCCGAGGTCGGCGCGCAGGGCGCGGACCACGTCGGGCGGCAGCAGCCAGCGGCGCCGGCGGAGCACCACGTGGCGGTGGAGCAGCCGGAGGGTGCGGGTCACGAGCCCGCCCGGCGCGGTGACGGCGCGGCGGGGCACGAGCGCCCCGAAGTCGACGGCGCCCTCGGGATGGTCGGCCAGGTGGGCCCCGATGCGGCGCGGCAGCAACACGGGCGCGAGGAACCCCGGGTACAGCACGTCGAGGTGTTCCCCGGTGCTCCGCAGCCGCAGGCGCACCTGGTCGGTGGCCTCGTCGTGGACGAGGTCCAGGTCGCCCTCGCCGATCGAGGCCCGGCCGCGGTCGGGGCCGATCTCGTCCGGGACGAGCAGTGGGTGCAGGTTGGCGTTGAAGCCGCCGACGGGTCGGACCTGCGCGGCGCGGGCACCGGGGCCCAACCCGCGGCGGATCTGCCGGGACACCTCGACGCCGGCGCGCGGATCGAGGGCGTCCAGGAACCGGCTGGTGAACCGGCCCCACCCGCCGTACACGTGGTTCACGCACAGCGGGACCGGTCCGGTCCCGGCCGCCCGCCGGCCCGGCTCCCGCTGGAGGAAGTACGCGTAACCGAGCGGGCGTTCGACGGTCCAGTCGGGCAGTCGCCCGCCGAGACCGGCGACGAGGTCCCGGGGCAGCACGACCGTGTCGTCGTCGGCGGGGGCGCCCTGCGGGGGGTCCGCGACCGCCCGGACGACCTCCGCGCGAAGATCGGCGAGCGCACCGGCCCCGGTGGGGAACGCGGCCCGGTCCCCGGGGGCGAGCGCCGCGAGCCGCCCGGCCTCCTCCCAGGCGTCGGCGACCTCGGCCCCGAACTCCCACGGGTGGCGGCAGGTGCCGCCGGCTCCGTACCGCGCGACGAAGCGGTCGCGGACGATCCGGCGGAGCAGGTGCCCGAGGTCGAACGACTCGGCGAGCGCGGTGACCTCGCCGAGCGCCTCGTGGTCGGCGTCGTCGAGGAAGCCGTCGACGGGCAGCGGGTGGGGGGCGACGACGTCCTCGGACAGCACGTTCAGGGGCGCGGACACCGGCGGTACGGGGCGTCCCGCGTCGGCCAGGGTCGCCTTCCAGTCCCGGGACAGGTCGGTGAGCAGGGCGGGCCGTTCGGTGGCGGGGGCCGCCGCGAAGGCGGCCGTGACCCGGGCGAGTTCGTCGACGAGGTCGGCGCGGGCCGCGTCCTCGGGGTGGGTCGCGCCGAGCGTGCGGAGCCACGCCGAGAGGCCCTCCAGCGGGTCGCCGTCCTGTGGCGCCACCGGGTCGCCCGGCACCAGCAGCCCGGCCTGCCCCAGGCGGTCGAGGAAGGCCGAGGCGGCGGCGGGGCCGTCGTCGCCCGCTCCCTTCAGGGCGCCGGCCAGCAGTTCCGTCAACCCGGCCAGGGGCACCGGGGTCTCGGCGTGCTCGGTGACCAGGTCCAGGGGGCCGCCGTAGGGCAGTTCGACCTCGTCCTCGTCGGCCACCAGGTAACGGCCGCCGGCGAAGGAGGTCCGGTCCCGGGAGAACGCGGCCCGGCCGCCCTTGACCCGGGCGCTGCTGGTGATCCGGTGGGGGAGGGCCGCCCGCCGGTGCGGTGCGGTCAGCAGGGCGAGGGTCAGGGCCGTCGTCAGGGTGCGGTTGACCTTCACGACCGGGTGCAGGGGGTCCGTGAAGAGCGGCGCGGCTCCCCACGCGGCGGCGGGCCGGTCCTGTGCGGAGCTTGACGACACTCCCCAGCCGACGGCGGTGAACCAGGACAGCGGGCTCGTCTTCGTAGTGGCCCGCAGGGCGTACCGCAGCACGGTGGGTTCCTCCTTGCGTGCCCTGCGGTCGAGCACGCCGGTGCCGGCCCGTTCCACGGCCCGGAGCAGATCGGCGCTGGTGAGGGCCACGGCCTTGCCGAGGGCCGGTTCGCGGCACAGGGCGGCCAGGGCCGCGCGCTCGCCGGCCAGCGCCCGCTCGGCGGCGTCGTCCAACTCGGCGAGGACGGCGCTCCGTCGGGCGCGCAGCGCGAGCCAGGACGCGAGCGGGGGGACCCGGTCCGGCAGGTCGCCGAGGCGTTCCAGCAGGGCGGGCCGGGGCTCGCGACCGTTGTGCAGGGCCCGGCGCAGCGGGAGGACGACGCCGTGGTGGAACTCCGCCGGATGACCGTCCCGGCTGTCGTACAGGGCGTCGCAGAGCGGCGCGGTGATCCGCAGCAACCGCGCGTCGAGCAGGTGCAGGTGGGCGAGCAGGGCACGGAACCGAGCGGCGGGCGGCTGCTGGGCCGGGTGCGCGAGCACGGTGGCGCGGACCAGCGCGTAGGGCGCGGAGCGCACCCGGTAGCCGCCGGCGCCGGTGTCCGTGTCGGCGGCCGGCCGGCGCGGCTGCGACATGACGGTTCCCCTCCTGTCGGTGATGACGCGCGGGCCCCCCGCCGTACGCGGTGTGCGCGGCGTACGGCGGGAGGCGTCACGACGTGTGCGGGTGTGCGTGTGGAACGGCTACAGCGTCGGGACCTCGGGCCGCTCCGGCTGGGCGCAGGACGAGGAGCCCTGGCAGGAGCAGGAGCCCCAGGAGGCCCCGCCCTCGGGCAGTGCCACCGTGTCCCGCATGGAGGTCACGGTGAGGTCGCCGAGGTCGAGGTCGAGGTCGTCGAGTGCGAAGCCGGGGCCGGGGGTGGCTCGGTCCATGGAGGTCTCCTCCGATCGGAAGGGCGACGGTCGACGGGCGACGGCCGTCGGGTGCGACGGGTCGACGGTCGACGGTCGGGGCGTGCGGCGGTCGGGTGTCCGCCGCGGGTGGCGCGCACCGGTGTCGGTGCGCGCCGCTCGTGAGGTGATGCGTGATGCGTGGTGCGTGGTGCGAGGGCCGGTGAGGTGAAGGCCCGTGAGGTGCAGGCCGTGGTGCGAAGGCGTGCGGAGGTCAGCCCGCGAGTTCGCCCGCGTCCAGCGTCGGCTGGGCGCAGGACGACGAGCCCTGGCAGGAACAGGAACCCCAGGACGCCCCGCCCTCGGGCAGCGCGACGGTGTCGCGCATCGAGGTGACGGTGAGGTCGCCGAGGTCGAGGTCGAGGTCCTGGAGGGCGAACTCGGGGGTGCGAGCGATGTCGGACATGCGTGTCTCCCGGATGGTGGAGGTGAAAGCCGAATGTGCCGTGACCGAACGCCCGGTCCACGAGGCGGTGTCACCCGGCCCCGAGGTTTCCGGCGTACGGCCGGTCGGGCCCGCAGACGAGCGATCCGCCGTCCCTTGGGTGAGGACCGCGGTTCGATCTCCTGGATCCGGGCTCCGTCCGGCCGTTGACCGGCCAGGCATCCACGATCATGCACGGTGCTTCAGGACCGCTGGAGGGGAGATGCAGCCAATATCCCGGCCAACGGAAGCCGGTGCTCCGTCCGGTAACGGCACGTTTTCCGGCGGGAGTTGAGGATCATGCCCTCGGCGACCGCGCATCGGGTCGTCGGTCGTCGCCGGCGCTACACGTCCCGTACGTACGCCCCCGCGCGCGCCGCCGCCGCGGCGGCCGTCGCGGCACGGTCGGCGGCCGCCTCGTCCAGGGGCAGCGTCGTGGTCAGCAGTCGGTAGTAGAGGGGGGCGGACGCGGCACGGACGACCTCGTGCGCGTCGGTGCCCTCGGGCACCTCGCCCCGGGCCGCGGCCTGCACGACGCACGGGGCCCACTCCTCGACGCGGACGGCGTAGAAACCGTGCAGGGCCTCCGCCGCCTTCGGATCGCACGTCGCGGCCGCGATCACCGCCTTGAACAGGGCCCCTTGCCTCGGATCGGCCAGTGTCCGCGTCACCAGCCGGGTGTTCGCCGTCAGGTCCCCGAGGAGCGAGCCCGTCTCCGTACGGGGCACGGACTGCTGCGCCATGTCCGACAGGAGGTCGGTGACGAGGCCGGTGACGGTGCCCCAGCGGCGGTAGACGGTCGTCTTGCCGACCTCGGCGCGGCGTGCCACGTCGGCGAGGTCCAGGTGGGCGAAACCCCGCTCGGCCAGGACGTCCCCGGCGGCCCGGAGCACCGCCGCCCGTACGCGCGCGGTGCGACCCCCCGGCCGGGCGGTCCCAGGTTCGACCTCGGTGCCGGCCTCGCTCCCGGTACTGCTCCCGGCCTCGGTCTCACCCTCGGTGTCATCGTCCGCGAACTCCATAACGGGACTCCTGTTCCATTAATGGGCATGGCTTGTTACGCTGGCCTCATCTTAACGGAACTGCGGACCCATTAGTTGGGGTGCGTGGGAGAGAAGGGGATGCGTCATGGAGTACAGGCGGTTGGGTGCGTCCGGGCTTCAGGTGCCGGCGCTGAGTTTCGGTGCGGGCACCTTCGGCGGACAGGGGCCGCTCTTCGGCGCCTGGGGAAACACGGGCGTGGAGGAGGCGCGCCGCCTCGTCGACATCTGCATCGACGCCGGCATCACGATGTTCGACACGGCGGACGTCTACTCGGCCGGCGCCTCGGAGGAGGTCCTCGGAGCCGCCCTCAAGGGCCGCCGGGACCAGGTGGTCATCTCCACCAAGGCCGGCCTGCCCACGGGCGACGGCCCCGGCGACGCCGGTACCTCCCGCTCCCGCCTGATCACCTCCGTAGACGACGCCCTGCGCCGCCTCGGCACCGACCACATCGACCTCTTCCAACTGCACGCCTTCGACGCCGGCACCCCTGTCGAGGAGGTGCTGTCCACCCTGGACGACCTGGTCCGGGCCGGGAAGATCCGCTACACCGGAGTCTCCAACTTCTCCGGATGGCAGACGATGAAGTCCCTCGCCACCGCCGACCGGCACGGGCGCGCGCGGTACGTCGCCCACCAGGTCTACTACTCCCTCATCGGCCGCGACTACGAGTGGGAGCTGATGCCGCTCGGCCTCGACCAGGGGCTGGGCGCGATCGTCTGGAGCCCGCTCGGCTGGGGCCGGCTCACCGGCAAGATCCGCCGGGGCCGGCCGCTGCCCGCCGGCAGCAGGCTGCACGACACCGCCGACTACGGGCCGCCGGTCGACGACGAGCACCTGTACCGGGTGGTCGACGCCCTGGACGAGATCGCGGAGGAGACCGGCCGGGCCGTCCCGCAGATCGCCCTGCGGTGGCTGCTCCAGCGGCCGACCGTGTCCTCCGTCATCATCGGCGCCCGCAACGAGGAACAACTGCGCCAGAACCTCGGCGCCGTGGGGTGGACCCTCACCCCCGACCAGATGGCGAGGCTCGACGCGGCGAGCGAGCGCCCGGCCCCCTACCCCCACTTCCCGTACCGGCGGCAGGAGGGCTTCGCCCGCCTCAACCCGCCGGCGGTCTGACGGCCCCACGCGCGCGCGGGCACGATGCCGCGCGCGGGCACCGTGCCGCACCCGGCACCGCGCACCCCGCGCCCCCGCACCTCACGCCCGCCGGCCGCCGGGTGTGTGGTTCGTCGTAACGCCCGCGCGGTCCCGCCCGTCACGTGCGCGCAACACGCGCTTCCTACGGTGAGGGCCGCGGGACGGACCCGCGCACCCCGGTGGCGTCCGGAGCTCCCGGCGCCACCCGGTGTTCCCGACGGGGGGCTCCTGTGGCCGATGCGGATGCGGCGACCAGCCGGGTACGGACGGTCTGCTCCTACTGCGGTGTCGGCTGCGGGATCGTGGTGGACCTCGCCCGCGGCCCCGACGGACGCCGGACGCCGGTGAAGGTCACCGGCGACCGGCAGCACCCCGCGAACTCCGGACGCCTGTGCACCAAGGGCGCCACCCACGTCGACATGACGGCCGCGCCGGGCCGACTGGAGACCGCGCTGATCCGCCGGGACCGCGGCTGCGAGCCCGTCCCCGCCGACGTGGACGCGGCCGTCACCGAGACGGCCCGCCGCCTCCGGGAGATCCTCGACGCGCACGGCCCCGACGCACTCGCGCTCTACGTCTCCGGCCAGATGTCCCTGGAGGCCCAGTACCTGGCGAACAAGCTCGCCAAGGGCTTCCTGCGCACCAGCCGCATCGAGTCCAACTCCCGGCTGTGCATGGCCAGCGCCGGCAGCGGCTACAAGTCCTCGCTGGGCGCCGACGGGCCGCCGGGCTCGTACGAGGACTTCGAGCACGCCGACGCGTTCCTCGTCATCGGCGCCAACATGGCCGACTGCCACCCCATCCTCTTCCTGCGGATGATGGACCGCGTCAAGGCCGCCGGCGCCCGACTCATCGTCGTCGACCCCCGGCGCAACGCCACCGCCGACAAGGCCGACCTGTTCCTCCAGATCAGGCCGGGCACCGATCTGGCCCTCCTCAACGGCCTGCTGCACCTGCTCGTCGAGAACGGCCGGACCGACCCCGAGTTCATCGCCGCCCACACCGAGGGCTGGGAGGCCATGCCCGCCTTCCTGGCGGACTACCCGCCCGACAGGGTCTCGGAGATCACCGGCATACCCGAGGCGGACATCCGCCTCGCCGCCCGCTGGATCGGCGAGGCGGGGGAGTGGACGAGCTGCTGGACCATGGGCCTGAACCAGTCCACCCACGGCACGTGGAACACCAACGCCCTGGTCAACCTGCACCTGGCCACCGGTGCGATCTGCCGTCCCGGCAGCGGCCCCTTCTCCCTCACCGGCCAGCCCAACGCCATGGGCGGCCGCGAGATGGGCTACATGGGGCCCGGCCTGCCCGGGCAACGCTCCGTCCTGGTCGACGAGGACCGGGAGTTCACCGAGGACCTGTGGGGCGTGCCGCGCGGCACCCTGCGCACCGACGTCGGGCGCGGCACCGTGGAGATGTTCGAGGAGATGGCCGCCGGCGCGATCAAGGCGTGCTGGATCATCTGCACCAACCCGGTCGCCTCGGTCGCCAACCGGGGCACGGTCATCAAGGCCCTGGAGACCGCCGAACTGGTCATCACCCAGGACGTGTTCGCGGAGACCGAGACGAACGCCTACGCCGACATCGCGCTCCCCGCCACCCTCTGGGTCGAGTCGGACGGGGTGATGATCAACTCGGAGCGCGACCTCACCCTGGTCCAGGGGGCCGCCGATCCGCCCGGCCAGGCCGTCCCCGACTGGAGGTTGATCGCCCGGGTCGCCTGCGAGATGGGATTCGCCGAGGCGTTCACGTACACCTGCGCCGAGGAGGTGTTCGAGGAGCTGCGGCAGGCGTGGAACCCCCGCACCGGCTGGGACCTGCGCGGCGTCACCTACGAACGGCTGCGCTCCACTCCCGTGCAGTGGCCGGCCGCCCCCGGCGGCCCCGACCGCAACCCGATCCGCTACCTCAACGACGGCGTCAGCCAGACCCTGGTCGAGCGCCCGGACGGCACCCGCCCCCGTCTGGTGTTCCCGACCGACACCGGGCGGGCCGTCTTTCACGCCCGTCCGCACCTGCCCGCCGCCGAACTGCCCGACGACGACTACCCGTTCGTCCTCAACACCGGGCGCCTCCAGCACCAGTGGCACACCCTGACCAAGACGGGCCGGGTCGCCAAGCTGAACAAGCTCAACCCCGGGCCGTTCGTCGAGATCCACCCGCGGGACGCGGCCTCCCTCGGCATCACCGCCGGCGACGGCGTGGAGGTGGCCTCCCGGCGGGGCCGGGCGGTGCTGCCCGCCGTCGTCACCGACCGGGTCAGGCCGGGGAACTGTTTCGCTCCCTTCCACTGGAACGACCTGTTCGGCGAATACCTCGGCGTGAACGCCGTCACGAACGACGCCGTCGACCCGATCTCCTTCCAACCCGAGTTCAAGGCCTGCGCGGTGACCCTGACCAAGACCCGGGCCCCGCTGCCCGCCACGCCCCCGGCCCTGCCCGGGGCCGCCGAGACGACCACCCCGCAGGCCGCCCCCGTACCCCTCTCCGCCCTGGCGGCGCTGTGCGGCCCCGGCGACCTCGCGCCACCGGTCCTCGCCGACCACGAGCGCCGCTACCTCTCCGGCTTCCTGACCGGACTCGCCGCCGCACCCCCGGACGCGGGCGTGCCCACGCTGCCCCCGGACGCCCCGTTCGAGGCCGCGCACGCGCTCTGGATCGACGGCGTGCTCGCCGGGACGTACTCCCGTGCGCGGCCGGTCTCGCCCGAGCCGTCCTCCGGACCGACCGCGCCCCCGGACACCGCACCGGGCGGGACGCCGGACCCCTCCGCCCCGAACACCCCGGCGCGTCGGATCGTGGTCCTGTGGGCCTCCCAGACGGGCAACGCCGAGGACCTCGCCACCACCATCGGCGACCGACTCGCCGCGGACGGGCACCCGGCGGCCGTGCACGACATGGCGGACCGCACACCGCTCTCCCTGACCCCCGGCACCGACCTGCTGGTCGTCACCAGCACGTTCGGCGACGGCGACGCCCCCGACAACGGCGCCGGGTTCTGGGAAGCGCTCGGCGACCCCGCCGCCCCCGCCTTCGAGGACGTCCGGTACGCCGTACTGGCCCTCGGCGACTCCCAGTACGACGCCTTCTGCGGCCACGGCCGCCGACTCGACCGGCGCCTCGACGAACTCGGGGCCGTACGCCTCCTGCCCCGGGTCGACTGCGAGCCCGACTACGAGGAACCGGCCCGGCAGTGGCTGGAGCGGGTCCGCGCCGCCCTGACCGGCGCCCCGCACCCCGCGGCCGGCCCCGAGCCGGCGCCGGCTCTCGTGTCCCCGGCTCTCGTGCCCCCGGCCGGGGCGGGTCCCGCGAGCAAGGACGCGCCGCACCTCGCCCGACTGTCCGGCAACCGGCTGCTGAGCCTGCCCGGCGCCGCCAAGGAGATCCGCCGGTTCACCTTCGACCTGGGCGAGGACGGCCCCGCGTACGAGGCCGGCGACGCCCTCGGGGTCCAGCCCGTCAACTGCCCCGACCTGGTGACGGAATGGCTGGCGACCACCGGCCTGTCCCCGGACGCCGAGGTCGCCGTCCACGGCCGCGACCCGATGCCGCTCGCCGAGGCGCTCCACCGGCACCTGGACATCACGCACGTCACCACCGACCTGCTGCGCCTGATCACCGAACACACCGGGGACCGCACCCTCAAGCACCTGACGCGCCCCGACAACAAGGACGGCCTCGCCCGCTGGACCTGGGGGCGACAGCCCGTCGACGTGCTGACCGAGTTCCCGGTGCGACTCGGCGCCCAGGAGTGGGTCGACCGCCTCAAACCCCTCCGCCCCCGCCTCTACTCGATCTCCTCCAGCCCCCTCGTCGACCCGCGCGAGGTCAGCCTGACCGTGTCCGTCCTGCGCTACGAGGGACCGCGCGGCCACCGCCGCAAGGGCGTCGCCTCCGGCTTCCTCGCGGACGCCGACCCGGGCACCCCCGTACCGCTGTTCGTGCGGCGCTCGGCGAACTTCCGGCCGCCCGCGAGCCCGGACACCCCGGCCGTCATGGTCGGCCCCGGCACCGGCATCGCCCCGTTCATGGGCTTCCTCGAACACCGCCGCGCCCTCGGCCACCCGGGCGCCAACTGGCTGTTCTTCGGCGAACAGCGCCGCGCCACCGACTTCTCGTACCGCGCCGAGCTGGAGGAACTCCACCGGCACGGCACCCTCAGCCGCCTCGACCTGGCCTTCTCCCGCGACCAGCGGACCAAGGTCTACGTCCAGGACCGCATGCGCGAGCACGGCGCCCAACTGTGGTCCTGGCTCCAGGACGGCGCCCACTTCTACGTGTGCGGCGACGCGAGCCGCATGGCCAAGGACGTGGACCGGGCCCTGCGCGACGTGGCCGTGACCCACGGCGGCCTGAGCGCCGACGAGGCGACCGCCTACCTGAAGCAGCTCGCCGCGGACAGGCGCTACGCCCGCGACGTCTACTGAGTCGACCGGGGAGCCGGCCGGCCGCTCGGACGTGTCACCATCGAGCGGATCGGAAGGGGAGCGGATGAGGGACCACGGAGAGCTGTCCGCGTGCGCGATCGCCCGCGAGGTCAACGCCGGCCGGCTGACCGCGCGGGAGGCCGCGGCGGACGCCCTCGCCCGGATCGCCCGCGACGACACCGGGCTGCGGGCCTTCACCGCACTGTGGCCGCGCGAGGCCGCCGAGCACGCGGCGGCGGTCGACCGCCGGGTGCGGGAGGGCCACCGGCTCCCGCTGGCCGGGGTGCCCCTGGGGGTCAAGGGCACCGAGGGGCCCGACTCGTTCCAGAGCGCCCGGCTGATCGCGGCGGGCTGCGTACCCGTGGGCGCCACCTCCACCCCCGGCCCGGGCACCCGCTGGCAGACCTGGGGCGCCACCGATCGCGGCGTGACCCTCAACCCCCACGACCCGAGGTGGAGTCCGGGCGGCTCCAGCGCGGGATCGGCCGTCGCGGTCGCCGCCGGGATGGTGCCCCTGGCCACCGGAAGCGACGGGGCCGGATCCGTGCGCATCCCGGCGGCCTGGTGCGGGGTCATCGGACTCAAGCCCACCAACGGCCTCGTGCCCGCCCGCGACCGCGCCGGCCTGAACATCGCCGGCCCGCTGGCCCGCCACGCGGCGGACGCCGCCGTGTACCTGGACGCGCTCACCGGGACGACCACCGCGTCCCGTGCCCTCGCGGCCCCCACACGGCCCCTGCGCACGGCATGGTCCCCGGACCTGGGAGTCGCCGCGACCCGGCCCGACATCGCGGAGCGCGCCCGGGCCTTCCTCCACGACCTGTCCCGCGCCGGGGCGACCGAGCCCGTCGACGTACCGGTGCTCCTCGTCGATCCCGCCGCGTGTTGGCGGAGCCTGCGCGGACACGCCCCGGCGGACGCGGAACGCGTCGCGCGGACCCGGGCCGCGCTCGCGCGGGCCCTCGACCGCGTCTTCGCGGAGGTCGACCTCCTGGCGACCCCCACCACCCCCAACGCCCCCCACGGCCACGACGGCCCGGGCGACACCCTGAGCGTGGCACTGACCTGGACGTTCAACATCAGCGGTCATCCCGCCATCAGCATCCCCGCCGGTCTCACCCCCGACGGCGAGCCCGTCGGCCTCCACCTGGTGGCCCGCCGCGGCCGGGAGGCGGACCTCCTCTCCGTCGCCGCCGCGGCCGAGAACCCGGGGCACGCGGTCGCCCGAGAGACCGGAGACGTCGCGGACGCCTGAGGCGCCGGAGCCTTGGGTCAGTCGTTCGCCCCGATGGTGTTGCGGGCCGCAACCCGGAAGTCCTTGACCGCCTCGTAGAGGAGCCGCTCCCGCTCGGCGGCACGTGCGGCGTCCTCGGCCCGGCCGCCGGTGTCGCCGGCGCGGGCCTTCTCGGCCATCTGTCGCATGACCTGGGAGAGTTCACCGGAGGCGCGGGTGACGCGCTCGGCGGTCTCCGCGAGGGACTCCGGCCCTTCGAGGATGACGACCTCGCCGGCGCGGTGGACCTCGCGGGCCAGGGTGATGAACCGGCCGGTCTTCTCGTCGACGTCGGGCAGGTCGGGTTGGTCGGAGCGCAGCGCTTCCAGGACGGCGTCCATGGCGATGTCACGGTCGTGGAGCGCGCCGAGGTAGCCCGCGTACGCGTCGCGACGGTGTTGGCGGCTCCACTGGGCGAGCTGGGACCGCGCCTGGGCCCGGCCGTTCACGATCGCGGCCCCCAGCGTGGTGGCGGCGCCGACGGCGGCGCCGAGCAGTGCGGCGAGTCCTGAGTCCATGGGGCCCAGTCTGCAACGGCCCTCGTTCGGGCCGTCCAGGGCCCCGTGCTCGACGGGGCGTCCGACCCGCGGCGCCCCTTTCGCCCCCCGAGCCCGAGGGTCGGGAATATTCCGGCATCGGAATATCGATGCGGGGGGAGGGCCGGAAAGCGCTGATATCGGCCTCATTCACGCCCGCCGCCGTTCTCGCCGCGTGAGAACCTCGCCACACGCCACGCGTGACCCGAGCCCCGCATTCACGGGCTCCAAAGGCCCCGGAACCGCTCTCGCGGCAGCGCCGAAGCCCTTTCTCCCGCGCCGCGATTTCGGCCAGGCGGGCCGGAAGTCCGCTTTTGCGCCCCGGTCGTACATGCCATCGATTTGGTGGTGCGTTCCCCGTGTTCCATGATGTGAGACGGGATCAGGTGTGGCCAGCGCCTTCGAACTACAGGGCACACGTGCATTGTTGATTAATCAACAGATGAGGTCGGGGGACCGTCACGCCGTGGAAGCCGCCTGTTTCCTTTCCCTTTCCACTCCGTCTTCCAGGTAAAGGCAGCATGCCCGTCCAGCGGTTTTCCGACCTCGTGCGTTTCGCCCGAGACTGCTCCCCTTTCTACGCCGACCTCTACGCAGACCTGCCACCCGAGGTGAACAGCCTCACCGATCTGCCCGTGGTGGATCAGAACGCGTTCTGGGCCGCCAATACCCTGCACGACAACCGGGTGCTGACCGCCCCCCTCGCCGAAGCCGTCGTCTACAAGACGGGCGGCACCACCGGCACCCCGCGCTTCTCCTGCTACACCCGGGAGGAGTGGAGCGAGTTCGTCACCGCGTTCGGCGCCGGCCTCGTCGACGCGGGCCTGCGACCCGGTCACCGGGTGGCCGACCTGTTCTACGCCGGTGAGCTGTACGCGAGCTTCCTGTTCGTCCTCGACTCCCTCGCCCACGCCCCCGTCGCCAACGTCCGCCTGCCCATCGGCGGCGGAGCGCCCCTGGAGTCGACGGTCACCTCCCTCCAGGACTTCGGCGCCCACGTCGTCGCCGGCACCCCGACCACCCTGTGCCGGCTCGCCGAGCACCTGACGTCGACCGGCCGCCGACTCCCGCAGGTGGAACTCCTGTTCTTCGGGGGCGAGGCGCTCTTCTCCGACCAGCGCAGACTCCTCGCGGGCGCCTTCCCCAACGCCGTGCCCCGCTCGCTCGGCTACGCCAGCGTCGACGGCGGTCTCCTCGGCAGGCCCGTCGCCGGCCCGGACACGCGCACGCACCGGCCCTTCACCCCGCACACCGTCGTGGAGATCCTCGACGAGACGACCGACGAACCGATCCGCGAGGCCGGCAGGCCCGGCCGCGTCGTCGTCACCCAACTCTTCCGCAGCCTCATGCCCGTCATCCGCTACCCCGCCGGCGACCGCGCCGAGTGGACCGACACCGAAGGCGGCGCGTTCCGCATCCTGGGCCGCGCCGAGGAAGGCGTACGCGTCGGGCCCGTCTCGCTGTACTGGGACGACGCCCTGAGCGCCGTCGCCGAAGCCGACACCGAGGGCCTCGTCACGGGCACGCAACTCGTCGTACGCCGCTGGGAGGGGCGCGACGGCCTGATCCTGCGCCTGGCCACCGCCCCCGAACACGATCCGGGCGCACGGGACGTCCTGGCCAAGGAGATCGTCGAGGGACTGAACACCGCCAGGCCGCTCTACCTCGACAGCGTCGCCACGGGATTCGTCCACCCCCTCGGCGTCGAATGGACCCGCCACCGCGACCTCGTCGTCAACTCCCGCTCCGGCAAACTCGTCCGCGTCCTCGACGAGAGGCCGACCGCATGAGCACCCCGACGGCGGCCCCCGGCCGCCGACCCCCGCTCGTCCTGCGCAACCGCGCCTTCGGCACCGTATGGCTGGGCCAGGTGCTCACCCAGGCCGGGACGCGCATGTTCCAGGTCGGTACCTCCTGGTGGCTCATCGGCCACGTGGCCTCCGGCGACGGTGGATTCGCCGCCGGCATGCTCATGGCCCTCAGCACCCTGCCCGCGGTGGCCCTCGCCCCGCTCGTGGCCCGCGCCATCGCCCGCCGCTCCCACCGCTCGCTGCTGCGCGGCGCGGCCGCCGGCGCGGGGACGGCCGCCGCGGCACTCGCCGGCTGGGCCGCCCTGAGCGACCTGCCGGTCGTCGCGGTCTACGCGGCGGCCCTGGCCCTGGCGACCTGCCAGGCCTTCTTCGACCCGTGCCTGACCACCTCCGTACCCGAACTCGTCGACGACGAGGACATCGAGGCCGCGACCGGCTTCGAACTGTCCACCCAGTCCCTCGCGAGCCTGGGCGGAGCCCTGCTCGGCGCCCTCGTCGTGGACGGGGCCGGCGTGGCCGGCCTCGCGGCGGGCTGCGCCCTCGCCTACGGCACGGCCGCGGTGCTCATCACGACCGTCCGCTTCCGCACCCCGGCCTCGGCCGAGGAGCCCTCCGCCGACGCGGATGCCGGCGCCGACCTCGACGCCGAAACGGCCGCCGCCGATCCCGCCCCGCGCCGGACGCTGCGACGGATCCTGGGCCGGCTGCCGTACGTCCGCGCCATCCTGCTCTGCTTCACCGCGGCCAACCTCTTCACCACCGCCGTCTTCGTCGTCATGCCGCTCTACACCGCGACGGTCCTGCACGGCGACGGCGCCACCGTGTCCCTCCTGGAGGCGTCCCTCGGCCTGGGCACGCTCATCGGCTCCTTCACCGGAGCCCGGGTGCCCGGCCGTCCCACGGTCGTCGGCTCCGCCTGCCTGGGCGCGATGGCCGTCGCCCTCGCCGTCCCCGGCCTGATCGCGGCCCGGCCCGTCATCGCCGGCGCGCTCCTGGTGACGGGCTGGTGCGTCGGGGTGATCGGCGTCCGCTTCGTGGCCCTGTTCCAGCGCCTGGTCCCGGCCGCCGACAAGCCGGCCTTCTTCGCCGTCATGCAGGCCGTGCTCGGAGCGACCTTCCCGGTCGCCTCGCTGCTGTTCGGACTGCTGGGCGACCACCTCTCCGCGCGGACGCTGTGCCTGATCCAGGCCGCCGGTCTGGTGCCCGCCGCCCTCGCCCTCCTCCTGCTGCCCGGACGCCACCGCACACCGGACGCGCCCGACGCCCACGCCGCCGACGCGCCCGAGGGCCACACCACGGACGCGCCCGAGGGCCACGCCGTCGACGCCGCCCGGCCCGCCGATGCCCGGCCCACCGACGTGCCCGCCGCCCGGCCCGCCGACGCCCCCGTCACCGCGCCCGCCGACAAGCCCGCCGCACACCCGGCGCCGGCTTCCGCGCCCTCCGCCGGAGGCACCCGATGAGCGCCGTCATCGAGCAGGCCGCGCCGACGGACATCGCCGACCTGCGTCAGCTGTACTACGCCGTCTACGGACCGCACTACCCCACGGCGTTGGGCACCGACCCCGCCGAGATGTCCCGGCTCATCCGCGACCCGCACACCCTCTGGCTCGTCGCCCGCTGCCCCCGTACCGGCGCCCTCGCCGGATCCGCCGCGATCCACGGCGAGGCCGGCACCCGCATCGGCCGCCTCGAAGGGCTCGCCGTCCACCCGGACCAGCGCGGCTCGGGGCTCGCCGGGCGACTGACCGAGGCCCTGTGCTCCGCCACCCTCGACGCCGGGACCCTCGACTCGGTGTACGCCACCGTCCGCACCGTCAGCGCCGGACCCCAACGGGTCGTCGCCCGGCACGGTTTCCGCCCGCTCGGCATCCTGCCCAACGCGGTCGATCTCGGCAGCCGGGAAAGCCTCGCGCTCTACGCGCGTCACTCTCCGGGGGTGTTGGACCGCCGGGTCCCCGTCGCCGAGGTACCCGCCCTCCTGGCGCCGCTCCTGCGCACCGCCGGGGCGAGCCTCGGCATCAGCTACGCGGACGCCCGGCCCACGGCGCCGACGCCACTGCCCGCCGGGCCGGCCGCCGCGCCCCTGGAAGTGATCGAGGCACCCGCGTTCGTCCGCCGCCGCTTCCACGCGCACTTCCCCGACGGCGGCCGCTGGTTCTACCCGCTGCACACCCCGAACATCCTGCTCACCCCCGCCGACGGCGACTTCGAGGTGTACGCCTACCTCAACCGCACCGGGGGCTACTGCGCCCTGGTCGCCGCCCACCCCGACCCGGCCGCCGCCGCGGGGTGGCTGGAGCCGGTCACCCGTACCCTCACCCGCGCCGGGGCCGGCTACGTCGAGGCCCTCGTGCCCCTCGAACACCACGCCGCGCTGTCCGCCTTCGCCGCCCAGGGCTTCATCGCCGGGGCCGTGTACCCGGCCATGCGCCGGGACGGGGACGGCTTCCACGACTACGTGGTGATGTCCCGCACCACCGAGCACATCGACTTCCGCGGCGTGGTCGTCGACCCGCCGCTCCAACCCTTCCTCGATTCCTATGTGTCGGCCTGGGCGTCGGCGCATCTGCCCTCACGTGAGGTCGCCCCATGACTGGCTCGAACCCCCATCTCGCCCCCGTCGACGTCCCCGACGCCGCGGCCCTCGCCCGACTGCAGCAACTCTGCGACCTGAGCGATCCCTACACCTGCGGTCCCGCCGAGGAGGAACTGTTCGCCGCGGCCATGGCGGAGATCAACGCCTGGCACCGGGACCGGTCCCCGTTCTTCCGCAGCCTCCAGGACGCCGACCTCCTGGACGCGAACCGCCACGACGGCGACCGCCACGACGGCGACCTCCACGCCACGGACGCGCCCGGCACCCCGTACGCGGCACCCCTGGTGCACGCGAACTTCTTCAAGCGCCACGAGGTCCTCTCCATCCCCCGCGACGACGTCCACCTGCACCTGACCTCCTCCGGCACCACCGGACAGAAGTCGCAGATGTTCTTCGACGAGTGGACGATCCGCTCCGCCCAGCGCATGGTCGCCCGCATCTTCGACCACAACGGCTGGATCACCCCCGACCAGCCGGTCAACTACCTCCTCTACAGCTACGAGCCCGCCCGCGACCTCAACCTGGGCACCTCGTTCACCGACAACTACCTGTGCGACTTCGCCCCGGCCCGGCAGGTCGAGTACGCCCTGCGCGACACCGGCAACGGGCACGAGTTCGACCCCTTCGGCTGCGTCGCCGCGCTGCGCCGCTTCGCCGAGGACGACGTCCCGGTCCGCATCCTCGGCTTCCCCGCGTTCCTCTGGTTCACCCTGGAACGGATGCGCGCCATGGGGCTGGCACCGCTGCGACTGCCCGAGGGCTCGCTGATCATCCTCGGCGGCGGCTGGAAGGGCCACGCCGACCGCCGGATCGGCAAGGACGAGCTGTACGCCCGTGTCACCGAACAGTTGGGCGTGCCGTCCGAGCGGATCCGGGACACCTTCGGCTCCGTCGAGCACTGCGTCCCGTACATCGAGTGCGCGCGGCACAACCTCCACGCACCCGTCTGGTCCCGCGTGTTCATCCGTTCCACCCGCACCCTCGAACCCCTCCCGTACGGCGAACGCGGCTACCTCCACCTGGTGTCCCCGTACATCACCTCCGTACCGGCACAGAGCGTCGTCATGGGCGACCTCGCCTCGCTCCACCCGGGCGAGGAGTGCGGCTGCGAGCTGACCACCCCGTGGTTCACCATCCACGGTCGCGCCGGAGTCAGCCGCAACCGCAGCTGCGCCGTGGCCGCCGCCGAACTGATGAAGGGAATGTCATGACCGACACCATCAACCACCACTACTGGCAGGGCGCCTTCATCGGCGACGACGAGGCCGCCGACCGACTGGCCGCGCTGCCCGCCGCCGTCGAGGCCGCGCTCGCCGAGCCCCTCGACACCGAGACCGTCCTGGCGGCCTGCGACGCCCTCGCGGCGGCCCTGCGCGACCCCGGCCACGCCGTCCGGGACCGGCTGGCACCCCACCTGCCCGCGGGCGACGCCGAGGACGCCGCCGCGCTGTACGCCGAACTCGCCGCGTTCCTCGACCGGAGCGCCCTCACCCGCAAACTCCGGCGCGAACTGGGCGGCGCCGCCCCGCAGCGGCTGAACCGCCCCGACGCCAAGGAGACGGTGTACGAGGCCTGGGCGCCCGTCGGCCTGGTCGCCCACATCGCCCCCGGCAACGCGGCCACCGTCGCCCCGCTCAGCGTGGTCGAGGGCCTCCTCGCGGGCAACGTGAACGTCCTCAAGACCAGCGGCACCGACACCCTCCTCGCCCCGCACCTCCTCGCCGAGCTCGTCGCGCAGGACCCGACCGGCGCCCTCGCCGAACGCGTCATCGTGCTGCGCTTCCCCTCCTCCCGCCAGGACTGGCTGCGCCTGATGTGCGCCCCCGCGGACGCCGTCGCGGTCTGGGGCGGCGAGTCCGCCGTGGCGGGCGTCGCCGCCCACGTGCCGGCCGGCTGCCGGCTCGTCGAATGGGGACACAAGATCTCCTTCGCCTACCTCACCCGGGACGCCTGGGCCGACGGGGCGACCCTGGACGCCCTGGCCGAGGACATCTGCCTCTTCGAGCAGCAGGCCTGCTCCAGCCCCCAGGTCGTCTACCTCGACACCGAGGACACCGGCGAACTCCACGCGTTCTGCGACCGGCTCGCCGCGGCCCTCGCCGCCCGGCCCGCGCCCGCCGACCAGGAACTCGACCCGGCCGAGTACGCGGAACTGACCACGACCGAGCACCTCGCCCGCCTGGAGGAACACCTCGGCTTCACCCGCGTCCTCGCCGCCCCCGACCGCACCTGGCGCGTCATGGCCGACATCCGACCGGCCCTCACCGCCTCCCCCCTGCACCGCAGCGTCTGGGTCAAGCCGCTGCCCCGCAAGCACCTCATGGCGACGCTGCGCCCCATGCGCCGCTACCTCCAGACGGCGGGCGTCGCCGGCAGCCGCACCGACATCGCGGAACTCTCCGCCCTGGTCCTGGCCGCCGGAGTCACCCGGGTCACGCCCGTCGGCGCCATGACCGCCGGCTACTCCGGGGAACCGCACGACGGCGTCTACGCCCTCCAGCGCTACAGCCGCCGCGTCTCGGTCCAGGCCGACGAACGCTTCGCCGCCACCGCCTGCCTCGACGACCTCGCCCGCCCGGTCGACTTCCCCCGGCCCGCCGGGCCCCTGCTCGACAAGAACGACGTCCGGGACCTCAACCGCGGCGTCGACCGGGCCGACGCCGAGCTGTACTTCCGCAGCGGGGGCAGCACCGGCGCGCCCGCCCTGTCGCTCTTCACGTACGAGGACTACGACACGCAGATGCGGGCCGCCGCCCGCGGTCTGCTCGCCGCCGGCTACGACCCGGCGCGCGACCGCACCGCCAACCTCTTCTACTGCGGCGGCATGTACGGCGGGTTCATCAGCTTCTTCTCCATCCTGGAACGCCTGGGCGGCGTCCAGATGCCGATGGCCGCGGGCCCCGACCACCGGGCCACCGCCGAGATGATCGTCGCGTACGAGGTCGACACCCTCTTCGGGATGCCCTCCTACCTCTGGCAGCTCCTGCACGAGGAGGCCGACCTCCTGCGCTCCTACGGCGGCCTCCGCAAGATCTATTACGGCGGCGAGCACTTCACCGACGAACAGCGCCGCGTCCTGACCGACACGTTCGGCATCGAGGTCGTCCACTCCATCACCTACGGCAGCACCGACCTCGGCCCCCTCGGCTACCAGTGCACGCGCAGCACCGGCGGCGTCCACCACCTGCACGCCGACCTCCACACCCTGGAGATCGTCGAGGTCGACACCGACCGCCCCGTGGCATCGGGGGAGACCGGCCGGCTCGTCTTCACCACCCGAGCCCGCCGCGGCCAGCACCTCGACCGGTACGTCATCGGCGACCTCGGACGGGCGCTGCCCGGGCGCTGCCCCTGCGGCAGCCACGCCCCGCGCTTCGAACTGCTCGGCCGGCTGGGCGAGGTGATGCGCGTGGCGACGTACTTCCTGAACCACCGCCGCTTCGTCGCCATCGCGGCGGAGCACCTGGGTCACGCCGGCGAGATGCAGACCGTCCTGACGAGCGGGACCACCCGCGAGGGGATCACCCTGCGGATGGAGCGGTCCCGCGCGCTCGACCCGGACACCGCGCGCGAGGCCTTCCTCGCCGCCTACCCGGAGGTGCGCTCGGCGGTCGAGGAGAAGCTGCTCGACTTCACGGTCGAGGCGGTCGACGGGGCGGCGCTGTTCCGCACCCCGACGAGCGGCAAGCTGCCGGCGGTCGTGGACCGCAGGCGCGGACAGCGGTCCCCGGACGGGCTCGCCTGAGCCGTCGCCGCGCCGGGGCCGCCGTCGTCGGGCGGGTCGGGCCGTGAGGAACGCCTCACGGCCCGACCCGCCCGTCCCGGCCCCGGCGGGCCCCGTTCCCGGCGCGCGTCGACGGCGCACCGGCACCCGAAGGCCACGACGCGTGGGTGGCCCCTGCGAGGGCTGATCTATATTGGTCGGGCTGTCCGCCCGTTCCGCTGCGAAGAACAGACAGCCGGAGTCGCTCCGAGGGGGGACGATGCGTCACACCGCGGGGTAGACCCGGCACCGTCATGAAGACCGGAACGGTCGGCGTGGTCCGAGGGCCATTCCCCGCGCCGTCTCCGCGGCGGACGCACGCAGTGGCTTCGGACCCGTCACCCGCGCGGTCGCCGTGCATCTCCCGGTGGAACGGGACAACTCGACGAATGGCTTGCACGTGCAGAACGACAGACTCAGGCCTCGTGGTGCGACCATCACGGGTCAACCCGTCGACCAGGGACCGGGGTCCGTCGGCCTGTCCGTGGTCATCCCGGCCTACCTGGAGGAGGAGCGTCTCGCTCCGACCCTGGAGGAGGTCCGGGCCTACCTCGACGCGCACGTCGGCAGCGGCCCGGAGGACTGGGAGGTCATCGTCGTCGACGACGGTTCCCCGGACCGGACCACCGCCATCGCGCTGAAGGCCGGCGTGCAGGAGCACCGGATCCGGCTCGTCCGGTCCGAGGAGAACAAGGGCAAGGGCAGCGCGCTGCGCCTCGGCGTGGGCACCTCGCTGGGCCGCCGGGTCCTGGTCATGGACGCGGACCTGTCGACGCCGATGGAGGAACTGGCCGGGCTGGAGAAGACGCTCGCCGACGACCCGCGGCTCGCCGCCGCCATCGGCTCGCGCGCGCACCGCGACTCCACCGTGGAGCGGCAGCAGAGCGCGCTGCGCGAGGTGCTCGGCTGGACCGGCAACCGCGTCATCCGGCTGGTGGCCGTCCGCGGCATCCGCGACACCCAATGCGGATTCAAGCTGTTCGACGGAGACCAGGCCCGCGCCGCCTTCGGCGCCTCCCGACTCGACGGCTGGGCCATCGACGTGGAGATCCTCCAGTACTTCCGACGCAAGGGGTGGCCCGTGGCCGAGGTACCCGTCCGCTGGGCCCACCAGGACGGCTCCAAGGTCCGGTTCCCGGACTACGTGCGCACCCTCGGCGAACTGGTCCGCCTCAATGCCCACGGCATCCTCGTGGCCGCGCTGTACCTGTTCGCCGCCTTCTTCCTCTACAAGGGGTTGTGGGCGGATCCGGACGGGGCGATCCTGGCCCATTCCCTCCAGGACCAGAACCAGTGGGAATGGTTCTTCGGGGTCACCGCGGACAATGTCGCGCACCTGCGGAATCCACTGTTCACCGACTTCCAGAACATGCCCGACGGCGTGAACCTGATGGGCAACACGGTGATGCTCGGCCTGTCCGTGCCGCTCACCCCCGTCACGCTGCTCTTCGGCCCCACGATCACCCTCGCCCTGGTGTTCACCCTCGGCATCGCCGCGACGGCCTGGGCCTGGTACTGGCTGATCCACCGGCGGCTGACGGAGAAACGCTGGGCGGCGGCCGTCGGCGGGGCCCTGGCGGCCTTCGCGCCGCCGATGGTCTCGCACGCGAACGCGCACCCGAACTTCGTCGTCCTCTTCATGATCCCGGTCATCATCGACCGGGCCCTGAGGCTCTGCGAGGGCAGGAACGTCGTCCGTGACGGCATCCTGCTGGGACTGTTCTCCGCCTACCAGGTCTTCCTGGGCGAGGAGCCGTTCCTGCTGGCGGCGATGGGCATGCTGATCTTCGCCCTCGTCTTCGCGCTGTACGACCGCGAGGCCGCCCGCGCGGCCGTCCGGCCGCTGGGCGAGGGACTGGCGATCGCCGCGATCGTCTCCGTGCCGCTGGTGGCCTTCCCCCTGGCCTGGCAGTTCTTCGGGCCGCAGAGCTACCACTCCGTGCTGCACGGCGAGGGCGGGGCCGGCAACCCGCTGGGCGCCCTGGCCGAGTACTCGGCCCGCTCGCTGTTCGGCGACGCCGAGACGGCCGGCAAGCTCTCGCTGAACACCACCGAGCAGAACGCCTTCTACGGCTGGCCGCTGCTCGCCCTGGCCGCCGGGATCACCCTCTGGCTGTGGCGCCGGCCCGTCGTCCGCGCCCTCGGCTTCACCGCCCTCGCCGCGGCCGTGCTCTCCCTCGGCCCGCAGGTCCGCATCGAGAAGTTCGACGTCACCCTGCCCGCCCCCTGGGCGCTGCTGCGGCACCTGCCCCTGCTCGAATCGGTCATCGAGGGCCGGGTGGCGATGGTGTGCGCGCCGGTCTTCGGCATGCTGATCGCCCTGGCCCTCGACCGGATCGGGGGCCTGCGGGCCCGCGAGCACCGCGTCGTCGGATACCTGGCCGTGGCCGCCGCGCTCGTGCCGATCCTGCCGCTCCCGCTCGTCACCGCGGACCGCGAGCCCGTGCCGGCGTTCATCGCCGAGGGCCACTACAAGGACTACCTGGAGGACGGCCGCTCCCTCGTCCCGGTGCCGCTCCCCGACCCCGGCTCCGCGGCCGCGCTGCGCTGGCAGAGCGGTACCGGCTTCGGCTTCAAGCTGGCCGGAGGCTACTTCAACGGCCCGGACGGCCCCGACCGCGTCGGGATCTACGGCGCGAAGCCGCGCATGCTGTCCGACCTGCTGCGCGACGTTCGCTGGGGCGCGGACGGCCCCTCGGAGATCCCCCCGTCGATGCGGGACCAGGCCCGTGCGGACCTCGCCCACTGGAAGGCGGGCCTGATCGTCCTTCCCGTGACCCAGGACCGCGCCCCCGAGCTGCGCGGCACGCTGACGGCCCTGCTCGACCAGGAACCGCGCAAGGTCGCCGACTGCTTCATCTGGCAGGTCGCCTCCTCCTGACCCGCCCGGCGTCGCCCGTCCGTACCGCCGCCACGGCGATGACCCACACGGCCCGCGGGGCCCGCCCCCACCCGGGGGCGGGCCCCGTCGTCGTGTGCACGGAGGCGCCGCCCGCGCACACGACGGCTCGTGTGACGGGCTCCCCCGGCCGTGCGGACTCCGGCGCCGTCGGTCAGCCGGTGGCGGGTACGGGATCGCTGTTCCACTCGCCCTTGGTGGCCTGCCACGCCTCCTCGTCCGCGCCCCTGCGCCAGTAGCCGGACACCGACAGCGAAGCGGGCGCGAGAGCGCGATCGACCCGCAGGTACCGGCGCAGCTCCCGGACGAAGTGCGCCTCGCCGTGCACGAAGACCTGCGGCGTTCCGGCGGGGAACTCCAGTCCCGTCACCGCCTCGACCAGGGCCTCGCCGACGGGCCGCGCCCCCCGGTGCAGCCAGGTCGTCTCCACCCGGGCCGGCGAGACGAGCGGCTGCTCGTCCGCCGGGCCGTCCACCTCGACGAACGCATGCACCACGGCGTCCGCGGGCATGGCCTCCAGGGCCGCCGCGATGGCGGGCAGGGCGCTCTCGTCCCCGGCGAGCAGGTGCCAGTCGGCCTCGGCGTCCGGGGCGTAGCCGCCGCCCGGGCCCGAGAAGACCACCTCGTCGCCCGGTTGGGCCGCCGCCGCCCAGGGGCCCGCCACGCCGGCCGTGCCGTGGACCACGAAGTCGATGGTCAGCTGCCCGGTCTCGGCGTCCCAACCGCGCACGCTGTACGTCCGGGTCCGCGGCCATTCCTCCCTCGGGTGGTCGCGGCGGATCGCGGGGATGTCGGTGGGGTCGGCGTACTCCACGCCCGGCGGCGGGAAGTGCATCTTGACGTAGTGGTCGGTGAACCGCCCGGCGCTGAACTCACGGAGCCCTTCGCCGTGCAGGACGATCCGGACCATCGCGGGTGCGATCCGCTCGGTCCGCAGGACCCGCCCGCGGTGGACGACCCTCTTCCTCGGTTGTGCTTCAGGCATTGCTGTTCCTTTTCGGTGGTTCAGCCGGCGACGGGCGCGGAGTCCGACGCGGCGGCCAGTTCGATGGCGGCGTGCCGGCGGTTGATCATGGGGCCGAGGGCGCCGACCGTGAGGGAGGCCGCCACGCCCGCCACGGCGGCGATCCACCAGAGGACGGCGGGACCGGCGTGGGCGTACACCGCGGTGCCGGCGGTCAGCGCGGTGAACCGGGCGATGCCGCAGGACCACTGGAAGGCTCCCTGGTAGCGGGCCCGTGCGTCCTCCGGGGCGATGCTCTGGATGATCGACGAGTGCAGGCCCCCGAGGGACGCCTCGCCGAGGGACCACAGGGCCACCGTACCGGCGTACGCCCAGGGGGTGTCGGCGACACCGGTCAGCGCGACGCCGAGGGCAACCAGGACGCTGGCCGAGACGTAGACCGGCAGCGGCTTCACGTCGGCGAGCACGGCCGTCGCGATCGGCTGCAGTATGACGACCAGCGCGGCGTTGAGCGCGAACATCAGGCCGAGGACGGTGGGGGAGAGGCCGTCGTCGCGGATGGCGAGCGGCAGGCTCGCCTCGATCAGGCAGTAGATCGCGACGGAGGTGGCGAACAGGGGCAGCAGGGCCCGCATCAGACGGTCCCGGTAGACCACGCCGTAACCGGCCCCGCCGGCGCCGGCCTGGGGACCGGCCGCCTTCGGGCCGGTGCCCCGGGGCAGCATCGTGGCCGCGATCACCGCGTAGACGAGCGAGGTCGCCGCGTCCACCGTGAACAGCAGCCAGTAGCCCTTCGTGGCCAGGAACCCGCCGAGCATGCCGGCGCCCGCGGTGCCGATGTTCACCGCCCAGTGGACCAGCGAGAACGCGGCCCGGCGCCGGTCCTTGTCGACCGCGTCGGCGACCAGCGCGGAGGCGGCCGGACCGACGAGGCTGCCGGTGACGCTCAGGAGCGCGGCCGTGAGCATGAGGCTCAGCAGGTTCGGGGCGACGAACAGCAGGCCGTGCGAGGCGGCGACACCGACCAGACCGATGACCATCGTCGCGCGCCGGCCGCTGCGGTCGGCCAGGAAACCGCCGAGGAGCGGGCCGACCAGGTTGCCGGCCCCCAGGGCGCCCAGCACGTAGGGGACGTCGGAGGTGCTGATCCCGCGCGATCCCAGGTAGTAGACCAGGAAGGGGGTGACCATGAAACCGAGCCGGTTGACGATCGTGCCCGCGAAGACGATCCAGGCTGTGCGGGGCAGCCCACTGAAGGTGGAGAGCATGTGCCGGATCCTCCCGCCGCTGTACGCTGATGGCCATTGATTAAGAAATGCTTGAATCCATGGGGTGGTTGTCGTGGCGGAACTGGCGTTCTCGGCAAGTGACCTGGCGCAGATGCGGTTCGCCGTCTCGCCGATGTGGGAGGTCGTGACCAGCTTCCGGCTCCTGCGATCCGGCCTCGCACACCCCGTGCACGGGCCCTGGATCGAACAGGTGCGGCCGCGCGTCGAGGCGGCGGGCCTCGACCGGGGCTGGCTCGCCGAGCTGATCCCGCCCGCGCGCTACCTGCCCGACTTCCTCACCCCCGCGCCCCCCGGCGCGGCGCCCACCCTCGCGGAGGAACTGGCCGCGATCCGGGAGGAGCCGGACGACCGGGTCCGCCAGGACCTCGACCACCTGGAGAAGCACATGAGCTCGCGCGGGCCCCGGTTGCGGGCCCTGTACGCCGAGCCGCGGCCCCAGTTGGCGCGCGTCGGCGAGGAGATCGAGGCGTACTGGGAACTGGCGCTCGCCCCCTACTGGGCCCGGATCCGGACCGTGCTCGAAGCCGACGTCTTTCACCGGGCCCGGCAGGTCGCCGAGCACGGCGCCGGACGCCTCTTCAACGAACTCCACGTGTCGCTGAGTTGGGTCGACAACGGCCTGCGGATGGTCCGCAGGCAGCGGACCCTGACCCGCAAGACGGCGGGCGCGGGCCTGCTGCTGGTCCCCTCGGCCTTCGCCGGACCCCGCGTCCTGACCCGGGTACGACTGCCGGATCCGCCCCAACTCGCCTACCCGGCACGGGGGATCGGCCCGCTGTGGGAGTCCCGGCCCGTCGCCCGGACCGACGCCATCGCCGCCGTGCTCGGCCGCTCACGGACCCTGCTGCTGACCGAGCTGGACGCCCCCGCCTCCACCACCGAACTGGCCCACCGCACCGGCATATCCACGGCCGGGGTGTCCCAGTACCTCACGGCGCTGCGCGACGCGGGCCTGGTCAGCGCCCACCGGGCCGGACGCTCGGTGCTCTACGCCCGCACCTCCGTCGGGGAGTCCATCCTCGCCGGCGCCCCCACCTGATCGGCACGCCCCCAGGCCCGAGAGGACCGACCGACCCCCATGGAACCCGACCCGCTCGCCACCCGCCTCTCGGCCGTGGTCGGGGACGCCCACGTGCTCACCGACCCGTCACTGCGCGCCTCCCACGAGAGCGACTTCACCGGCCGCTGGGTCGGCCGGTCCCGGCTGGTGGTGCGCCCCGCCGACACCGCCCAGGTCGTCGAGGTGGTGCGGCTGTGCCACGCCGCCGGCGTCCCGATCGTCCCGCAGGGCGGCAACACCAGCCTGGTCGGCGGCTCGGTCCCCGACCCTTCCGGCACCGAGGTCGTCCTCTCGACGCGCCGCCTCACCGCACTCGGCCCGATCGACGTGGCCGCGCGCCGGGTCACGGTCGGCGCGGGCGTCCCCCTCGCCGCGCTGCGGCGGCACGTCGCCCCGCGTGAGCTGGAGTTCGGGGTCGACCTGGCCTCCCGGGACTCGGCCACCCTGGGCGGCATGATCGCCACCAACGCGGGCGGCGAACGCGTCCTGCGGTACGGCACCACACGCGCCAACGTCGTCGGACTGGAGGCGGTCCTGGCCGACGGGAGCGTCCTGGACCGGCTGGCCGGTCTCCCCAAGGACAACACCGGCTACGACCTCACGGGCCTGCTGGTCGGCAGCGAGGGCACCCTGGCCGTCATCACCCGGGCCCGACTCGCGCTGGTCCCGCACCTGCCCCGACGGGTCACCGCCCTGCTCGCCCTCGACTCGCTCGACGCCGCCGTCACCCTCCTGACGGACCTCCGCCGGCTCGAATCCCTCGAACTGGTCGAGTTCTTCACCGCCGACGGCCTGGCCCTCGTCCTGGCCACGAGCGGACTCCCCGCTCCCTTCCGCACCACCCACCCCGTCTACCTGCTGGTCGAGTGCGCGGGCCGCCGCGACCCGGCCGAGGAACTCGCCGACGCACTGGAGAAGGCGCCCGCACGGGAGGTGGCCGTCGCCCGGACGGCCTCCGACGGCCGCCGGCTCGCCGCCTACCGCGAACGGCACACCGAGTCCCTGAACGCCGCCGGGATCCCGCTGAAACTGGACGTCACCGTCCCCCTCGCCGACCTCCCCGCGTTCGCCGCCGACCTGCCCGCCCTGCTCGCCGGCCGGGCCACGCCGTACCTCTTCGGCCACCTGGCCGAGGGCAACGTGCACGTCAACCTCCTCGACGTCGCGCCCGACGACGAGGAGGCGGTCACCGAGGCCGTGCTCGGCCGCGTCGCCGCCGTCGGCGGCAGCATCAGCGCCGAACACGGGATCGGCCGGGCCAAGTCCCGCCACCTGCACCTCACCCGGTCCGCCGCGGACATCGCCGTGATGCGTTCCGTGAAGGCGGCCCTGGACCCCGACCACCTGCTCAGCCCGCACACCCTCTTCCCCGACCGCGACTGACGCCCCGAGGAGGGGGCCCGACCGACCGGCCCCACCGCACGCGAAGGCCCCCGACACCGTGTCACCACGGAGCCGGGGGCCGACGAGACCGGTAGGCCGGGTCAGGCGCCGGACTCGGCCGTCTGGTGGAGCACGCCGCCCACGTGCGCCCCGTTCACCACGTTCACCACGACGTCCCCGGCGGCTTCCGGGATGGCCCGGACACTGGCGCCGGTGAAGCCGTTGACACCCGTGACCACGCCCCACACCGGCCGGAACCGACCCAGCGTGCCGTCCTCGTCCACGGGCACCGACTCCAGGACGGAGCGGATCCTGCGCTGGATGACGTACGGGCTCTCCAGCGCCAGGTCGACCTGCTCCCGCCACTGCTCGGGCGTCAGGTCGTCGGACCAGCCGAGCACGACCCCCTTGCCGCCGGACAGGGAGGTCGGCTTCAGCACCAGGTCCGCCTGGTGCTCCACGGCGTAGGAGACGAGGTCGACGCGCTCGCCGTTCTCCAGGGTCACCAGACCCGGCCGCACCATCCGCGTCCACGGCAGGATGCGGTCCAGACTGGCCAGCTCCTCGGCGCTGAACAGACCGCGGTTGTTCTCGTCCGAGAGCATCGCGAGGGCGCCCTTGCTGGCGTACGCGGTGGTGTCCAGCGGGGTGAAGATCTTGACCTCGCCCCGGTTCGCCGCGTCGAAGACCGGCGCGGTGAGCTCCTCCGCCCCGGGGGTCAGCAGGTCCCGGATCAGGAACGTGCGCACGATGATGTCCACCGGCTTCTCGCCGAGCCACACCCGACCGTCGCGCACCTCCAACTGCCCGAGGTGGCAGGGGGAGGCGTCCAGACCCAGTTCGCCCCAGCGCTCGCACAGCTGCGTCATGTACGGGATCTCGTCCTCGAAGACGCTCGGCCACTCCGTCAGGGCGACCACCGGCCGGTCCCCGGGAGCGAACCCGCTCTCCACCAGGATGTTGTTGACCTGCTCGCGCAGCGAGTCCATGAAGGTGAGCCCGTGCCGCTCGGCGAACTCCGCGAGCACCGGGTGCGCGAGCAGCTCGCGGCACACGTCCACGTTGTCCATGCCGCCGACCGCGCTGCCGATGTTCAACTCCAGCAGCTTGAAGCCGGCCTCGTCGCAGATCAGGTCCGCCCGGGTCTGGCGGGTCATCCTCGCGCCCCGGTTGCGCATGACGGCGGCGACCTGCACCTCGTTCAGGCCGCCCGCGCTCGCGAACGCGGCGAAGTCCCCGCCGAAGAGGCGGTCGGGGAGGCTGGACAGGGCGTTCAGCAGGTTGTTCAGGTCACCCGCGAGTCGGGTGTGCTCGTCGCGGCCCAGGAACAGGGGCCGCGAGAGCCACTGGCCCATGCCGTTGGGCTTGTCGCTGTTGAGGATCTTGTTCTGCGGCAGCCCTCCCAGCAGCTCGCTCGTCTTCAGGTTGCCGCCGGCCAGCTCGGCCAGGTACTCCTCGGTCAAGGCGACGCGATCCATGCGAACCTCTTTCTGACTTCTGTGCGATGTGGGTCGATTGGCTGTCAGGTGGTGACCGGCGTGCGCCGATCGGCCGTGCCGGCTCCGGGGCCGGCACGGCGTTCAGCGGCTCGCCGCAGCCGCCTTGCTCTCGACGGGCGGCGCGGGAAACGCGACGACGTCCGGACGCAGGGAGCGCTCGACGCGCAGGAGCAGACCGGCGCCCAGCAGGGTCGTGGACGCGACCAGCACCCAGGGCAGCCGGCCGTCGAGGGTGATCAGGGCCGTGAACACGGTGGGCGCGAGGGCGTACGCCAGGGACCAGGACAGCTGGTACCCGGCGAGGTACCGCCCGCGCAGTGCCTCCGGCGCCGCCGCCTGGGCCAGCGAGCCCGAGAAGGTGCTGTGCACCATCTCGCCCACCGTCATGACGATCACGGCCGCCAGCAGCCCGGCCAACAGCACCTGCACGTTCTCCGGGCGCAGCGTGCCGAGCACGATCTGCCCGATGAAACCGGTCCCGAAGAGCGCCGCCCCGGCCGCCGCCGCCCGGGTCCGGGTCGTGAACCGGCGCCGGGCGAACGCGGCGACCGGCACGGAGACCGTGGCGCAGAGCGCGGTGTTCACGACGAACGCGACACCGGTGAGCCCCTGCGGCAGGTGCAGCCAGTCGACGGCGTACACGGGCAACAGCACGCTGAGCGAGGTGTAGCCGAACGCCACCAACAGGTTCGCGAGGGTCAGCGTCAGGAACGGGCGGTCCTTGGCGACCAGCCGGTACCCCCCGCGCTTGTCGGCCCGGGACCGGGCGGCCGGCACGGTGATCGGGGTGCGCGCGGCCAACACCGCCGCGACGAGGAAGCTCGCCGCGTTCAGGAAGGCGGCGGCGATGTAGCCGGAATCCCCCGACGTGGCGATGAGCAGCGAGGCGATCAGGGTGCCCACGCCCAGCCCGGCGTTGCCGAGGCTGCGGCTGAGCGCCTGCATCCGGTCCCGGTTCTCCCCGTCGACGAGCTCCCCGATCCTGGCCTGGAGGGCGGCGGGGAAGGCCCGGGTGCCGATCGCGGCGAGCATCGCCACCGCGGCGAAGGCGGGCAGCGAGTGGGCGAGCGGGAAGCAGGCGAAACTGAGCCCGCGCAGGACGTACAGGAAGAGCTGCACCCTCCGCGCGCCGAAGCGGTCGACGGCGATGCCGGCCACCGGCAGCGCGGCGATGCCGATCAGCCCGGTGACGGTGAGCACCAGGCCGATCAGCGCCAGCGGCAATCCGGTGACGTGGAGGAAGAACACCAGGCTGAACGGGACGTACATCCCGTTGCCGGTCGCGTCGATCGCGATCCCGGCGGCCAGGGCGCGCTCACCGGGAAACCGAGGGCGCAGGAAGGACATGGATCTCCAAAAGTGGGGTGCGGTGGCGGGAGGTGACCGCCGGCCAAGACGTCTCAGGTGATGTCGTAGAAGCCGTCCCCGTCCATGTACCGCGCGGTCAGCGCGTCACGGGCCACGGTGCTCGCGGTCTCGTGCAGCAGGTACACCCGCAGCGGGAACGTCCAGTCGTCGACGGACCGGAAGACCGGGTTGCCGGGGGTGACGCGGAACAGCACGTCGTGGAAGCTCTCCAGCGCCCGCAGCTCGGCCATCCTCGGGTACCCGGCGAGCCGGCCCTCGGCGGGCGAGACCATGTTGACGACCCGGGCGTGCCGGTTCAGCTCGTAGCCGCTCTCCCACCGCTGCGCGAACCGCTCGGGATCGACGCAGGCGTCGACGGTCCAGTCCAGCTGGCTCTCGCCGATGGCCGCCTCGACGGGCACGTGCACGTCGGCGCCGCAGACACGGGTGCCCGTCTCGACCAGCCGCGGGCCCCGGGGCGTCAGCTTCAACTCGGTGTGCGCCGGGCCGTTGCGGATGCCCAGGGCGTCGAGCACCAGCAGCGTGTGCTCCACCAGCTGTTCCTGCTCGACCCCGTGACGTGTCATCAGCTCGGCGCCCGCGGGCAGGTCCCGCACGCCGTTCGCGCTGAGGTGGTGCATCTTCCAGATGTCGCTGACGTAGTGCCGCCCGTCCAGGCTCACCGTGTTCACGATGTACTCGCTGCCGACGAGGTACTCCTGCGCCAGCACCGCGTGATTGTCCTGGTCCAGCGCGCTCGTACTGCCGAGCAGGGCGTCGAACGCCGCCCGCACCTCCTCGACGGTGTCGCAGAAGTGGACGCCGTCGCTGCCCGCGCTGCTCACCGGCTTGAGCACCACACGGCCGTCGGCCTTCTCGTACCACCGCAGCAGGGTGTCCAGGTCGGCGGCCAGCACCTGGTCGGTGCCGGGGACTCCGGCCTCCCTGACCGTCTCGATCATGCGGTACTTGTCGCGGCGGGCCGCGCTCAGCGCGGTCCCGTTGCCCGGCAGGCCGAGTTCCTCGCTCAGCCGGTCGGCGAGGACGACGGCCCGCTCCACGCCGGGCACCAGTCCCTTCGGGCCGTGCGCGGCGATCGCCGCGGCCGTCCGGGAGACGTCCCCGTCGTGGACGATGTTGACGACGAAGTCCTCCGGTCGGAAGCTCCGTTCGTACGCGGGCGGAATCGTGGGCGTGCTCTGCACGTGGACGCAGGTGTAGCCCCGGGCCCGGAACAGCGGCGCCAGGCAGCGTGCGCTCGCGTACGCGTCGACGATCACGACCGTACGGGGAACGGTGTCACCACTCATTACTTACCTCAGCTGTGGATGTGGACGTGTGACGGAGCCGCGTCAGCCGACCGGCCTGGTCCTGATCTCGATGGCGGCGACCGTCTTCTCGCAGCGGGCGACGGCCTCGGCGGCATCGGCGCCGACGGCGATCACATGGCCGCAGACCCGGTCCACGGACCAGGTGAGCGGGGGCACCACGGTCCCGGGCACGGCCTGGACGCCCAGGGTGACGCCCTCCTCCACCTCGGCGGGCACCTCGACGTCGGTCACGACCCCCGGCTCGGCGAGCAGGAACCGGATCGCCGCGCCCGCAGTGGCCTCGGGAACCTCGGGGTCCCAGGCCTCCAGGCCGAGCGGCACCGCCACCGCGGCCCGGACCAGGTCCACGCCGTAGGCCAGGCGCACCAGTTCGGGGATGTTGTCCCCGCCCGCGCGGTTGTGCGACTCGATGATCCGCAGACCCGCGTCGGTGATCATGATCTCGGTGTGCGAGGGCCCTTCGACCAGACCGACCGCGTCGAGCAGCCGCCCCGTCAGGTCCACGATCCCCTGCCGGGTCGCCTCGTCCACCCGGGCCGGGACGGAGTGGCCCGCCTCGATGAACCCGGACCCGCCCTCGCCCAGCAGCTTGTCCGTCACCGCGACGACCGAATGGACGCCGTCCTGCGAGAAGCCCTCGACGCTGACCTCGTGACCGGACAGGAACTCCTCGGCCAGCATGCGGCTGCGCCCGACCGCCTCGACCGTCCGCCAGACCTCCGGGACCCGGTCGGGCCCCTCGACCCGGTGGACGTCGCGGCTGCCGCCGTAGTCCAACGGCTTGATCATCACCGGCCCCGCGAGTTCGGTGACGAACTCCAGCAGCTCCGCCTCGCTCTCCACGACACGGAAACGGACGGGGGAGAGGCCCACCTCGGCCAGCCGTCGCCGCATCGCGGCCTTGTCCTTGAGCAGCCGGACGGTCTCCACCGAGTTGCCGCCGAGTCCGAATTCCTCGTTCAACCGGGCGGCGGCGACCAGCCCCAGCTCGGCGGGCGAGAAGAACCGCACCACCGGCTGCTCGGCGAACACCTTGCGACCGGCTGCGACCGCCGCTTCCTGGTCGACGAGCGGAGTGTCGACGACCTGTACGCAGAACGCGGCGGCGGCCTCCGGGTCGTACACGCCCGGCGTCTGGATCAGCACCACGTCGCAACCGAGGTCGGACGCGGACTTCAACACACTCGGTCGGCCGCCCAGCAGGGCGATGCGCGGAGCCATCTCGGAACCTTCCAGGGGGAGCGGTGTCGTGGGAACCATGGGTCAGCCCCCGATGAGGGTGACCGTGTCGCCGAACCGCATCAGGTCGCGGTACGACTCCGCGCGGGCGTGCCGCATCGTGCGCAGCACGGCGATCGCGCTCTCGGAGTCCTCGCCCTGCACGATCGAGCGGTCGTCACCGACGAGCTTGGCGGTGACGATGACGTGCTTCTCGATGTCCTGGAGGTCGGCCTCCAGCAACGCGTCCCGCGCGGCGGCCAGTTCCGGATCCGTCGCGGCCAGCTTCGCGAACGGCTCGGCGGAGACCTTGATCAGGTTCCGCATCGCCTTGCGGAAGGCCTTGTGCTCGGGCTGGGTACGGCCGGTCAGCGCGACCGGGCAGGCGGGCGCGGCCATCGTGGGCCGGACCACGGCGCCGTAGCAGGCCGCCGACATGTCCCCGGAGTGCAGCATCGCCGCGGTGAAACCGCGCACGAGGACGATGGCCTCCTCCACGGCGGCGAGCGCGGTGTCGCGGTCCATCGCCTTCAGGGCGGTGATCGCCCGGGAGACGGCGTCGGCCGCCGCGAGGTTCAGGACGAAGTAGAAGTGGTGGGTGATGACCCATCGGGTCAGCTCGTCCGAGCCCACGACGTACGGGGCGCCGACCTCGGCCGCCTCCGCGCCGGTCGACCCCGGCGCGGCCGGGGCGCCGTCGACCGCGAGCAGACCGCGCAGGATCCGGACCATCGACAGCACCACGGCTGCCTGGTCGTTGAGGTCGAGCCGGGCCACCCGCAGATCGGTGAGCGCCCGCGCGACGATCGTCGTCACCTCGGAGACGAGGCGGGCGTCGTCGATCGGCGCCGTCCTGACCCCGAAGTACTCGTGGTTGGGGACGATCGGCGTCAGCGCCGCGGCGTCCATGGGGGCGACGCGGGCCTCGGCGGCGAGCCGGCCGACCCCCTCCACCGCCGCGTCCATGGCCGCCTTCGCGGCCGGGCTCGCCCCCCGGGGGTCGAGCAGCGCGGCGTGCAGCTGCGTCAGCTGCTCGATCGCGGCGGTCAGGGCCGTCTCGACCCGCTCGGCGGGTCGGGCGGCGGCCCGCACCAGGTTGTTCGCGGGCAGCACCACGATGGGGATGTCAGGGCAGGCAGCAAACATGTCGGTCACCTCAGAACGTTCGGAATTGCCGTGGGGAAGGCCGGGCGCGGGCCCGCGGGTGTCACGACGACGCGGCGAAACCACGTGCCTCTTTGAGGAACTGCCCCAGATACCCGTCGTGCGGCAGGAACGGGTCCTTCCACCAGCCGGGGACCCTGCCGTGCAGCACGGTGCGGACACCGGGGGACTCCAGGGCTTCGGAGACGAGCGAGGCGTCGTCGGTGAGCAGGGTCAGGGCCAACGAGTCGTCCAGCGGACCCACCCCCTCCGAGCGCCGCCAGGGCGCCACCCACACGCAGGGGAAGGGGAGTTCGGTCGCCAACCCCGGATGGTCGGAGCGGTCCACGCACATCACGGCGGGCCGCAGCGCCACCGCGTCCGCCGCGACGAGCGGCAGCGGACCGTCCTCGTGGTGACGCGCGACCAGGTCCGGAGCACCCGCCGCGGCCAGGTCGAGGGCCGCCCGCAGGCCTTCCCCCTCCCGCCGCGGGCGGACGGGCAGGACCGCGCGGTCGTCGGTGACGGGGTGGGCCGGGAGCGCGGCCAGCCGCTCCGCGAGCGCCTCGGCCAATGCCCGGTGATCGCCCGAGGTGAGGACGGCGGTGGTGTTCGTGCAGCGCACGCCGCCGTCCGCCGCGATCTCGGCCACCAGGTGGTCCAGGGTCGCCTCGTCGAGCGGACCGTCCACGAGGATCTTGCTGCGGCCGGGGCCGCGGACCAGTACCCGGTCGTTGCCGCGCAGCCGGGCCACGGTGGACTCGCTGCCGTAGACCAGCGACAGGTCGGCGGTCTCCACGAGCGTGTCGGCGGCGGCGTGGGGACCGGGCAGCAGGCTGATCCAACCCGGTTCCAGACCGGCCTCCAGCAGCGCCCGCACCAGCCGCAGCGGGGTGAACGGGTCGCGCGCCCCGGGGCGCACCAGGACCTTGTAGCCCATGGCGATCGCCTGGAGCCACGCGCCGTGCGTGGCCGGGTGGTTGCTGGGGGCCACGACGCCGAAGACGGAGCCGCGGCGCACCCAGCGGGCGGTGCGACCGGCCCCGACCGGCGCCTGCCGGTCGACGACCTCGCCGAGCCGCGCGCAGTCGTCGCCGATGCGGCCGAGCGTCCGCCGGGCCACATCGACGGGGACACCGGAGGCCAGCGCCTGGACCCGGCAGTACTCCTCGGGCGTCACCCCGCCCAGGGTGGCCGAGCCGAAGAGGGCACCGGCCTTGGCGAGCACCGCCAGGCGCTCGTCGGGTGCCATGCGCGGCGCCTGGCGCATGGCCTTCACGGTCAACCTCGTCACCAGGGCGGGCGCTTCGTGGACCGTGGCGAGCGGGACGCCGTCGACGCCGTTCAGGACGCGGGTGTCCCGGGAGGTCCGCTCCCGTCCGTCCCGGAGCACGGGTATGGCGAGCGTCATGTCAGACCAACTCCTCGGGTACGGGCCGGGCGAGACCGGCCGTCCGGATCGCCCGGGGCGGGCAGCCCACGGCCCCGGCCCCGGTGGAGGCGTCGGCCGTGGACCCGCCGGTCATGCGAACTCCCTGTGCCTGCGGGCGGTTTCGGGGCTGGGGGAGCCTCAGAACTGCCATCCGTCGAAGACCACGGCACGCGACGGGGCGGCCTCCACACCGGCGACCTTGATCGGAAGCGCCATCAACTGGACGATCGGGTTGGTGATCTGGTCGAGGCTCTGGATGTTCTCCAGGATCGGGATGCCCGCGGCCAGCAGACGACGGTGCACCTGGCCGCTGCGGTCGTCGGGGCGCTCGGTGATGCAGTCCATGCCGACGAGCGTCGCGCCGTTCTCGACCATCCAGTCGGCCGACGACAGCGTGAGGTACGGGGGCTTGTCCCAGTAGTCCTCGCGGCCCAGGTAGCGGTTCGGGTGGTCGGTGCGGATGAGCAGCCGGTCGCCGGGCTGCCACACGTCGCGCAGCGCCTCCTCGAGGTCCTCGCCGGTGACCGGATCCAGATCCCGCTTGTGCGACAGATCGGCCACGCACGCGCGGCCGACGAAGGTCTCCAGGGGGACCTCGTCGATCTTCTCGCGGTCCTCGAAGAAGTGGTAGCCGGACTCCACGTGTGTCCCGTTGTGCGGGAATATCTGCAGATCCGAGAATGTCCGCCCGCCCTTGGCCGGGTCCGTCTCCGGGGTCATGGCCCGGCGGATCCCGAATTTCGGGTACCAGGGGGCGTCGTAGGAGGGCATGCCCTCGTGCCAGCCCTGGCTAATGTCAATCATCTTCACGATCTACTCCATTGATCAAGCGGCGTACATCTCGGCTCCCGCTCTCGCGGGAACATTGCGGAAGCTAGCACAGCGGTCGGCGAGGCAATGGCGGTGAGCCATGTCGCTTAAGTGACCAAAGGGGGAAGTCCCGGGTGTGCTGTCGCCTTCACCGCGGCATGACTTTCTACCACAGCGCGGGGGGCCGGACTACAGCCTGCCAGGCATTTCTTTATGGATTTAACCCTTCCATTTGTGTGGGCCCCAACCCCGTTGTCTACGAACGTTTCTGGCCATGAACGCCCACTGTCTTGAAACGAGTTACGGAGCAGTAGCCTCCATTTTTAGCGGGTTGCTCGTCCAAATATCTGTGCGCTAGCCTCGCCGCAATCTGAAGTGCGAAATCCCGGCGATTGATCCCATGGAAGGCATCATCGTGATTGTGGTATTGCGTCCGCACGCCACGCGTGAAGAGATTGAATCCGTGAAGGAAAGACTTCACGTCCATGGAATGTCTGCCATGGAGAGTTCGGTAATGGATTCCTCAATGCTCATCAGTGAGGGAACCGGAACTTCCGAATTGATTTCTGTTGTCGAAAAACTGCCGGCTGTGGAGCGCGTCGTCGTGGTCCCGGGCGTGCAGCGACTGACCAGCAGGGTCTTCCGGCCGGAAAATACCCACGTACGGGTGGGTGCCCTCGCGAGTGCCGTCTTCGGCGGGCCGGAATTCGTCGTCATCGCCGGCCCGTGCGCGGTCGAAAACGTGACCCAGATGAATGCGGCCGTCGACACCGTCGTCGGAAGCGGCGCGGTCATGTTGCGCGGCGGCGCGTTCAAACCGCGTACTTCCCCCTACAGCTTCCAAGGGCTGGGACTCGCGGGCCTGACCCTCCTCGCGGAGCAGCGCAAGCGCACCGGCCTGCCCGTCGTCACCGAGGTCGTCACGCCGAAGGACGTCGAGTTCGTCGCCGAGGAGAGCGACATGCTCCAGATCGGCACCCGCAACATGCAGAACTTCGAGCTGCTCCGCGAGGCCGGCGCCTCCGGGCGGCCCGTCCTCCTCAAGCGCGGCATGTCGGCCACCATCGAGGAGTGGCTGCTCGCGGCCGAGTACCTGCTGCACGTGGGCAACGGCGACGTCGTCCTGTGCGAGCGCGGCATCCGCAGCTACGACCGCAGCACCCGGTTCACCCTGGACCTCAGCGCCGTGGCCGAGGCGAAGCGGCTCACCCACCTGCCGGTGATCGTCGACCCCAGTCACAGCACCGGACAGCCCCACCTGGTCGCGCCGATGTCCCTGGCCGCGGCGGCCTGCGGAGCCGACGGCCTGATCATCGACGTCCACACGGACGCGCGCAACGCGATGTGCGACGGAGCGCAGGCGCTCAGTGGTGAACAGTTCGCCGACGTCATGACCCGGCTCACGCCCGTCGTGGAAGCCGTCGGCCGGACGATGGCGCCCACGCGGGCGCACTCCCTCGCCTCGGTCTGACCCGCCCCCTCCTGGAGACAAGAACATGCTGGACGACACCGCCGAGCCCTTCACCGCCGATCTCGCGCCGGACGAGTTCATCCGCGCCGCCATGCAATGGCACTTCTCTCCCGCGACCGGCTCCCCGTACTGGGTGAAGCGCGCCGCGGCGCTGGACTTCGACCCGCTGACGGACGTCAAGACCTGGGAAGACCTCGCCCTCTTCCCCGACGTCAGCGAGGAATGGCGGGACATATCCGTCGACGCGCTCGTCCCGGCCGGAATCGGCCGGGAGGGCTGGGACTTCCAGGTGTTCGACAGCGGCGGCACCACCGGCCGCCCCAAGCGCATCGTCGAATCCCGATCGCGCCGCAACGGCGTCCTGTGGGTCAGCGAGGTCCTCGCCGACCACGGCATCCCCGGCGAGGGCGAGGGCCACTGGCTGCACATCGGCCCCACCGGCCCGCACATCGTCGGACGCTCCGTCGGCCTGCTGGCCCACCAGCGCGGCACCTTCTGCCACTACATCGACTTCGACCCGCGCTGGGTCAAGAGCAGCGTGAAGCAGGGCCGCGCCGAGGAGGCGGGCCGCTACGTCAAGCACATCCTGGCGCAGGCCCACGACATCCTGGCCACCCAGCCCGTCTCCGTGCTCTTCGCCACCCCGCCGGTCCTGGAGGCGATCGCCGCCGACGAGAAACTCCTCGACCTCGTCCAGGACAAGGTGCGCGGGATCATCTGGGCCGGCACCAGCGTCAGCCCCGAGACCCTCAGCGTCTTCGAGGACGAGCTGTTCCCGCAGGCCACCGTCGTCGGGCTGTACGGCAACACCATGATGGGCATCGCCCCGCAGCGTCCCCGCACCGGCGAACCCGACGAGGAACGCTGTGTCTTCGTGCCGTTCCACCCGTTCAGCCGGGTGACGGTCGTCGACCCCGACAGCACCGACACCCAGGTCGGCTACGGCGAACGCGGCCAGGCCCGGATCAGCCTCGTCTCCCGCGACCTGCTGCTGCCGTGGACCCTGGAGCGCGACTCCGTGCTCCGCGTCACCCCGACGTCGAAGTACCCCCAGGACGGCTTGGCCGACGTCCAGCCGCTCACCGTCGAAGGCGGCCCGACCGCCATCGAAGGGGTGTACTGAGCATGGCGACCCCCTCCCTGACCGCGCCACAGTCCCTGACCCCGCCGGACAGCCTCACCGTGCCGGACTCCCTCACCGTGCCGGACAGCCGCACCGCCCCGGACTCCCGCACCGCCCCGGCGGCCGAACCGGCGTGCGCGCCGGCGGTCGCCGCGCCGGCGGCCACCCTGGCGCTCACCCCGCCGGTCGAAGCCGCTCCGTACGGCCGCGCCCTCGACCACCACGACCTGGAGAGCCTGCTCGCCACGTTACGGCTCGCCTCCGACCGGGCCCGTCACACGGGCCGCCCCACGCTCGCCAGTTGGGCCAAGCCCCTCTCGCTCGGCTCCGCCGTCGACATCTGGCAGCGCGCCCGCCTGCACACGACACGCTCGCTGCTGTGGCAATCCGCCTGGGACGGCGGCTCCGTCGTCGCCTTCGGCAGCGCCCACGACCTCGACGGACACGGCGCCGACCGGGTGGACAGCGTCCGCGCCGGCTGGACGGAACTCGTCCGCGACCCGGTCTGCGGCGGCGCCGCAGACCCCTCCACGGCATCGGGCGAAGGCCCGCTCGCCATCGGCGGCTTCGCCTTCGCCGCCGCCGACCCGCGCGGCAGCCGCCTCCCCGACGCCCTGATGTGGGTGCCCGCGCTGCAGATCCGCGGCCTGACACCCGCCCGCGGCGCCGCCGAGACCCCCGCCCGCGCCGAACTGCGCCTCAACGCGGCCCTGTCGCCCGACGACGACCCCGAACAGCGGGCCAAGGAACTCGCCGCCTTCGCCGACACCTGCCTGCTGTGGGAACCCGAGCCCGCCTGGGACCTGCCCACCGCCCCGGCCGGCCGCGCCCACACCGCCGTCGAGCTGCCGGCCGCCGAGGACTGGAAGGAACTGGTCCGCCGCGCGACCGGCCGGATCCGCGCCGGCGGGTTCGAGAAGGTGGTCCTGGCACGCGAGTTGCGCGTCACCGCGTCCACGCCCTTCGACGTACCGGACGCCGTGCGCAGGCTGCGCACGGCCAACCCCGGCACCACCGTCTTCGCCGTCGACCACGACGGATGCACCTTCCTCGGCGCCACCCCCGAGTACCTCGTACGGGTCGAGGACCGCACCGTGCACGCGCTCGGCCTGGCCGGCACCACCCCGCGCGGCGCCACGCCCGAACAGGACGAGGCCCACGAACGCGAACTGGTCGACAGCCCCAAGATCCAGCACGAGCACGACGTGGTGGTCCAGATGCTCCGCGACGCGCTCGGCGACTCCTGCGCCGACGTCGACGCCGAGACCCCGCCCCGCGTGGTCAAGCTCGCCAACGTCCAACACCTGTCCACCAAGGTCCACGGCCGGCTCGCCGAGGACTCCCCGGCCGGCATCCTCGACCTCGTCGAGCGCCTCCACCCCACCCCGGCCCTCGGCGGCCACCCCCGCGAGGCGGCCCTGAGCTGGCTCGCCGACAACGAGGGACTCGACCGCAGCTGGTACGCGGGAGCCGTCGGCTGGGCCGACCGCACCGGCCAGGGCCAGTTCGCGGTCGCCATCCGCTCCGCCCTGCTCGACGGCGACACCGCCTCCCTGTACGCGGGCTGCGGACTGGTCGCCGACTCCGACCCCGAGGCCGAGTACGCGGAGACCTGCGCCAAGCTCCGCCCCATGCTCCACGCGCTCGACATCGAGTGAACCCCACGCCCCGCCCCACGTCCCGGCCGGACACCCGGCCGGGACCCCCGGCGACCGCCCTCGCGGCCGCCGGCACCACCGCCCGAGAACCGAAGGTCCGACCATGCGCCATGTGATCGTCGTCGGCGGCGGTCTCGCCGGCCTGCGCACCGCCGAAGCGCTGCGCGCACAGGGCTACGAGGGCGACCTCACCCTCGTCGGCGCCGAGACCCACGCCCCCTACGACCGGCCCCCGCTGTCGAAGGGCGTCCTGACGGGGGAGACCGACGACACGGCCTTCCCCACCGACTGGGACAAGCTCCGCTGCACCCTGCTCCTCGGCCGCCGCGCCGAGGCCCTGCGACCGCACGCCGACCGGCCCGGCGGGATCCTGGAGACGACCGGCGGCCCGTTGGAGTTCGACGCCCTGGTCCTCGCGACGGGAGCGAGCCCCGTCCGGCTGCCGGGCGACGGCCCCCAGCACGTCGTACGGACCCGGGACGACGCCCTGGCACTGCGTACCGAACTCGTCGAGGGCGCGCGCGTGGCCGTCGTCGGCGCCGGCTGGATCGGCGCCGAGGTCGCGACCGCCGCCGCCGCGAAGGGCTGCCGGGTCACCGTCGTCGAGGCCGCGGCCGCCCCGCTGTCCGAGGCCCTCGGGCCGGAACTCGGCGCGCTGACCGCCGGTTGGTACGCCGAGGCCGGCATCGACCTCCGGTGCGGCGTGCGCGTCACCACCGTCGACCACGGCGGACTGACCCTCGACCACGGGGAGTTCCTGGCCGCCGACGTCGTCGTCACCGGCATCGGCGTACGTCCCGACGTCGACTGGCTCCACGGCTCCGGGATCGAGGTCGGGCGCGGCGTCCTCGTCGACGCCGCGCTGCGGACCTCCCGGCCCGAGGTCGTCGCGGTCGGCGACTGCGCCGCCTGGTGGTCGGGGCGCTACGACCGACGGCTGCTCGTCGAACACTGGGACGCGGCCCTCAACGCCCCCGAGACCGCCGCCGCCACGCTCCTGGGCCACGACGCCGCCCACGACACCGTGCCCTACTTCTGGTCCGAACAGTTCGGACGCATGGTCCAGTACGCGGGCCACCACCCGGCCGCGGAACGGATGGTCTTCCGGGGCTCGCCCGACAACCCCGCCTGGACGGTCCTGTGGCTGACCGGGGACCGGCTGGAGGCCATCCTGACCGTCGACCGCCCCCGCGACCTGGTGCAGGGCCGCCGCCTCATCACCGACGCCGGCCGGCTCGACCTCGACCTGGCCACCGACCCGGACGTGCCGCTCCGCAAGGCCGTACGCGGCTGACGGCACGCGCCGACCGGCCGACGACCACCACAAGGAGAGAACACGCATGCCCGAACCCACCTTCCGCCCGGTGCTCGACCGACTCGTGAACTTCAAGCCGGGTCCGCCGGTGCGCTCCCCCGAGGGCCGCTCGTACCCCCTTGCCGCGAACGAGTCGCCGTACGGGCCGCTCCCCGCCGTGGTCAAGGCCATCGAGGAGGCGGCCCTCGACGTCAACCGCTACCCCGACAACAACTGCGTCGCGCTGACCGCCGAGATATCCGCGCGCTTCGGGGTCGCCGAGGACGAGATCGCCGTCGGCTGCGGCTCGGTCGGCGTCTCCCAGATGCTCCTGGAAGCCGTCGCCGAACCCGGCGCCGAAGTCATGTACGCCTGGCGCTCCTTCGAGGCGTACCCGATCCTGACCCGCCTCTCGGGCGCCACCCCCGTCGAGGTCCCCCTGCGCGACGGGGCACACGACCTCGACGCGATGGCCGCCGCGATCACCGACCGGACCCGCCTGATCTTCGTCTGCAACCCGAACAACCCGACCGGGTCCGTGGTCCACGCGGCCGCACTGGAAAGCTTCCTCGACCGGGTGCCCGCCGACTGCCTGGTGGTCATCGACGAGGCCTACCACGAGTACGTCCGCGACCGGGAGGTCCCCGACGGCCTCGCGCTCCGCACCGGCCGGCCCAACGTGGTGGTCCTGCGCACCTTCTCCAAGGCCTACGGCCTCGCCGGCCTGCGCATCGGCTACGTGGTGGGCCACCGCGAGACGATCGAGGCGATCCGCAAGGCCTTCCTCCCCTTCAGCGTCAACAGCGTGGCGCAGGCCGCAGCGATCGCCGCACTGCGCTCCGAGGCCGAACTGATGGCCCGCGTGGAGACCACCACCCGGGAACGCGAACGGGTCCGCGAGGCCCTGCTGGCCCAAGGCCTGCCCGTGCCCCCGAGCGAGGCCAACTTCGTGTGGCTTCCGCTCGGCGAACGCACCCTGGACTTCGGCCGACACTGCGCGGAGGCGGGCGTGGCGATCCGCCCCTTCGCGGGCGACGGCGCCCGCGTCTCGATCGGCTCCCCCGAGGAGAACGACGCCTTCCTCGCGGTCGCCGCCGCCTTCGAGCACGCGCCCGCCACCCGCCCCTGAGCGACACGGCCCCCCGGGGCGGGGGGCGGGCCAGGGCAACGTCTTCGCCGCCCTCCTGACGTCGGCGGCCCGTGTGTTCGACCGCGGCGCAGGGGGCGGGAGTTGAGCCGCCAACCGGCTTCGGCGTACCGACGTACGACCGCCCCCACTCCTGCGACGATGGCGGCCCATGGCACGACATCCCCCGTCCTCACGGCTGGAGCAGACATGCGTCGCGGCTCGACACGACCCGTTCTTCCGGTGGTCTCCCTGGTGTTACTCGCCGTCGCGGGCTGTTCGGAGGGCGCACCGGCCGCCTCCGGATCCCCCGCGAGCCGGTCCGCCGACCCCTCCCCGACAGCCACCCCGTCCCCGTCCCCGTCCCGGACCTCCAGTCCCTCCCCGACTCCGGCCCCGGCGGACGCGGGCGGGCAGTGCGTGGACACCAAGGCCATGGACGCGGGGAAGCGTGGCCGGTACCTCGCCGGGTTGAAGAGCACCAGCGGTTCCTACGGCAGCAAGGCCCTGACCATCGACGGGGACGGGCTGAACTTCCGCCCGGAGCAGATCGAGCGTCCGTGCGAGGCGGTCGAGGTGCGCCTCAGCCGCTTCTGGGTGGACATGACCCGCGCGAGCGACGCGGCCGGCTCGTCCCGGACGTCCCCCACGGCACCCACGTACGCGTTCCGGTACACGCTCATGGACCGCCCGTCCCTCTCGGTCGGCCCGGGGGACGGCATCGCCAAGGGCAGCGTCCCGCCGGATTCGACGGGGTGCCGCGGCTCGCTGTCGGTCGTCCACGTCGGGCACGACATCGCGATCGACGAGCTTCCCGACGACCTGCAGATGCCGACCTCCTTCACCGCGGCGGGCCGCGGCGCCATGGACGTGAAGGTCGAAGCCGAAGGCACCCTCGCCGCGACCTTCGTCCCGCCGTCGGGCACGTCCTTCTGCTGACCGCGCCGGAGCCCCGCGCCGACCGACGGACGGTCGTTGTCCGCACCATGCCCGACCCGACGATGCCCCGCCCGACGATGCCCGACTCGGGCGATGCCGACCGGACCACGGCTCAGGAGCGGTCGCGGCGACGGCGGAGGCCGGCCGGGACGGTGCGCGTGCGCGGTGACCGGGTGCGTCGCGTCGACCCGTTCCGTCGGCCTTCGGTGACGGGGCCCCCGTGGTGGTGCTCGATGCGGATGCCCTGGAACACGAGAACGGTGAGGCTGAGGACGATGAGGGCCTCGGCCCAGTAGAAGGCGAGGTAGTCGAGCAGGCAGCCGTTGGGGGGTGAACCGGGGGCCGCGTTGCGCAGCCCGACGAGGGCGAAGAGGCTGGCGGCCATCCAGCCGAGCGCGGGCCACAACAGGCCGCGGCGCTGGCCGACGACGAGCCAGCAGGCGGTGACGATCGCGAGGGCGACCGCCCACATGGCGGCGATCATGAACCAGGCGAGGATGAAGGTGCTGCGTGAGCGCTTCACCTCGCTGAGCAGGTGGACGGACTGGCTCCGGTACGAGCCCGCGCCCGGCTTGTAGGTGAAGTACGGGTCGCTGTCGTGGAACCACAGCACGAGCGGCACCCGCTCGGGCGAGTCGCCGATGGTTGCGGCGAAGGCGAACTCGGCGGCGTAGCGGTCGAAGGGATAGTCCGACGAGGTGCCGCCTGCGAGCGGCAGGTCGATGTCACGCATCCACAGCCCGCTGCCCGGGGCGAAGCTGAGCGCCTGTTGCCCGGTGGTGTTCGTGTGGAGGGTGAGGGGCTGGGTCGGGTAGCCGTCGGGGCCCTCGTAGCGGCCGACGGGGGTGACGGTGAGCCGCAGGGTGATCTGGTGCAGCGTGGGGTCGGTGAGCTGGATGTCCGCGTCGACGTCGAAGCGGTCCGGGGCCTGTTCGGGGCCGATGACGACCGTCTGCTGTCGGGTGTCGCGCTCGTCGAAGTACAGACTGATCCCGGCCCCGCAGACCACCGCGAGGACGACGAGCGAGGCCACGAGGGTCCGCCAGGGGAGTTCGGCGCCGCGCCGGCTCACGTCCTGGACGACGTCCACGCCCCGGCGCAGGTGACGGGCCGCGGCTTCCCGTCCCGCCGGCCCCGCCCACTTGCCACTGTCGGCCATGATCCGATGCTGCGGGTGCCCCGCCACGGGCGCCAGGTGGAGGGGGCCGGTCAGGCGGCGCGGTCCGGTCGATCGGCGCGGGCTTCGGGCGGCGCGGTCCGGTCGATCGGCGCGGGCCGCAGGGTCTCGCCGGCGGTGGGCCGTGGGCGCCGATCGGGGTCAGCCCTGTGGCGCGGTCCCGTGTCCGGCCGCCGCCCCGTGCCCCTCGGCCGTCCCGTACCCGGCACCCTGCTCCCGCCCGGTGACCGCCTCGTACCCGGCGACGTACAGCCGCATCGCGCACTGGTCCTCGGCCTCGATGAACACCTCCAGGCCCCAGTGGGCGCCGAGGCGCCGTGCGACGTCCACGAGACGGCGGCGCTCCTCGGGCGAGTGGGCGGGGAAACGGACCCAGCCCTGGGCGGCGATCGTGTCGCCGAGCTCGTGGAACAGGGTCGTCCGCGCGCGGTGTTCCTCGTCGTCGGTCAGCGGTGTCGACGTCGGGCCGGGTTCCGCGGAGGTGGGGGCGGAGGCGTACCGGACGTTGTAGAGGTCGCGGGTCATCGGTTGCTCACAGGGATGCTCACGGGGGCGTGGACAGGGGCGTTCACAGGTCGCTCACGGTGCGTTCGGGGGCGGGATCGGCGAGGGAGTCGGGCGTCGCCGCGGCTCAGGCAGGGGTGAAGACGGCCGCGTCCGCGTCGTCGAGGATGAATCCGTTGTCGAAGCGGACGCGCACCGTCACCCGGGGGCCCTGTTGCTGGAAGGCGACCCACTCGGGCTCCAGGGAGCCGACCTTCTCTTCGAGCTGCTTCCGGCTCTCCGCGGGCATCTGGCCGCCGAAGGAGTCGAGCAGCGACTTGAGCCGCTCGTACTCGCGGACACCCTCGGTCTCCTGCCGGTCCTCGACCACCCGTTCGACGGTCCCCTCGGTATCCGCCGCCAGGGACAGGAACCCGACGACGAGCCCCGACACCTCGATCGCATCGGTCAGCCTGGTGTCCGCGGCCAGCTTCACCCGCAGGCCTTCTGTGAACGTCATCGACTCTTCCTCGCCTCTCGCATCGTCGTCAGTGGGTTCCGAAACCGGGTCGGGTGGTCCTGCCGCCTCATCATGCGGGGTCGCCGCGCCGGAGCCCGCCGAACGCCTCGGGGGTCGCCCAGCCGCGCAGCGCCGCCCGCACCGTGGACGCGAAGGCGCTCTCGGCCGTGGCGGCGTCGAGGGCTCCGGCGAGCTCGAGCGTGACGAGCCCGTGCAGGGTCACCCACAGCGAGACGGCGATCAGGGTCGCCTCGCCGTCGAGGACGGAGTCCGCCACCGCGCGGTCGATCGCCGCGACCAGCGGCCGTACCGGGTCGCGGGTGCCCACCGCCCCCGACGGGTCGAAGGACTGTGCTCCGCCCAACAGGACCGTGTACAGATGGCGGTGTTCGGCGCCCCAGCGCCGGTACGCGGCGGCCAGCGCGTAGAGGTCGGCGAGGACGTCGTCGGAGGTCGGTACCGCCGACAGGTCCCGGAACAGGCCGGCGACCGCCCGGTCGCGCACCTCGCCGATCAGCGCGTCCTTGCCGTCGAACAGCGTGTACACCGCCGCCGTCGACGTTCCGGCGGCGGCGGCCAGGGCGCGGACCGTGACCGACTCCCGCGGACGGGTGGCGAACATCTCGGTCGCGCATGCCACAAGCCGCTCTTTGACCGCGGCGTCGTTCGTTCTCGGCCTACCCACGGGGACAGCCTACCGGCGCTGGTAACGTTGTTTTGAAACGTCGTTCTGAAACTGTCCGGAGCCATCACGAACCTCCCGGGGGACACCCATGCCACAGCCCACCCCACAGTCCACATCGCACGCTGCCCCGCAGCTCGCCCCCCGCCCCGCCGCGTTACGCCCCGCCCTCCTCGTCGCCTGCGCCCGTCGCGTGCTCGCGGCAGCCGCCGCCGTCGTGGCCCTGGTGGTCGTCTTCCTGGCGCTGATCGTCCTCACCGACGGGGCGGCCTCGGGGCTCGTCGCGTGGTCGGCCACCCTGGCCGTCGCGGTCGCCGCCGCCCTGCGGCGCGGGCGTCGCCGCGCCTGGCGGGCCCGGTGCGTACCGTTCCTGCCCGTGGTCGTCGCGGCGGTGCTGACGGCGTCCGTGTGCGTTCCGACCGTGGCGACGGCGCGACGCGTACCGGCGGCGCTGCCGTTCGTGGCCGTGCAGCACTGGACGCTGAGCACGGGCAGCCGGGTCGCGGTCTACCACTACCCGCCCGCGAACTCCGCCATCCGACGACCCGTGCCGCTCGTGTACCTCCACGGCGGACCCGTGCGCGGCATCTCCACGCTCGACCACCGGTTCCTGCGACTACTGGCCCGCCAGGGCTACGACGTCCACGCCTACGAGCAGGCCGGCGGCGGACGGAGCGATCTGCTCCCCATGGACCAGTACTCCATCTCCAGGTCGGTCCGCGACCTCGACGCCTTCCTCGGCCGGCTCGGCAAGGGCGGCGTCGACGTCCTGGGATTCTCTTCGGGCGCCGTCGTACTCACCCGCGCCCTGGCCGACCCGAACGTCGCCCCGCGCGTCCACCGCGCCGTCATCGCGGAGCCCGGCCCGATGGACGGCCCCACCGCGCGCCTCACGGGGCACCGGGGCCTGCCGTCCGCGCGCGACACCGCACCGCCCGTGACCGGACCACGCTCGACGCGCCTCCCGCGCTACGCGACCGCGTTCGGACTGATGCGGCTCGGGCTCCTCGGCCCCGACAGCGCCCTGGTGGGCCAGGCCGAGGGCGTCAACGCGTTCACCGCCGCCGACCTCGGCAGCGACACCGCCTCCGCGTACTGCGCCCGCGACGCGCACCGCATCCCCGAGGAGGACACCGCGCGCACCTTCTCCTTCAGCCCGGCCGCAAGCCTCCGCGTCCAGCAGACGATCAAGGACTCACCCTCCATCGCCCCGCAACTGAGGCGCTCCCGCACCCCCGCGATGCTGATGATCGCCGCGTGCTCCTCCCAACTCCGGGAGTGGGCGACCGCGATCCTGGCCGACACCCCGGGCATCCGACGCACCCAGTACATGCCCGGCGTCGGCCACCACATGTGGAACGGTCTCGACGACAACGACCAACGGGCCGCCGCCGTCATCGACGCCTTCCTCCAGGACGAACCGGCACCCCTGCCCAACCACCCGACCCGCGACGACATCCCCGACTTCCTCAGGGACTTCGCGGGAGACCGATGAGTTTCCGCGGCGCCGGCGGTCTTCTTCCTGACGACCCCCGCACGGCAGGAGACGGACGACATGACCGACCTTGAGACCAGGACCCTCGACGCGACCGGCGCCACCCTCGGCTTCGACGTGCGACGGCCCACCACCGGGAACAACACCGGGAACGGCACCGGGAACGACACCGGGACGGGGAAGGGCGGCGAGGCGGGCGAGAGCACGGGCGGGGAGCCGCGTGCGCTGCTGCTGGTGGGATCCCCGATGGGCGCCGACGGATTCCGGACCCTGGCCTCGCACTTCACCGACCGCACCGTGGTCACCTACGACCCTCGGGGCGTGGGTCGCAGCGCGCGCACCGACGGGGCCGCGGAGTCGAGCCCCGAGGAGCACGCCGACGACCTGCGCCGGGTCATCGAGGCCCTCGGCGTCGGAGCGGTGGACGTCTTCGCGAGCAGCGGCGGCGCGGTCAACGCGCTGACCCTGGTCGAACGACACGGCGACCTCGTACACACCCTCATCGCGCACGAGCCCCCGCTGGCCCGGGTGCTCCCGGACCGGGAAGCGGCGCTCGCCGCCTGCGCGGACATCCACCGGACGTACCTGCGCGAGGGAACGGGCCCGGCGATGGCGAAGTTCTTCGTACTGGTCTCCCACCAGGGCCCCCTCCCCGACGACTGGACCGACCGACCGGCGCCCTCCCCGGCCGACTTCGGGCTGCCGACCGAGGACGACGGCTCCCGCGAAGACCCCCTGCTGGGTCAGAACATGCGCGGTTGCACCGCCCACCGCCCCGACTTCACCGCGCTGCGCGCCGCCCCCACGCGCATCGTGGTGGCGGCGGGCAAGGAATCGGGGGAGCAGTTCCCCGCCCGCGCGGCGGCGGCGACCGCCGCCGGCCTGCGGACCCCGCTCGCGCTGTTCCCCAGCGATCACGGCGGTTTCCTGGGCGGCGAGTACGGGCAACACGGAGCGCCGGAGGAGTTCGCCCGGACCCTGCGGGAGGTACTCGACACCAACGGCTGACACGGAGCCGCCCGGCCGCGGACGCCGATCAACGGGTGGACAGGGGCGGCCGCGGCGCAGTGTCCTGGTCTCGGCCGCCCGCCGCCCGCCGCCCGCCGCCCGCCGCCCGCCGCCCGCCGCCCGCCGCCCGCCGCACGGAGCCCGCCGCACGGAGCCCGCCGCACGGAGCCGGCCGATCGTCGGAGCCGCCCCAATGATCGGGACACCGCCGGATGCCCGCCCGTCCATCGACACTGCGCTGGTCAGGCACCTGATCGACCGACAGTTCCCGCAGCGGGCCGGGCTGCCCCTCATCACCGAGGCCCTCCTCGGCCAGCTCCGCTCCGCGCGCCCGCGCGCCCGTGCGCCCGTGCACTCTTGCGCGCACGGTCCGCCACGAGGGGCCGCGGCCTTCGGCGACCGGCTGCCCCCCATCCCACGGGCTGCCGCGCGGACTCCCCTGTGCAACGCTGGAAGGGCCACCCGGGCCGGTATTGCCCCGTGCGGCCCGCTGAACCACGGATGTAGCCATGCCCAAGTGCCCAGCCTTGCGCGCCGCGCCGGCGGTCCTCGCCGGCGCCACCCTCGCCGTGCTGATGACGGCGCCGGCCGCGCCCGCTTCCACCTCCGGACCGGCGGCACCACCCGGCCGCGCCGTCACCGCCATCCAGACGGCCGTCCTGTCCATCCCCGCCATCGGCGTGTCCGGGCTCACGGTCGTCCCGTACCAGGGGACTCCCGACGACGCGCCCGGCACCCGGATCCAGGACCAGGGCGCGGCGGCTAGCCCCCACGGGCCCGGCGGCGGGGTCGGTCCCGGCGACGTGGGGAACTACATCGTCACGGGCCACCGCATCGTCGCGGGTGGGCCCCTGCGGGCGTTGCCGGCACTGCCGAACGGCGCGGCGGTCCACGTCACCGCCGGCGGCGTGACGTACGAGTACACCATCACCGCGACACGGACGACCTCGTTCCGGTCGCCGGGTTCCATGGACGCCCAACGGGCCGCGGTCCCCGGCTCCCCGGGCGCCGTGCCCAGCCGGGCGATGATCACCGTGACCACGTGCCTCACGCCCGAGGACGAAGCGGCGGGCAATCACTGGCGGGACGCGCAGAACAACCCGGAACACCGCATCGACAAGATCGGCGTCCTCACGTCCACCAAGCCCTGAGCAACACCCCGCCGGCCGGTGGCCGGTGGCATCCGCCCCGTGTGCCTCGACGTCCCGCCGTGTGCCCGCCGCCTTCGGCAAGGGAACCACGCGTACCGCCGGCATCCGACCCGGAACGGCAGGCGGAACGTCTGACCAGCGACAATGACTCCCACACCCCGGGCGGAGAGACCACGGGACCGCGGGAAGAACGGGAAACAGGGGCCACATCGTGCGGGGGCGGAACGCGGAACGGGAACGGATCGAGCAGTTGCTCGTCGACGCGCGTCAGGGCAAGAGCGGCGCCCTGCTGCTGCACGGCGACGCCGGGATCGGCAAGACCGCGCTGCTCGACCACGCCGCCGACCGGGCGGACGGGACGCGCGTCCTGCGCGTGGAGGGCATCGAGTCGGAGATGGAACTGGCCTTCGGCGGCCTCCACCAGTTGTTCCTGCCCGTACTGGACCTCGTCGACGGCCTGCCGCAACCGCAGGCCGCAGCCCTGCGAGCCGTCTTCGGGCTGACCGCCGACGGGGTCCGCGACCCCTTCACCGTCAGCCTCGCGGTACTCACGATGCTGTCGGAGGCCGCGTCCGGCGGCCCGCTGCTGTGCCTGGTCGACGACGCGCAGTGGCTCGACCAGCCGTCGGTGGACATGCTGACGTTCGCCGCACGCCGACTGCGGGCGGAGGGCGTCGTGATGCTGTTCGCGGTCCGCGACGGGGCGCCCGGCGCCGCCGTGAAGGGACTGCCCCGGCTGCACGTCGAAGGTCTCGAACGCGCGGACGCCGCCGAGTTGTTGCCGGGACTGCCGCCGTACGTGGCGGACCGGATCATCGAGGAGGCCCGCGGCAACCCGCTCGCCCTCATCGAGCTGTCGGCCGCGCTCACCCCGGCCCAGCGCGCCGGACGGCTGGGCCCGTTGGCGCTCCCCGAGGAGGGCGCCGGACTGCCGAGCCGGATCCAGGACGGCTTCCTGGAGCAGATCCGAAGGCTTCCCGAAGCCGCGCAGGCGGTCCTGCTGGTGGCCGCCGCCGACGACTCCGGGGATCTCACCGTGGTACTGCGGGCCGCTCAACCGCTCGGCGCGGCGGTCGAGGACCTCGAACCCGCCGAGCGCGCCGGGTTCGTGCGCGTGTCCGGGACGGTGGTGCGCTTCCGCCATCCGCTGGTGCGGTACGCCGCCTACCAGGGCGCCCCGCTCGCCCGGCGCATCGCGGCCCACCGGGCGTTGGCGCGGGCGCTGGGCGACGCCGGCCAGGCGCACCGGCGTGCCTGGCATCTGGCCGCCGCGTCCACGGGCCCCGACGAGCGGGTCGCCGAGGAACTGGAACGGGTCGCAGAGTGGGCCGGGAGCCGACAGGCGATGGCGTCCGCGTCCGCGGCCTACGAGCGGGCCGCCCAGCTCACCGCGGATCCCGGTCCCCGTGCGCGCCGCCTGGTCCGGGCGGCCCAGCGGGCTGCCGACGCCGGACAGGACGAGCGGTGCGGCGCGCTCGCCGACGAGGTACCGCTGCCGCTGGACGACCCCGGCGTGGCGGCGGACTTCGCGCGCGCCCGGGCGGTCGTCGAACTCGGCTTCCGCAGCCCGGAGACGGCCGCCCGGATCCTGCTCGACAGCGCGGACCTGACCGGTACCGACCGCCCGGACACCGTCGCCTCGCTGCTGACCGACGCGGTGCACGCCGCCTTCTCCGCGGGCGACGCGACGCTGATCGAGGAGATCGCGTCCCGCGCACCGGACCTGCCGGTACTGGCCGTGCCCGCCCGGCTGTTCGGCGGTGACGTACCCGGCGCGCTCGACGCGCTGCGCGCGCTCGCCCAGGACTGCCGGGACCCGGACACCGGCGTCATGGACCGGCTGATGACCGGGATCCACTGTCAGCTGACCGGCGACCACGCGGCCGCGCGGGAGGCCGCCGCCGGAGCCGTCGCCCACTGCCGGGAGCAGGGCATCGGCGGATGGCTGCCCACCACGCTCCACCTGCTGGCGCAGACGGAACTGGCGCTCGGCCGCCACGAGGAGGCGTCCGCGCACGCCGCGGAGGGGCTGCGGCTCGCCGAGTACCACGACCTGGCCCACCGGGCCGCCCACCTGCGGGCCGCGCTGGCGATGACGGCGGCCGTACGGGGCGACGAGGAACAGGGCCGCGCCCTGGCCGCCGAGGCGTTGGCGTACACGCGACCGCGCGGGGTGGGGCGGGGCACGGCGGACGCCCTGTGGGCGCTGGGCGTGCTCGAACTCGGCCTGGGACGGGCGGAGGCGGCGCTGGAATCCCTGGAATCGGCGCTGCACCCCCTGAACTCCGCACCGGAACCACAGAACTGCGCGCCGCAATCACTGGAGCCCGCACGGTCGCTGAAGTCCGCACCGGAACCCCTGAACTCCACCCCGCAGCGACTCGATTCGGCGCCGCACAAGGCCGCCGGTCCGCTGCTCTGCCTGCCCCTGCTGGCGGACCTCGTCGAGGCGGCCGGACGTGCCGGGCGACCGGAGCGGGCGAAGGAACCGGCCCGGTTGCTCGGGGAATGGGCCACCGCCCTGGGCCAGCCGGCCCTGTCCGCGCTGGCCCGCCGCTGCCAGGCGCTGACCGGCCCCGACCGCACGGCCGAGGAACACTTCACCGCGGCGCTGGCCCTCCACGAGAACGGCAGCGACTACGACCGGGCCCGCACCGCGCTGCTCTACGGGGAATGGCTGCGCCGGCTGCGACGCCAGATCGACGCCCGCGACCAACTGCGCGCCGCGCTGGAGGCCTTCGAACGGCTCGGCGCCCGCCCCTGGGCCGGCCGGGCCCGGGCGGAGCTGGGAGCCGCGGGCGGGGAGACCGGGCTGACCACCCGCGAGGACGGCCCGATCAGCCTGCTGAGCCCGCAGGAACGCGAGGTCGTCCGGCTGGCGGCGGCCGGCGCGAGCAACCGGGAGATCGCCGCGCAACTGTTCCTGAGCCCCCGCACGGTCGGGCACCACCTCTACCGCGCGTTCCCCAAACTCGGCGTCGGCTCCCGCACCGAACTGGCCGCGCTGCTCGCCCCGGTACACGACTCATGAGGCCGCGGCCGACGCCGCCCCGGAACGCTCCGACATGGCCGGCGAACCCACCGCAGCCTCCGGCGAACCCACCGACGCCGGCTGCGAGGCCTCCGGAACCGAGTAGATCATCCGGGTCTGGGTGGTCCGGTAGCCGGCCCGGGCGAACGCGGCGGCCATCGGCGCGTTGTCGGTGTCCGTGGTGGCCGTGATCAGCTCGGCGCCCGCCTCCACCTGTACCCGGGTGATCTCGGCGAGCACGTCATCGACGTACCCCTGTCCGCGCAGCTCGGGGACGACGCCCAGATAGCCGACGTTGCGGTTGTACGGCGTCGCCGAGGGGAGCGCCAGCCCGGCGACCTGCCCGTCGGGGGTGCGCGCCAGACGCCACCACGAACGCTCGCCCGGACACCCGAGGTAGAAGTCCACCTCCTCGCGGGCGGTGGCCTCGGCTCCCATGGACGCCAGGTTCCGGCGCGTCTCGCCGTCCAGGCTGCCCACCGCGATCCGCCGGAACACGTCGAGGAACTCCTCGTCCGAGCCCTCGGTGAACGTGAGACGCCCGCTGGAGACCGGGAGCCCGGCCTCGGGGGTCCACTCCAGGCGCAGCCGTTCCACCTGATCGGTGAGCCCGGCCGCCCGGGCGGCCTCGCGCCGCCATTCCAGGGCGGCGACGACGGCCGGGTCCTGGCGCCACCCGGTCGGCAGCGTCAGGTTGTACAGCGGGGGCGTGGTCGCGCCCTGTTCGGCGAAGGCCCGCAGCCCCGCCGTGATCAGCCCGGCCGCGACCGCCGCGCGGTCGGGGACCGAGGGGTCGACGTACAGGCAGTCCAGGGCCAGCGGGTGCTCGCCGGTCGCATGACCCCACCACAGGGCGCGGGCCACCATCCGGTCGCCGTCCTCGGCGATCCAGGTCCACTCCGGCCTGTACATGCCCTCCTTCAGCTCTTCGAGGTAGCGGTCGGCGGGGATCCAGCCGACGGGTTCGTCGACGGTCACGGCGGTGACGCGGTCGAGGTCGGTCTCGGTCGTGGAACGGAACAACATGTGTGTACTCACTTCTGAGGTGTCGAGGAGGTCGAGTAGGTGGTGAGGGTCGCGCCCGTGTTGAAGACGCGGGAGTCGGTCAGCGTGAAGCTCGCCGGGAGGAAGGGCGCGCGGAACAGCGGGATCCCGGATCCGATGACGACCGGGTAGCGCTTGATGATCAGTTCGTCGATCTCCTCCAGCAGTTGCCCGGCCAGATCCGCGCCGCCGCACAGCCAGATGCCCGCCCCGTCCCGCCGCTTGAGGTCGCGGACGAACGCCACCGGATCCGTGGACACGATCTCCACGGCGGGTCGAGCCGGGACAGGGTGCGGGAGAAGACGTACGGGGTGAGGTGCGGGTA